>NZ_JALAHB010000004.1 GCF_022712115.1 Brevibacterium sp. | reverse complement strand
TGGGTCCACTGGTGGAACACGGCCCGGCTCCACGAAGCTCTCGACTACCGCACCCCCGCATCGGTCGAAGCGGCCTACACTCACCCCACGACGACCGCGCCCGCGACCGTCTAACCACGGAACGAATCCCAGGGCGCTTCATGGGCGTTCAAGCCGGTGGCGAGCTATCCGACTGCATTCAAGGAACGCGTGAGCTATGTCCTGGCTGAGGCCAGCGGCAAGCTCATCGAGGTCGACGCTGATGAAGGATGCCGTGGTGCATGGAACGGTCGCCGGCACCTCAGGTTCTGGAACGACATCGACGACTCGAGGACCATTCTCCGCGGAGAGCACCAGCTGCAGACGGCGCAACTGTGAATCAGTCCTCGTCCGTCTTCAGGTGCTTGGGCCTGAGAGGCCCATAACGTACGCGGTACGTGCACATGGCCCCGAACCGGAGTAGTCGGTTCGGGGCCATGTGGTGCCTTGACCTCAGCAAGCAGTTGGCTTCGTCGGGATCGAGCCTAGGACGTGCAGAATGCTATCGTCCGCGGCGCACGCCCACCTCAGGCGACGCGAAACGTGCCTGGGCGGATGAAAGACGCCGGCTACTGTTTGGCTCGAACGCGAACGTCGACAGCCGCCCAGAGGGCCACGGCAAGCAGCATCATGACGTTGCCGGCGATGACGAGCAGAACATCGCCGACGCTTCCTCCCGGGCTCGTCGTGAACCCTGCGGCCGTGCCCACGCCGACCATTGCGGCTGCGAGCACAGCGATCGTCCTCGCGGCGACCGTGCGTGTGCCGGGGGCGCGGGCAATGACTGCCAAGAGAACTGCTGCCACGCACAGGCAGAGTGAAATCAGTGGTGCAGTATTCGACAGCGGGATCCAGGTACTCTCTGGCAAGACTTGCAGCCCGATGAACACCGCTACACTCCATACCGGGATTGCAAGGCATGTCAATAGCGTCAATGTAATGAGTCGAGCCGGCTTTATGGTTTCGACCATCATCCCGCCTTTACTTTGTGGTCGACTGCTATCGTGATCATTTCCCGTTCCACACTCGAGTCTTGAGTTGAACGATACCGTAGTAGGTTGATGCGGCGCCATAGCATCGGTTCCGCTCGACGGTCCACTTGCCTTGGTAATACGCGTAACTGCAGTTCTGGCGGATATGCTTTTTGAAGGTAGTATCTGTTGTCTTGCGCTGCGATCGCTTTGAGCTCAGCGAGATATTCTTCTTCCGGATCTTGTCGATAGACATGTCATGGCGTGCGCATGGGCCGCGGAAGTCTGCCTTCGGCGCCTTGGGAAGAGACAGGAACCGATCCGGGGACCAGGTGCAGTAGTCGTGAAGCGCCTTGGGCTTGCAACGAGATGTCGTGTATTTCGTGCAGTACACGTAGCCCTTTGGTACTCCGACCTTCGAAGGCCGTGGAATCGCCTTTGCCGCGTTGATGTCCGGCCCGATTGTTGCCTTTGTGTTGTCAGTGATGGTAAGCCCAGTTTCCGCGCCAGGTCCGGGGTCGCCCACTTCGCCAGCGCTGAGCTCTTCGTCTTCTGCCACAAGCTCGTCCTCGGTGAAGTAGCCGGATTCGCCGGCCGACAGCATCCATTGAAGAGCTTCCTTCGCTTCGAGCTGCCCTTCGGCCTCGGCAGTCGGGCCTATGAATATCGTGGCCACGACCTCGTCAGCTGTAACTGCCGCCTCTGGGTACTCCACTGCAATCTCAGCGGAGGCGATCTTCACTTCGCTGGGGAGTTCGACGCCATTGGTGTCGAAAACGGCGGGGGTGAATGTCATTTCCCCAGATTCACAGGTGAGGCGTTCGCCGGTCGTCGAGTCGCACCCGTCCGGCACTGCAAACTCAACGGTAGATTGCTGTTCTGATGGGGAATCGTCGTGGGTAATTGTCCGGGTATCATATGAAGTCAGGGAGGCGGAGTCCTCTCCCGCATCCATAGCTTTGAGCTGTGCGGAGACACTGGCGGCTTCAACGTTGAGATTGTAAGTGTCTGTGCCGTTTGGGTCGGAGCCTGTTGCGTGGGAGGGGGTGGCAATTGCCCCCTGGGTGAATAGTGAAAGAGCGGCGATGGCGGCGCATGCGGTGGCTGCACGTTGTAAACGAGTCAATAGGAATCCAGATCTAGATGAAGGAGCACTGGGCGCAGAACGGTGGAGTGCGTCATTGTGAGAAGTTCGAACGCCGAACATAGCGTAGCCCGTAGTGAGGTGAGGAATTGCAGGTTCGGGCCACGGTTGCGTAACGATCGAGGCGGAGAGACCCATGGAGGTGCTACGAGTGGATGGCCTGGAGAGGGCGTGGGATGACTCCGGGGCTTGGGCCCAAGAGAGGGGGCGGTTGTCATGGAGGCGCGCCGGATCGCCGGGACGAGGATGAAGGTGGGCCCTGCGTCCACACGCGCATAACGTGCCATTAAAGTGCTAGCGGCCCCGAACCGGCTACTGCGGTTCGGAGCCGGTGCGTGCCCTGACCTGGGCAGACAGTGGGCCCAGTGGGGATCGAACCCACGACCCGCGGATTAAAAGTCCGCTGCTCTGCCAACTGAGCTAGAGGCCCGCAGAGAGTCTACAAGAAGCCGCCCCTCGGCACGCACCGTCCCACCTGCGTCCGCATCCCCACCCGCACTCGCCCCGGCCCATGCTCCTGTCTCCCACCTCCCACCGCGCCGGTCTAGGCTCACAGCTGTGAAGAGCGAGATGAAGTCCGCGGCGCGTTCGGCCGAACACAGTGCGGCGCTCCGGGCGCTCGCGCGCGGCGGCTACGTCGCCAACGGCCTCGTGCACGCGCTGGTGGGCGGGATCGCGGTCTCCATCGGACTCACCGGCCGGGGCGACAGCGATCAGACCAGCGCGCTGTCCGCCGTGGCGGCGACGGTGCCGGGTGCCGCAGCGCTGTGGGTGCTCACCGTGCTGCTGTGGGCGCTGGGCCTCTTCCACCTCGTCGACGGGATCGCGCAGTCCCGCGCAGGGACCACCGCGGGGACCGCGAAGAAGTGGGGCACTCGCCTCTCGCGCTGGGGCCAGGGTGCGGCCTTCATCGCCACCGGTGCCATCGCTGCCTCGGCCGCGCTCGGCAATCGCACTGACGGGGACGCCCGCGCGGAGTCCGCCAGCCGAGGGCTCCTCGACGTCCCCGGCGGGCCGGTCCTCCTGGCCCTCATCGGCCTCGGGCTCCTCGCCGGCGGCGTCGTCTTCATGGTGCTGGGCGCGCTCCGCAGCTTCCGGAAGAGGATGACGCTGCCCTCCGGGGCGCTCGGCCACACCGTGCGCACGCTCGGCGTGATCGGGTTCGTCGCCAAGGGCGCCTCCGTCGCCGTGGTCGGCGTCCTCATAGGCCTGGCAGGGTTTCGCGACGACCCGCATTCCGCCGGGGCCCTCGACTCCGCGGTCCAGACGCTCCGCGAGCTGCCGGGAGGATCCGTGATCGTCGCAGTGCTCGGCCTCGGCCTCATCGCCTACGGCGTGTTCTGCGGCTTCCGTGCACGGTACGCGCGCCTCTGAGCGCATGCCGGGGCTCACGTCCGCACCCCCTTACGCCACGCCGCCTGCCGCGTAGGCTGGAAGCCTGCGAGGACGGTCCGGAGGCCGCGGCCTCGGGCGCGTGCGCTCTTCCCGGCCCCGGCGCGATCCCCGCCCAGTCCAGCGAAAGGAAGGCCATGCCCACCGTCGCCCAGCACATCGTCGACACCCTCTCCGCCAGTGGGGTCCGCCGCGTCTACGGCATCCCCGGCGACTCGCTCAACGGCTTCACGGACGCCCTGCGCACCACGGACGGCGTCGCCTGGATCCACACCAGGCACGAGGAGGGCGCGGCATTCGCCGCCTCCGCCGAGGCCGCCCTCACCGGTGAGCTCGCCGTCTGTGCGGGCTCCTGCGGGCCCGGCAACCTCCACCTCATCAACGGCGTGTACGACGCCATGCGCTCCCGGGTGCCCATGCTCGTCCTCGCCGCGCACATCCCCACGGAGGAGATCGGCACCGGCTACTTCCAGGAGACGCACCCGCAGGACCTTTACCGCGAGTCCAGCGTTTACACCGAGTACGTCTCCCACTCCGGGCAGCTGCCGCGCCTCCTGCGCATCGCCATGCGGGAGGCGCTGACCCAGCGCGGTCCGGCCGTGCTCGTCATCCCCGGAGACGTCCTGCTCGCCCAGACGGATGCCGCGCCCGAGGCCGTCCTACCCACATGCTCCACCGTCCTTCCCGCGCCGAGCGAGCTCGCGGCTGCGGCGATGGCGCTGAACGACAGTGCGAAGATCACGATCCTCGCCGGAGCCGGCACCCAGGGCGCGCATGACGAGGTCGTGGCGCTGGCGGAGAGGCTTCAGGCCCCGGTGGTGCACGCACTGCGGGGCAAGGAGTTCGTCGAGTACGAGAACCCCTACGACGTGGGCATGACCGGTCTGCTGGGATTCGCCTCCGGCTACCACGCGCTGCTGGGTGCGGAGACCGTCGTCATGCTCGGCACGGACTTCCCGTACGCGCAGTTCTTCCCGCAGGACGCGACGGTCATCCAGGTCGATGTGCGGGGCGGGCAGATCGGGCGGCGCGTGCACGTCGACCATCCGCTGGTGGGCACCGTGAAGGAGACGGTGGAGGCGCTGCTGCCGGAGCTCAAGGGCAACCGGAGCTCCAAGCACCTGGACACCATGCGCAAGCACTACCAGCGCACGCGCAAGGAGCTCGCGGAGCTGGAGAAGTCGGATCGCAAGCGGATCCACCCCCAGCACCTCACCCGCCTGCTCGACCAGGGCGCGGCGGACGACGCCGTTTTCGTCCCGGACGTGGGCTCCCCGGTCATGTGGGCCGCCCGCCATCTCACGATGAATGGGAAGCGGCGTCTCATCGGCTCCTTCACCCATGGCTCGATGGCCAACGCCCTGCCCCAGGCGGTGGGCGCGCAGGCCGCGTTCCCGGACCGGCAGGTGCTCGCACTCGCCGGCGACGGCGGCCTGTCCATGCTCCTGGGCGAGCTGCTCACCGTCACGCAGAACGGGCTGCCGGTGAAGACCGTCGTGTACAACAACAGCTCGCTGAACTTCGTCGAGCTGGAGATGAAGGCGGCGGGCTTCGTCAACTACGCGACGGACCTGGAGAACCCGAACTTCGCCGCCGTCGCCGAGGCCGTGGGCGTGAGGGGCTTCCGCGTCGAACGGCCCAAGGACCTGGCCGGCGCGGTGGAGGAGTTCCTCGCCCACGACGGTCCGGCGGTGCTGGACGTGGTCGTCGAGCGCCAAGAGCTCACGCTCCCGCCGTCCGTGAAGTTCGAGCAGGCCAAGGGCTTCGCGCTCTTCGCGATCCGGACCGTCCTCTCCGGACGCGGCACGGAACTCATCGACCTCGCGAAGGCGAACATGCGCCAGCTGCTCTGAGCTGAGTTGAGCCGCGCTACGCAGACGGGTGCAGACGACTCACCTGCCGGTCTGGCTTCCCGTCTGCGGATTCGCCTCGAGCCGCCCCGGAATCGGGCGAATCCGCAGACGGGAACGGAGGTGTGGCCCGTTCCCGTCTGTGCGTTGTACCGCCCCGCCGCTCAGAGGCGGGGGTCCGGCCTCCAGTTGCGCGGAGCGTCGCCCTCCACCGGATCGGCGCTCACCGCCGCGTCCCCAGCCGCGGTTCCGGCCGCTCCGGCCTCGGGAACCTCGTCCTCCACGACCTCTCCGGCGATGACGTCGTCGTCGCGACGGCGGAACAGGCCCCTGCGCCGGCCCTTCGCACTCTTCCTGTCCCCGGCGCCCTTCCCGGGGCCCAGCGCCTTCCCGCTGCGGTCTCCCGTCGTGCCGGCGCCGCTCGTCCCGTCGGCGGCACCCGCTCCGGCGGCAGCACCGGTCCTGGCCTCGGCGGCACGGGCGCGCCTGCGGGCCTTCGCCTCGAGCAGATGACGGAGCCCGGCGACGATGTCCGCATCCCGCAGCGGGGTGCTCGAGGCGGGGTCGAGCTCCGGGGAGAAGTGCGCAGGCATGTCGCCGAAGGCCCCGCGGGCGTTCTTCGCCACGGTGGAGGCCATCATCCGGTTGGTCACCCCGCCCACGGCGGCGCCCACTCCGAAGGGCACCGCGCGGAGCACGATGTTCCCGCCGGAGCGCACCCCGTAGGTGCGGATCAGCTTGTTCCGCAGCTTCTTCACGATGGTGTCCAACACCGCCGAGGGGATCTGCGTGGTGACGAGCGCACCCCAGTTGGAGGTGAGTGCGGGGCCGCCCTGCGCCTGCGCGGAGAACTGCTTGACGAGGCTCTTGCCGCTGCTGCCCAGCATGAGGCCCATGACGAGGGCATTGGCACGGACCGGGTCCGCCACCTGCATCCCGTGGAGCTCCGCGAGCGACTGCGCATAAAGGGCGGAGAGCTCGAGGAAGCCGCCGGTCTCCACGGCTCCCAGCCCCAGTGCGGCACCGGTCCCGAGGCCGGGCACCACAGCAGTGGCGCCCACCGCCGCCCCGCTGCTCGTCGCCACCGTGAGGTAGTGCCGGCGCAGGATGTCCGCGATCTCGGCCGGGCTCGCATCCGGATGCCGGCGGCGCACCGTGCGCACATAGGCCAGCACCACCGGCCGCTGGACGGACAGGGCGCGCTGGAGAAGGCCCCGTGCCCGCGGGTGGAGCTCTCCGTCCTTGGTCACGGCGAACTTCGCCGCCGTGCCGATCCCGTTCGTGATCGCAGTGCTCTTCGACATGTGGCTCCTCCGTGAGGGCGTGAGAGTGCTCGCATCACGAGCCTAGGCGCGCACCCTGGGAGATGCACTCAGACGCGAGTACCATCGGCCACACCATGCGCACGCATCACAAGCCCCTCCCGATGGCAGACCTCGACCACCTCGACGAGCGCCCGGACCCGGCGCGGCTCGCGGAGATCGCCCACGCCACCGCCTCCCTCCTCGTCTACGGCACCGTGGAAGGCCGTCCCACGGCCGCCGGCGAGGCGAGCCGCGCCGGCCGCGACACGGAGGCCACCGCACGCTTCGTGCGGCTCGCGGACGAGATCGGGCTCGAGGTCATCGCGGAGATCTGGGCCTCGGCCCCGGCGGTCTCCCTCCCGGGCGTGCTCTGGCGGCTCTACGCCCTCCGGGAGTGGATCACCACCCGCTCCGCACGCGTCGCGGAGGAGTTCGACGCAGGCCGCACCCGAGGCCGGTTCCGCTCCGAGACCTATCTCACCGAACTGCTGGCAGGGGTGGAGAACCCGCCCGGCCCGGACGAGGTGGTCCGGGCGGCGGACGAGATCCTCGCCGGCGCGTTCCGCGGCGACTTCTCCGTCGCCCTGCTCCGCGCCGCGGCCTTCACGGAGGTCTGCGCGGCAGGCCGGCGCGCGCTCGCCCGGGACGCGCTCGCGCTGGGCAGCGGGATGGAGCGGGGGCCGGACGATCTGGGGG
>NZ_JALAHB010000003.1 GCF_022712115.1 Brevibacterium sp. | reverse complement strand
CCGCGGGGACGCCCAGGTTCTCCATGCCGAAGGCCACGTCGTCGCCCACCCGGGCGAGGATCACCTGCGAGTCCGGGTCCTGGAGCACCAGCCCCGTCACCCCGCGCGCGGCCGCAGGAGGGGCATCGCCCACCAGCAGCGTGCCCTCCGCATCGCCGGACTCCTCCGGGAGCACGCCGGCGATGGCGTGGAGGAGGGTGGACTTGCCCGCGCCCGAGGCCCCCACGAGGAGCACGCGCTCGCCCGCCTCGATGCGCAGGTCCAGGCCGGAGAACGCTGGCTGCGAACGGCCCGCATGGGTCCAGCCGAAGCCGTGCGCGGTGATGGGCAGGGGGCTCACGCCGCTGCATCCCTGGTGGGTCGTGCGTCCCTGCCGGAGGCGAAGGAGGAGAGCGCACCGGTGGGCAGGATCGCCCGGTAGATGAGCCAGGAGAGACCGCCGGCGAGTGCCGTCGCGCTGATCCAGCCGAGCACGGCGTAGGTGAGCTGGTGCATGGGCGCCCAGGCCGGGTAGAGGATGACGATATCGCCCACGGACATCGCGATGCCGGAGCCCAGACCGGCGAGCAGAGCGGTGGTCAGAGTGTACGCAGCCAGCCTGCGGGCGCCGCGGGCCTGACGCCTGCGCAGCCACCAGAAGACGAGTTCGGCACCCAGGCCCTGCAGGGTGCCCGTGATGAGGATCTGCGGGCCGAACTGCGAGCCGAGAGCCGCCTCGGTGGTCGCGGCGAGCAGTTCGCAGAACAGTGCGGCGCCGGGCTTGCGGATGATGAGCCCGCCCAGGGGTCCGGCCAGCACCCACATCCCCGCGATGAGACCGAGCGCAGGCGGGAAGGCCACGCTCGACCATGAGCTGAACACGGGATAGACGGAGGAGGACCAGGCGAGGAACACCACGCCGGCCGCGACGCCGATGATGGCGGCGACGACGATGTCGACGACCCGCCAGCGGGTGCCCGTGCGTCTGGGGGCGGTGCCGGGCGCGGGTGTGTTTCCTGCCGCGTGTGTGCTCCCCGGCGCAGTCGAGCGTCCTGCGCCGGGAGCGCGGCCGGAGGTGCCGGTGGCGTCGGGGCCGTCAGCGGAGGGGCTGGGGTTCATGTCGTGCGGCACGTGGTCCTTCTTCTCTGCGGGCGGTGGGCTCTGTGGGCGGGGCGGGCCGGCGCTCGCCGGTACAAGTGTGGAGCAGGCGGGACGGTTCTCGGAAGCCGGGGTGCGGGGAAGTGCCCGCCGCACCCCGGTCCGGGGTGGTGACCGGAGTGCGCACGTGCGCCTCTGGAAGCACGTGCCCGCCGCACCCCGGCCACAGGTCGTACGCTCCGCCTAGATCCTGCGCGCCGTCCGGCCGGAGGCCAGCGAGGACAGCGCACCGGTGCGTGCGAGCGCCCGCATGAGCAGCCAGGAGCCCAGTCCCGCGATGAGCACGGAGCTGGCGATGCCGAGCACGGCGTACACGCCCTGGAACACCGGGGACCAGGCGGCGTAGTACATGACGATCTCGCCCACTGTGAGGCCCACCCCGGCGAGCAGTCCGGAGAGCAGCGCCGTGCCGAGGCCGAACCTGCGATAGCGCAGCAGTGCGAAGGCGAGCTCCGCGCCGAGTCCCTGGATCGCGCCGGAGATCAGCACCGTGGCGCCGAAGTGCGAGCCCAGGACGGCCTCGGTGACGGCGGCGAGGAGCTCACAGAAGAGCGCAGCGCCGGGCTTGCGGACGATGAGCGCGGCGAGCGGTCCGGCGAGCACCCACACCCCGCCGAACAGCCCCATGAGCGGCGGGAAGGCATTCGTCCAGAGTTCGAAGACGGACCATGCCGCCGCCCAGGCCCAGAAGATGAGTCCCACGGCGAAGCCGAGGACGGCGGTGACGACGATGTCGACCACGCGCCAGCGGGTGGATGCAGATTCCTGCATGGTTTTCTGCATGGTGCTCCTCCTGAAAGATGACAGGAGGGGATGAAGAGTCTCGACTTCCTTCGGCGGTACGAGCCGCATCAGGTTCGAGGGTCTGCGATGTTCGCACTCTCAGCGCCCCTGTGCGGCGCTCCCCTGTCGTGTGCCTCCGATGGTAGCCGGTTCGCGGGAAGGTGCAAGGACGCGCACCCCGGAGGGGCCGGGCACGGGGTCACGGGTGCGGCCGGTATCCGCCTGTTGGCGCGGAAGGGCCCGACCAAAGGGCCCGGCCCAGGGCCCGGCTCACGGTCCGGCCCAAGGCCCAGACCAAGGCCTCGCCCAAGGCCCGGCCCACGGGCCGGTCGGTCCTGTCAGTCCTGCTGGTTCCAGTCCTCCAGCGGCCAGACCTCGACGACGCCGTGCGCGACAGCGCACGGGGACTCGGCAAGGAGTGCGGCGGCTTCCTCGAGGCTGTCCGCCTCGAGGAGTGAGAACCCGGCGACCGGAAGCGCGGAACGCAGGTAGGCACCCGGCTCCTGCCGGATCTCCTTCAGCTCCGTGTTCCTCACCTGTATGGGTTCTCCGGCCCGGCTCATGCGCACCCCGCGTTCGCGCAGCCGCTCGTCATGGGCATGGGCGTGCCTGCGCACCTGGATCGGTGTGCTCTCATACCCTGCTTCATCCCCGTAGCTGATCGCGAGGAACATGGACATGGCCTGTCTCCTTCTCTCTGCGCGGCGGGGCGACTGCATCGGCGCCCCGCCGCTGTTCATGGGCGGCGGTCAGTTCTGCGAGGACCCCGTCCGCCGGGGGTGGCTGGTTCTCGAGGTGGATGCTGCGGAGTTCTTCCATGAACCGGTCCCACAGCGGAGGCCCGCCGGCGGCGAGGAGTTCGGCGCGGACGGCCAGCTCCGGTGTCGTGGGCATCCATCGTGCTCCCCACGCTCCCAGCTGTGCGAAGAGGGGGATGAGCTGGATCGCCGGCTCTGTGAGCCGGTAGTCGATCTTCTGCCGGTGGTGCGGATCCGCGTGTGTGCTGAGCAGGCCCGCCGCCGTCAGCTTCTTCAGCCGTGCGGCGAGGATGTTCGAGGCGATCCCCTCCAGGGAGTTGTCCAGCAGTTCTCTGAAATGCCGGTGCCCGCCGAAGACGATGTCCCGCAGCACCACGAAGCTCCACCGGTCGCCCAGCAGTTCGACGGTCATGTTGATGGGACATCCGGATTTCCCCGCGGGCACGGTGAGCGTCTCTGTGCGGTCCGGGGGAACTGCGGAAACTGATTGTGACATGCATGCAGTCTATGTTAGCGTCATTCCAGTTGCAGAATGCAACTGGAATGAGCGGAGGGGTCGAGATGGCGCAACTGGTCTATTCGATGATCGTCTCGCTGGACGGATTCGTCGCGGACGGGAGTGGAGGGTTCGAATGGGCCGTTCCGGATGAAGAGGTGCTGGACGCGGTCAACGGCGACATCGCAGAGGTGGGCACCTTCCTCACGGGTCGGCGCATGTACGAGATGATGGCCGTGTGGGAGACCGATCCGGCCGTGGCGGACCAGTCGCCGCAGTCGCAGGTCTTCGCTCAGTTGTGGCGGGAGAGGGACAAGGTGGTCTATTCCCGCACGCTCGAGGCTGTGCCCACCAGCCGCACGCGTGTGGAGCGGCAGTTCTCTCCCGCCGAGGTGCGCCGGCTCAAGGAGCACGCGTCGGCCGATCTCACGGTGGACGGTCCCACCCTGGCGGCGGAGGCGCTGCGCCACGGTCTGGTCGACAGGATCGTGCCGCTGGTGTGCCCCGTGGTGGTCGGCTCCGGCCTGCGGTTCCTGCCCGATCTCAGGATCGGGCTGCGCCTGGAGAGCGAGCGCCGTTTCGGCAATGGAATGGTCAGGCTCTCCTATGCGGTGGACTCCTCGGGGTGAGGGCTGTATCAGGGGAGGAGGCCGAGGTGCGCCAGGGCCGCCCGGACGATGTGCTCCTGGCCGTGCACCATCTCGGCCACGACATCGGCGCGGACGGCCTCGGCGGGAGTGAGCCAGTCGAGTGCGAGCGCATCGCGCCGCGGTTCGCATTCGCCGATCACCGGCAGGATGTAGCACAGGGCGATCGCGTGCTGGCGGGGATCGACGTAGCGCGAGGTGCCCTCCGTGGGGAAGTACTCCGCGATGTGGAACGGGGTGAGCGCCATCGGGAGCGTCGGCAGGGCGAGGGTGCCCAGGTCCTTCTCCGCGTGACGCAGCAGGGCAGAGCGGATGGACTCGTGGTAGCGCACGCGTCCGCCCACGATCTCGCGGCCGAGCACCCCGTCCGGCAGGGTCCGCAGCAGCAGGCCCACCTTCTCGACGGAGCCGTCGTCACCCAGTTTCACGGGGACGCCGTGCACGTAGGGCAGCGGCATACGCCTGCGGATGTGGGCGATCTCGTCCGGCTCGAGCCAGTTCTCGTCGAAGTCGAGGGCGGTGCGCGTCATGTGCTCAATCGTGCCACAGCCGAGGCCGCGGCCAGTGACGTGGGCAACAGTGGTCCGGGGTGTTCGGGATCGCCGGAAAGCCTGCGGTCCGGAGCGAGCGACCCGCTCGGCCTGGCCGGTCCGGTGCCGGCCAGGCCTGCGTCAGGCTGCCGGCTTCGCCCGAGTGAGACGCACGATGCCGACGATCACGAGGACCACCCCGAGTGCGGAGACGACGAGGCCTCCGGCGGTCCACCAGGCCAGCGGCCCCAGGAGGGACCCCATCTCGAACGGGGGAGCGGCGATCACCCGTGGCTCGGTGTCACAGGTGAGAGTGTGTGCGCCGTCAGTCTGTGCCGTGACGCGGGCGAATGATTCGTATCGCGTGCCGCTGGAGCGGGTGTTGAGGGTGCTGGCGGGTTCGAAGGTGACCGCGGCCGCGGTCCCGTCTGCGGCCTCTGCCGAGCACTGCGCGTGATCGGCAGAGGCGAGTTCGGCCACGGGTGCCAGGAGCAGCACGGACTCCTCCGCCTCGAGCCGGACGGTGCCGCTCGGAGCCAGCTCGACCGTCCTGTCGGCGTAGCCCAGAGCACCGGGCACCATCGCGAAGCTGCCGATCACGGCGCCGAGGAACGGTCCGCCGACGGTGAGCAGGGCCCCGATGATGAGCATGGCGAGCGGCGCGGACCGGGAGCCTCTGCCGGAGGCATGCCCGGCAGCGAGTGCGGGGGTGGGTGTCATGATGCGCTTCCTTCCTCAGTGCTGTTCGACGGTGAACGGAGGGGGAGTGTGGGGGTCCCGGCGGCGCGGCGGTGGACCCAGATCGCGGCCTGGATCCTGTCGCGGACGCCCAGCTTGGCGATGATGCGTGAGACGTGGGTCTTCACCGTG
>NZ_JALAHB010000032.1 GCF_022712115.1 Brevibacterium sp. | reverse complement strand
GTCTGCAGCTGCCGGGATACGGGCCCAGCGCCTCGACGATCGGGGCGAACCGGGCGGGCCGGGCGGTGGCGCGTGAGATCGAGGAGTATCTGGAGCGGATCACTCCCTCGCAGTGAGGGGACGAGGCGTGCCCGAGGCCGGACCGAGGCGCGGCACCCGCGTCAGGGACAGCACGGAGGTCTGCCCGTCGTCGCCGTCGAGCGTCGAGGCCGACCAGCCGTGCCGCTCCGCCCACCGTGCCGCCGTCGCCGCCTGCGGCGTGTGCATCTCGACCAGCAGTCGTCCGCGCGGTGCCAGCCATGACGGAGCTGCGCGGGTGAGGGCGCGCATCGGACCGAGGCCGTCACGTCCGCCCAGCAGGGCGGCGGAGGGCTCGCCCTCACGGGCCTCGCGGGGGAGCAGGGGCGCCTTAGCGTCCGGCACGTAGGGCGGCACCGCCGCGATCACGTCCACACGGCCGTGGAGCTCGCGCGGCAGCCCTGTGAGCACGTTGCCGCGATGCACGTCCGCCCGGCGTGCCGCTTCTTCGTCTGCCGGAACCTGCCCGCCGTCCCCGAGGTTCCTGCGGGCATGGGCGAGGGGAACGGGGTCGTCGTCGATCGCGTGGACCCGGACACGGGGGAGGCGCGCGCGTACGTAGGCGGCCACAGGTGCCACGCCGCAGTACGCCTCCACGCCTACGAGCCCGGCTGCACCGGAGGATGTGAGCGCAGCGACTGCGGCCTCCGCGAGCAGCCGCGTGCGCTGACGCGGGACGAAGGCGCCGGGTCCCACGGACAGCCGCAGGCCGGCGAATTCGACCTCACCCACGACGTGCTCGAGCGGCGCGCCCTCTGTCCTCTGCGCTGTCATCCGCGCGAGGTGTTCCGGGCTTCGTGCCGCCTGGAGCAGGATCGCGGCCTCCTCCTCGGCGAACACGCACCCGGCTGCCCGGAGGACGGAGGCAAGGTCCTCGGCCTCCGGAGGTGAGCCCGCACGGCGGGTCATCGGCGGGGTGCTGTCGCGGGAAGGTGCATGAGTTCCTCGTTTCTGCCCGCGGCCTCTCTGCCTCCGGTGCGGGCCGGTGCTGGGTCACGGTATCGCACACAGGGGCACTCGGACCGCCTGCCCAGGTTTGCTGTCCGGGCCTCGTGCGGAGCCGGATGTGTTAACTCGCAGTAACACTTCAGTTGATTCCAGTGACGCTCTTGTGAATCACATCACGCGGTTCTATGGTGATGTACACCACAGGACTGAAGGGCAGCTGCATGGCAAGGGTAAGAGGCGTGGAAGTGACAGACGCGGCAGGTGAAGTTCCACTGTCGTCGCCTTCCAGTGTGGACACCGAGCTGGCGGAGGCGGTGAAGAAGCTGCGGAAGCGTGCGGGGCTGACCCAGGCTGAGCTCGCACGTGATGCGAACGTCAGCACCTCGTTCATCTCGCAGCTGGAGCGGTCCAGCAGCGATGTCACCTTCAGCACGCTCAATCGGATCTGCCAGGCGCTCGGCACCACAGTCGGACAGCTCTTCGCACCGCCGGCCCCGCTGGGCAGGACCGTGCGCAAGGACAGCTACCGGTTCCTCGACTACAACGGCGTGGACAAGTGGGTGGTGACCAGGGAGGAGATGGTCGACGTCGACGTCTGTCTCTTCGAGTTCCCTCCGGAGTCGAGCACCGGGGTCCGCGAGGCGCTCGCGTGGGATCGGACCGAGCTCTGGTTCTGCCAGTCGGGGTATCTGGGCGTCGAACTCGAGGGAAGCGTCCACGTCCTGCGCCCCGGTGACAGCATCGACTTCTCCTCCGAGCACGTGAACACCGTGTACAACGCTGGGCCCGACAGGTGCAGCGCACTTCTCATCATCAAGAATCATCAAGTGAAGAGGAACGGATCATGAAGATCAGGGCATGCGTCGCTGCGTGCATGGCAGCGCCCCTCGTACTCGCAGGCTGTATGCAGGGCGGCGGCAGCGCCGACTCTTCGCTCAGCGAGGAGGACGTCGCGGATCCGGTGGCGGGAGAAGTGGCCGAGGGGGTCCTGGAAGGGACCACGATGACCTTCGTCTCCTGGGGCGGGGAGTACCAGAGCGGGCAGGACGAGGCCTTCTCCGCTCCCTTCTCCGAGGTCAGCGGTGCGGAGGTTCTCTCGGACGGTCCGACGGACGTGGCGAAGGTGAAGGCTCAGGTCGAATCCGGCAACGTCTCGTGGGATGTCGTGAATGCGAGTCCGACGATGAACGGAGCCAACTGCGGCACTCTCTTCGAGGAGCTCGACCTCAGCCTCATCGACACCAGCAAGCTGCCGGAGGGATCGGTGCAGGGAGACTGTTACCTCCCCTCCCAGGCATACGTCTACGGCCTCTTCTACAACGCGGACAAATACGGAGACAATCCGCCCGAATCCTGGGCCGACTTCTTCGACACCGAGGCGTTCCCGGGAAAGCGTGGCCTGGACGGCAGGCCGACTCCCACCGCCGGGACCTACGAGGCTGCGCTGCTCGCCGACGGCGTCGAACCGGACTCCCTCTATCCGCTGGACACGGACCGGGCGATGTCGAAGTACGACGAGATCAAGGACGATGCGGTCTTCTGGCAGACCGGTGCGGAACAGACGCAGCAGGTGCAGTCCGGGGAGGTCGACATGATCTTCGGGTGGAGCGGCAGGATCTTCGAGGCCAATGAGAACGGAGCCAATTTCCAGCCCGTGTGGAAGCAGGGATTCCTCGCCAGCGACACGTTCTCCATCCCCAAGGGAGCACCCAACCGGCTGGCTGCGTATGCATACATCAACTATGCGCTGGGCGCCGAGCAGCAGGCGAAGATGGCCGAACTCACCAGCTATTCGCCGGTGAATGTGGACGCGAAACCTCAGTTCTCCGAGAGCGCGAAGGAGTTCGACGTCTCACAGCCGGAGATCCTCGACCAGACGATCCCCCAGAACGGCGACTACTGGGGCGAGAACCTGGATGAGCTGAGCGAGGTATGGGGCGACTGGACCAGCAACTGAGCATTCCACTGCTCGTGAGACTGCAAAGGGGGTGGGCATGAAGACGGAGGAATCGAAGTCGCAGGTGCTGGCGTGGCCGGCTCTCGCCCTGATCGCCGTCGCGTTCTTCGTCCCGGTGGCCGTCATCATCTCCAGAAGCTTCACGGACGCGGACTCTCTGCTCGAGAACTACGAATGGCTCGTGCAGAGCGAATCCACGCGGGCGATCCTGCTTCGCACGATCTACACCGCATTGGCCGCGACCCTGATCACCGCGATCCTGGCCTATCCGTACGCCTACCTCATGGCCACCACCTCCAGCAGCCTCCGCGGCCTGCTGATGGTCGTCGTCCTGCTGCCGTTCTGGACCTCCATGATGGTGCGCGCATTCGCATGGATCATCATCCTGCAGCGCAACGGTCTGCTCAACAGCATTCTGGAAGGCATCGGCCTCCCGGCCGTGAGCATCCTCGGCACCAACACCGCAGTGCTCATCGGCATGTGCCAGGTCCTCATGCCGTTCATGGTGCTGCCGATGTTCTCCACGATGGTCGGGATCGACATGCGCCTTCCGCTGGCTGCTCAGGTGATGGGAGCGCCCAGGTGGAAGGCCTTCGTGAATGTCTACCTTCCGCTGTCTCTCCCCGGGGTGTTCGCGGGCTCGCTCATCGTATTCATCCTGTCCCTCGGGTTCTACGTCACGCCGGCCCTGCTGGGTTCGCCCCGTGAGCAGCTTGTTCCCAACGCGCTGTTCTCGCAGGTCATGGAACTCCTCGAATGGGGTCGCGGGGGTGCGCTGGCCGTTGCCCTGCTCGCGCTGGTGGGAGTGGTCTTCCTCCTCTTCTTCCTCATCGCGAAGGCCTGCGGCGTCAGGATCGGAAGGATCGGAGGTGCAGGACTGTGAGCAGCCCCCGGAGCACTGCAGCGTCCAGCAGGCAGGTTCGCCCGCGGAAGGCGCGGCGCAGCGGAAGCCGCATCACCCTGTGGGTGGTCTGCTTCTTCATCGGCGTGTGGCTCGTCGCGCCGACCCTCGTGGTGATCCCGCTCAGCTTCAACGACCAGAGATCGCTCTCGTTCCCGCCCAAGGGCTTCTCGCTGCAGTGGTACGCGAACTTCTTCACCGACAGCCAATGGGTGGGAGGTCTGCTCAACTCCGTGCAGATCGCGATCCTCGTGGCCGTGCTGGCGACGGTGCTGGGGACGCTGGCGGCATACGGGCTCGCGAAGGTTCCCGGAATCAGGGAGAACCTGGGCAAGAACCTGCTGATCGCTCCCATGGTGATCCCCGCCGTGATCTTCGGCGTGGGGCTCTACGGGCTGTTCCTGCGCCTGGGGCTCGTCGGCACACTGCCCGGCTTCCTCATCGCGCACACCGTCCTCGCGCTTCCCTACGTCGTCGTCACGGTGGGGTCCGTGCTCGCCTCCTTCGACCGGCAGCTGGAGCAGGCGGCCTGGATCTGCGGCGCGAACAAGACGCGGGCGTTCCTGACCGTCACCATCCCCGCACTGCTCCCCGGCATCCTCTCGGGCGCATTCTTCGCCTTCATCACCTCCTTCGACGAAGTGATCGTCTCGATGTTCATCTCGAGCCCCTACCTGCAGACGCTCCCGGTCCGCATGTACTCGGGCATGCAGCGCGAGGTGGACCCCACCCTCGCCGCCGCGGCGACTCTCATCATGCTCACCACCACCGCTGCCGCAGTCGGCGGAATCATCTCGCAGCGGCTCAGGAGGAATCAGAAATGACGTCATCAAGCAAGGGCGCGTCCCTCAGCCTCGACTCGATCAGCAAGCACTACGGTCCCGTGACCGCGGCGCAGGACGTCTCGCTCGAGGTGCGGGCCGGCGAGTTCGTCTCCCTCCTGGGCCCCAGTGGTTCCGGGAAGACGACGACGCTCAACATGATCGCCGGGTTCGACGATCCGTCGAGCGGGACGATCAGCATCGACGGGGTCGACGTCACCTCCATACCGATCCATCGCAGGAACATCGGCATGGTGTTCCAGGGATACGCGCTGTTCCCGCACATGTCCGTGGAGAAGAACGTCGAGTACCCGTTGAAGCAGCACGGCTTCAGCAAGCCGGAGAGGGCGGAGGCCGTCAGCCGCGCACTGGAGACGGTCTCGCTCTCAGGGTTTCGGGAGCGCATGCCGGCGCAGCTCTCCGGGGGGCAGCGGCAGAGAGTGGCTCTCGCGAGGGCCATCGCCTACGATCCGCCGCTGCTCCTCATGGACGAGCCGCTGAGCGCGCTCGACAGAGCGCTGCGCGAAAGCCTGCAGGGTGAGATCCGGAAGATCCACCGCGAACTGGGGACGACGGTGATCTACGTGACGCACGACCAGGACGAGGCGCTCGCCCTCTCGGATCGGATCGTCGTCTTCAGCGAGGGGAGGGTCCAGCAGATCGGCACGCCGTCGGAGCTCTACCGCAGCCCTGCCAACGACTTCGTCTCGCGGTTCCTGGGCGAATCCATCCACGTGAGCGGCGCGGTGCAGATGGTCGAGGGCAGGGCGGAGTTCGAAGCGGGAGAGACGTCGTGGCCGGTGCAGGCGCGCGTGAGCGGACCGGCGGAGGCCATGATCCGACCGGAGAACGTGACGCTCGGTCCCCCCGAGGCGGTGTCCGGAGACGGCGTCCCTTCGGTGAGCGCAGTGGTGAAGGACATCGTGTACATGGGCCATTCCGTGAAGTTCAGCGTCGATCTGGCCGATGGCGCCCGGGGCGGCGGTGTGGTGCGCATGAGTTCGGGGGATGCGCCACCCGTGGAAGTGGGTGACTGCGTCCGTCTCAGCTGGTCACCGCAGAACGCGACGATCCTGCCCGGTCACGAGGCGGCGGCAGGCGATGCCGATGAGGAGATTGCAGAGGTGCGAAGGTGAAGACCGGGAACGGGTCCTTCTGGCTCGATTCGACCCGGGGGCTGGCGAAGCAGCGGCCACGGCTCGAAGGCGACCTCCACTGCGACATCGCCGTCGTCGGTGCAGGGTACACCGGCCTCTGGACGGCCTACTGGCTCACACAGATGGATCCGTCCCTGCGAGTGGCCGTGCTCGAACAGGAGTATGTGGGCTTCGGGGCGTCGGGTCGCAACGGCGGGTGGATCAGCGGGAAGACGGTAGGGGTGAGGAGGAACCTCCTCTCGAGCTCGGTGGATCACGGCGATCTGCTTGCGATGGAGCGCGAGTGCCACCGGGCGGTGGGCGAGATCGTCGACCTCATGGCGGCGGAGGGCAAGGAGATCGACGCTCACCGCGGCGGGTGGATGCAGGTCGCGCGGAGCGAGAGTGAGCGTGAGCGCCTGCGGCGCCATGTGGAGGCGGACAGGGAATGGGGGCTGACACCGGACGAGGTGGTCCTCCTCGGGGCGGAGGAGGCCGCTGAGCGGTTCCGCTCGCCCGGGGTCACCGGCGCGATGTTCAGCCCGTTCGCAGCCAGCTGCAATCCGGCGAAGCTCGTCTACGCACTCGCCGAACTCTGCGAGGACGCGGGGGTGGAGATCCTCGAGAACACGCGCGTGGAGTCCATTCGCGACGGTGACTGCAGGACCTCCCGCGGACATGTCCACGCCCGGAACGTGGTGGTGGCCGTCGAGGGGTACACACCCGCGCTGCCGGGGCTCAAGCGTTCGATCCTGCCCATGATCTCCTCGATGGTCGTGACGCAGCCCCTCACCCCTGCACAGTGGGAGGAGATCGGCTGGAACGGCTACGAATGCGTCTCCGGCGCGCAGCACGTCTACTTCTACTCCCAGCGCACCTCCGACGGCCGGATCGCCCTGGGAGGGCGCGGCCGGCCGTACTTCTGGAACTCCAGGACGGACGACAACGGCGAGCTGGACAGCGCCACTGCCGAACAGCTCATGCAGACCCTGAGAGGGCTCTTCCCCTCCGTCCCGATGGCTTTCGAACACGCATGGCGCGGTGTGCTGGGTGTGCCGCGGGACTGGTCGCCGTTCATCGATGTCGACCACAACCGCCGCACGGTGCGAGCAGGGGGATATGCGGGACAGGGAGTCACCGCCGCATTCGTCGCCGGCCGCGCGACAGCAGGCCTCCTGGCGGGTGGACCAGCTGAGCAGCCGAACCCCGCCTGGATCCGGAAGGCTCCGCGGAACTGGGAGCCGGAGCCTCTGCGCTGGATCGGCACCCGGGCCGTCCAGACGCTCTATTCGCTCGCGGACGACGCGGAGAGGCGGCGCGGCGGGCCGGCGACCTCCCTCTTCGGCACGGTCGCGGACAAGGTGGCGGGCCGATGACGCAGTCGTCCCCGAGGATCTGTGTGATCGACCGGACCGATGGGGTGCGTTCTCCGGAACTGGACCGGTACGCCGCCGTCCACCACGTCCAGACGCTGAGGCCGGACACTGCCCGGAGCATCGATCCGGGCACCGAGGTCGTATTCGTCAGGGCCGGGTACTGGAACGCGATCGATGCACTGCTGGAGGATGCGCCGGCGCTCCGATGGGTGCACATCAACATGGCAGGCGTCGATCACATCGTCACTCCCGCGCTGCGCGCCTCCGACGTCGTCCTCACCAATGCACGCGGGGTGCTGGACGAGGCGATCGCGGAGTTCGTCCAGGGGGCTGTCCTCCTCTGGTCCAAGGGTCTGCTCACCTCCGTCCTCGACACGCGTGAGCGGAGGACGAACTACCGCACGCTGAAGGGCAATGACGAACTGGCCGCCGTGGTGATCGGCGCGGGAAGCATCGGAACGGCGATCGCGCGGAAGCTCAGGGCGATGGGTGTGCCGCGGGTCGACGGAGTGCGACGCACCGTGGGCGCGGCCTCGGGCGAGTTCGACAGGGTCCTCACCGTCGACGAGCTCCGGGGCACGCTGGGTGAGTACTCCGTCGTGGTCGCGGTCCTGCCGGCGACGGAGACGACACGCGGGCTCCTCGGCGAGGAGCTGCTCTCCGCTCTCGCCGAGGAGACGGTGTTCGTCAACGTGGGGCGGGGAGACACCGTGGACAACCTGGCGCTGGCGGCGGCGATGGAGGCCCGTCCGGGGTCGGCCGCGATCCTGGACGTGACATCGCCCGAGCCGCTGCCGCCGGAACACCCTCTGTTCGAGAGGCGGAACGTGGTCATCAGTCCGCACATGTCCGGTGACACGCACTCGCGCCACGCCCGGTTCACTGAGCTGTTCCTCGGCAACCTCGAGCGCTTCCGGCGCGGAGAGAGGCTGCGGAACGTCGTGGACACGGCGGAGCACTGACGAGATCGCGGGAGAGGACCACAGATGAGCAGCAGGTTCGCGGTGATCGGCGCGGGGACGATGGGTGCGCAGGCCGCCTGGAGGCTGGCGAGCCGCGGGCATCGCGTCGTGGCCTTCGAGAAGTACGCGCCCGGGCACCCGTACGGAGCGGCAGGAGGTGAGACCCGGCTCTACCGGAACATCGAACTCGAGGATCTCCGGTACACACCTCTCGTACGGCGTGCGAGTGAGCTCTGGCTCAGCCTGGAGGCGCAGTCGGGCTGGAAGCTCCGTGACATCACCGGCGCCGTCATCGCGGGCCACGCGGAAGCCGAGGAGACGCGCCGAGCGCTCGCCGCCGCCGAGGCGGAGCCCGGCGCCGAGGTCCTCGATGTCCACGACGCCCGTAGGAGGTTTCCCGCACATGCCTTCGACGCCGAGGACGCCGTCATATTCGACAGGGGCGGAGGAGTGATCCGTCCGGAGCTCACCGTCAAGGCGGCTGCGACACAGGCCGTGCAGGCCGGCTGCGAACTGCGCACCCACACCCCGGTCACCTCGGTCGAGGATCGGGGGAGCCATGTGGAAGTCACCTCTGCGCGGGGTGCGGAGGCCTTCGACCGGGTCGTCGTCACTGCCGGCGCTTGGACACAGCACGTGGTTCCCCAGCTCAGCGGACAGCTGCGCAGCCATCAGCTGATGTCCGCGTGGTTCGCGGGGAAGACGGCGAACGCACTCGAAGGCGTCCACCCGCTCATCCGGACCAACCCCACCTACTGCTATGCGCTCCCCACATCGGACGGATACGGCGTCAAGCTGGGTCTGGGGTTCGGCTTCCACCCCCGGGTCGAACGGCCGGAGGACGGCCCCCGTGTCGTCGAGGAGGAAGCGATGGCGGCCTTCCGGGAGAGAGTCCGCCGCTATCTTCCGGTGGTGGACCCGGAGCCGTACCGCACGGACTTCTACTACGAGTCGTACACCGCGAGCCGCCACGAATGGCTCGCTCCGGCACCCGGGCAGCCGAACATCATCGTGGCGTCCGGCTTCTCCGGTCACGGCTTCAAGATGAGTCCGGCGATCGGCGAGCTCGCTGCGGAGCTTGCGCTCGGAGACCGGCCCTCCGTGGACATCTCGTTCCTGGAGACGGCGAACGACGGCGTGTCGTGGTGACCGTCTCCCGCGGCGGCAGGGCGCGCGCGGGAGACGGGGTGTCGCTCAGTTCAACAGCATGAGGCTGATCTGCATGACCGCGGCTCCGGCGAGCATGCCCACCACCGCGACGGCAGGGTGCCTCTGCGCGAATGCCGCGGGGATCAGCTCCTTCACACAGATCATGATCATCACGCCGGCGACCCCGGCGAGGACCCCGCTCATGACGGCGGGGGTGAGGAGAGGGGCGAGCAGCAGCCATCCGACCAGTGCGCCGGCCGGTTCGGCCAGGCCCGAGGCCGCGCTGAGCAGGAACGCCCGTGCCCGGGAGCCGGTGGCGTGGTAGAGGGGCACCGCCACGGCGATGCCCTCCGGAATGTTGTGGAGAGCGATCGCCGCCACGACGGGGAGGGCGGCGCGGGGGTCGCCCAGTGCGGCGAGGAACGTGGCGAAGCCCTCCGGGAAGTTGTGCACCGTGATGGCAACGGCCGTGAGCATCCCCGTGCGGAGGAGCAGCGCGCGCTGCTCCTGGTCTGCGGGTGCCGGACCCTCTGGAGGCCGGCCGGCCGAGGCCTCCGCCGCAGTCGCGCCAGCCGCAGTCGCGCTCGCCGCTGTCGGAGCCGCGCTCGCCGCAGTGGTGGCGGAAGCCGCGGGCCGCTTCCTGAGCCGGCTCACCTGGCTGACGAGCAGAACCGTCGCCGCGCCCACGATCAGGGCGAACACGGCCCAACCAGGGCTGTGGCCGGAGTGCGAGAGGTCCGCCGCCGCCTCGGGGACCAGTTCCACGACGGAGACGCAGAGCATGACTCCCGCGGAGAACCCCAGCGCGCCGGCGAGGAACCGGCGGGACGTGCCGCCGCCCAGCACGGACACGAGGCCGCCCACAGCGGTGGCCAGACCGGCCGCCAGGCTGAGCAGCAGGGCGAGGAGCGGAGTCATCTGTCATGGATATGCCGGTGGCCCGTGCCGGCACAAGTCAACGCTTGCGCAGATGAGAGAACGTCCGCGGCGAGGGCTCAGGCGGAGCGGATGAGCGTGAAGTCGAAGTGGTCCTGGACGAAGTGCGTGGTCGACCAGCTGACGGCCGTGCCGTCGGGCAGGAACTGCACCTGCTCCAGCGTGAGGTACAGCGGGACCTCGGGCGCGCCTCGGCCCCACGCGAGGCCGGGGTCGTAGGTGGAGCGAACGTGGGTGACGGACTGGTCGGGCAGCGCCCCCAGCGGTTCCAGGAACTCGAAGATCGAGCCGGTGAGCGCTCCCGGATCCGTGCCCGCCGGCAGCAGATCAGCGGCGAGCACCCCGGATTCATAGGCGAGTGCGGAGGTGCCGCCCACGAATGCGCGCTCGTACTCCAGCACGGCGGGCAGGGACGAGCGGCGGAGGTGCGAGGCCTCGGCCTCGGTCGCGGCACGCAGCCTCCTCGTCCCGTAGACGATCTCGAACTCGTGGCCCTGTGCACGGATGAGTCCGCTCGTGGAGCGCAGGGACTGCAGGCTCGCACGGATCGCCCCGCCGTGCTCGGACACGAACGTGCCGTTGCCGTGCCTGGTGCGCACGACCCCGGCCGCCGCGAGGCTGCGCAGCGCCGAGCGCACGGTGGCTCGGCTCACGTCGAACTCCTCCGCGAGCGCGGGCTCCGAGGGGAGGCGCGAACCGGGAGGCCACTGGCCGGAAGAGATCCGCGTCTCGACCTCCTCTGCGATCCTGGCCGGCAGCGAACGGGACGCCCGGCGGGAGCTCTCACCCATGTGTCCCCTCCTCTCCGTGCGGTGGCACCGTGCCGTCCTCGCAGGTCAGCGTCCTCGGTGACGCCGCACTGTTGACATTCACCCGCATGCTGAAGGACTATACCCAGGTCTGATGCTCAGATGTCAGACAACTGAGTCATGAAGTCTGACCTCCTGCCGATTGGGACCCCTGCGATGCCCACAGATGTGCCGACCCCCAGCCTCATCCGCGACAGCGTGCTCGTCGATCCCGATGCGGTGCGGATCCTGGACCGCCGCCGCTTCCCGTTCTCACGCACCTGGGTGACGTGCCGCACCGTCGAGGAGGTCGCGGTCGCCATCGAGGAGATGGTGACGCAGAGCAGCGGACCACTGTTCGCCGCGGCGGGCGGGATGGTGCTCGCGGCCCGCGCAGCAGACAGCGGCGCGCGGGAGGCATCGCGCGAAGCCGTGCTCGCCGAGGCCGCGCGCCGGCTGCGAGCGACCCGCCCGACGAACAACGGCATCCGCGAGGCGGTGTCGGCCATCCTGGAGGCCGCCGCCGCGCCGCTGGAGAGTGGGGACGCCCTGGTCCCGGTCGTCGAGGAAGCGGCCCGCGCCGTGGGCGACCGGTACCTGCAGCGGAGCCGCCGTCTGGGGGAGCACGCGGCGGCGCTGCTCAGCGACGGCGACACGGTGCTCACCCACTGCTGGGGAGAGTCCTACGTGACGGAGACGGTCGCCGCCTGTCTGCGTGCGGGCAAGCGGATCTCCATGATCTGCACCGAGACCCGCCCCTACCTGCAGGGAGCGCGGCTCACGGCCGAATCGCTCGCGGAGATGGGCGTCGAGGTCTCCGTGGTGACCGACGGCATGCCGGCGCACCTCATGAGCCGCGGCGACATCTCCGCCCTCATCACGGCCGCGGACCGCGTGACCATGGACGGCCACGTCGTCAACAAGATCGGCACGCTCCAGCTCGCGCTCGCCGCCCACGCCTTCGACGTCCCTTACACGGCCCTCGTGCAGGCCCCGGACGAGCACGCTCCGGACGCGGCGAGCGTACCGCTGGAGGACCGCGACGGCGACGAGGTCCTGTTCCTGAGCGGGCAGCGCACGGCCTCGGAGAGGGCCGTGGGCATCTACCCGGCCTTCGACGTCACCCCGCCTCGGTTCATCAGTGCGATCGCCACGGACAGGGGACGGTTCGCCCCGCGCGACCTCCGCTCCTACGCCTCCGCGCCGGCCGCCGATCTGACCCTGAATGCGGGTGAGCGCTCATGGATGTGATGAGCGTCCTCCGAGGGCTCCTCGGCATCGTCGTGGTGCTCGGCATCGCGTTCCTGTTCTCGAAAGACAAGCGGCGCATCCGGCTGCGGCCGATCCTCACCGGGCTCGGGCTCATGTTCGTGTTCGCCTTCCTCGTCATGGGCACGGGCTGGGGTGCCGCCGTGCTGGAGGCCGTCTCGAACGGCGTGAGCGCCCTCATGGACTTCGCCCGCGAGGGGATCGACTTCGTGTTCGGCGGTCTCTACACGGAGGAGTCCGGCATCACCTTCGTCGTCGCCTTCGACGTCCTGCCGCAGATCATCTTCTTCGCCTCCCTCATCGCCGTCCTCTATCACCTGGGGATCATGCAGGTGGTGACCCGCTACATCGGCGGCGGCATCCGGCGGATCATGGGCACGAGCCGTGCGGAGTCCATCTCCGCCGCGAGCAACATCTTCGTCGGCCACACCGAGGCGCCGCTCACGGTCAAGCCCTACCTCGCACGGATGAGCAGGTCCGAGCTCTTCACCGTCATGGTGGGCGGCCTCGCCTCCGTCGCGGGCACCATGCTGGCGGCGTACATCGCCCTGGGCATCCCGGCCGAGTACGTCCTCGCGGCGATGTTCATGGCGGCGCCTGCAGGCATCGTGATCGCCAAGACCTTCTACCCGGAGGTGGAGGAGACCTCCGACGCGGCCGTCCTGGTGAGTGCCGCACGGAGCGACGGGACCACCGGGGCTGCAGATGCCGCAGAGGGCGCCTCGGGGGAGGACGCTGCCGAGGCCGCTGCGGGGCAGGAGGCCGCCTCCTCCGGCGACGGGGATGCACAGCCGGCGGAGCCGGAGGAGGAGCGCGAGGCGAACCTCATCGACGCCGCCGCGACCGGCGCCCGCACCGGCCTCACCCTCGCACTCACGGTGGGCGCGATCCTGCTGGCCTTCGTGGCGCTGATCGCCGTCGTCAACGGTGCGATCGCAGCGGTGGGCGGCCTGTTCGGCGTCGAGACCTCGCTCCAGGAGATCCTCGGGTTCGTGCTGAGCCCGCTCGCCTTCGCCCTCGGCGTCCCCTGGGCGGAGGCCGTGCAGGCGGGGTCCTTCATCGGCGAGAAGTTCATCCTCACGGAGTTCATCGCCTTCACGAGCCTCTCCGAGGCCGCGGGTGCGCTCTCCGCGAAGACCGTCGCCGTCGTGAGCTTCGCGCTGTGCGGCTTCGCCAACCTCGGCTCGATGGGATCGCTCATCGGGGTCCTGGGAAGCCTGGCGCCGGGCCGTAAGAAGGAAGTGGCGAGGCTGGCGCTCAAGAGCGTGTTCGCGGGCATGCTCGCCTCCATGCTCAGCGCCGCCATCGTGGGGATGTTCTTCTGAGCCTCTCCGCCGGACCGCCCGCACGTCCTCCGCGCACATCGACACCCGCAGCACACCACGACCAGGAAGAAGCAGCCAGGGACATCTCCGCACGCGTCGCCGAGGCACGCGACCACATCCTCACCGTCACCGCCGCCCGCCCGGAGATCGGCATCGTCCTGGGCAGCGGCCTCGGGCACCTCGCGGACATGGTCGAGGACCAGGTGCGGATCCCCTACACGGAGATCCCGCACCTGGCCGCCACCACCGTGGAGCTCCACTCCGGGGAGCTCGTGATCGGCCGGCTGGAGGGGCGGGAGGTCGTCCTCATGTCCGGCCGCCTGCACTACTACGAGGGCCACGACCTGGACGCCGTGACGTTCCCCGTGCGCGTCCTCGGTGCGCTGGGCGTGAGCGAGCTGTTCGTGACGAACGCCAGCGGTGCGATCAACGAGAGCTACTCGCCGGGTGAGGTGATGATCATCAGCGATCACATCAACTACCCCGTGCTCAACCCGCTCCGCGGGCCCAACGATCCCACGGTGGGTCCGCGCTTCCCGGAGATGGTCGACGTGTACTCGCCCCACCTGCGCGAGCTCGCCCGTACGGCGGCGGCCGAGGCCGGACTGCCGGTTCAGGAGGGCGTCTACGCCTGGGTGTGCGGACCCTCCCTCGAGACGCCGGCGGAGATCCGCATGATGCGTGCCGGCGGGGCGGATGCAGTCGGCATGTCGACGGTGCCGGAGGTCATCGTGGCCCGCTACCTGGGCATGAACGTGCTCGGCATGGCGTGCATCGGCAACATGGCCTCGGGCGTCAGCAGCGAGCCGATCACCGCGCAGGAGGTCGCCGACAACGTGGCGCGCACCGGCGCGCAGCTGGTGGAGACGCTCCGTGGCGTGCTGCGGAGGCTCCCGTGACGGATCCGGTGCCTGTTCCCGGCCTCGCCTCCCCGCCCGCAGAGGTCCTCTCTGCTCTGGCCGAGGTGGGCCGCTCCGCCGTGGCGCGAGGACTCGCGCTGGCCAGCGGCGGGAACCTCTCCGCCCGGCTGCCGGGGGATGCAGGGACGTTCGTGATCACGGCTGCCGGGTCGCACCTCGATGAGCTGGGGCCGGAGCAGTTCTGCACGATGACGCTCGCGGGTGAGACAGCGGCGGCGCCATGTTCGCCGGATGCGTCCGGGAACCAGGTGCGGCCCTCGAGCGAGTGGAAGCTCCACCAGCGCATCTACAGCGTGCGGCCGGATGTGAACGCGGTGGTCCACGTGCATCCGCAGTATGCGGTGCTGCTCGATGCCCTGGGGCACGAGGTGCGGATGATGACCCTCGACCATGCGGCGTACGTGCGCTCCGTCGGGACGGTGGCCTATCACCCCAACGGCTCTGACGCGCTGGCGGAGGAGGCGGCGGCCATCGCCGCTCAGCACAACTGCCTCATCCTCAGCCATCACGGCTGCGCCGCGCTGGGGGAGAGCATCGAGATGGCCCACCGGCGTGCGCTGAACCTCGAGGAGGCCGCTGTGGCGAGCTACCGGGCACTGCTGCTGGGCGACACGGAGACGGCCTTCCCCGCCGAGGCGCTGGCGGACCTCCACCACGCCTGAGGCGGCTGGCGCCTGCCCGCGGCTGCACACAGTCCGGAAGGTGCACGTGAATGTGCACGGGGCCGCGCAGAGCGGCCTGGTCTCAGCGTTCGACGGCGCGTTCGATGCGCTTGAGCTTGCGCTGCAGGACGAAGATGCGGACGGTGCCGATGATCCCTGCGACCAGCACGCCGGCGATCGCTGCGAGCAGCATGGCGACGCCCAGCGGGAGTTCGAAGTGCCAGCCGAAGTACTGGAAGCCGGTCGTGGTGTTGTTCTGGATGATGAAGATCAGCAGCAGGACGAGGACGACCGTGCCTGCGATGAGCGAGGCCCAGGCGCCGCCGGACAGGCCGCTCTTCGCAGCGGGGACGCCGCGATCAGGGGTGCGGGACTTCTTCTCGCCGGCGGCGGGACGAGCAGGCGAGTGTGTGCCCTTCTGCGGACTGGGCTCGCTGGAGCCGCCCTTCTGCGGGCCGGGCGTTCTCGGCTGCGCGGCCTCGCGCTCACGCGAGTGCGGGGAGAGGCGCGCGGGCGCCTCTGCCTCCGCTCCGGGCTGTCCGGCCTCGGGCTCGAAGAGCTCAGCGGGAAGCTCATCGCTGAGGTTTCCCGTGGGCTGTGCGGGGTCCCTGGGGTCTCCTGAGGTGCTCATGCGGACAGTCTAGTGCCGGGCCGGGTCTGTGAGCAGGGATCTTCTGCCTCGTTCTGTCCCGCAACGCGAAGCTCTGTCCCGTAACGCAGAGCTCCACTGGTTTCCGCCGAAAAGAAAATGATCAGTCTCCCCAGCCACATCCGCAGATATGGCAGGGGAGACTGATCACACGAGCTTTCGCCGGGCGGCTCGGCTCGGCCGGGTGACTGCGCAACCCGGTTGGGAGCGGCAGCACCGGGCTCAGCCGGGCGCCGCAGCGCCGCGGTGACGGCTCAGCTCAGAGACGCGATGATCTCGTTGAGCGTGGCGGACGGCCGCATGACGGCATCCGCCTTGTCGTCGGCCGGGTTGTAGTAGCCGCCCAGGTCCACGGGGGAGCCCTGCACCTCGAGCAGCTCTGCGGCGATCTTCTCCTCGTTGGCGCGCAGAGCCTCCGCGACCGGCTTGATCGAGGCCGCGAGGTCCGCGTCCTCGGTCTGCTTCGCCAGCTCCTCCGCCCAGTACAGGGCGAGGTAGAAGTGGCTGCCGCGGTTGTCGATCTCGTTCACCTTGCGCGAGGGCGACTTGTTCTCCCGCAGGAAGGTGCCGGTCGCATCGTCCAGGGTGGAGGCGAGCACGCCGGCGCGGTCGTTGCCCTCCTTGTTCTGGAAGTGGCGGAACGACTCCGCGATGGCGAAGAACTCTCCCAGGGAGTCCCAGCGGAGGTGGTTCTCCTCCACCAGCTGCTGGACGTGCTTGGGGGCGGAGCCGCCCGCTCCCGTCTCGAACAGGCCGCCGCCGGCGATGAGCGGGACGACGGACAGCATCTTCGCGCTGGTGCCCAGCTCGAGGATGGGGAAGAGATCCGTGTTGTAGTCGCGGAGCACGTTGCCGGTGACGGAGATGGTGTCCTCACCGCGCCGGATCCGCTCGACGGAGAACTTCGTGGCCTCGACGGGGGACATGATCCGGATGTCCAGGCCCTCCGTGTCGTGGTCGCCCAGGTACTGCTCCACCTTGGTGATGAGGTTCGCGTCGTGCGCACGGGCGGGATCGAGCCAGAACACGGCGGGGGTGTCCGAGAGGCGCGCACGCTCCACGGCCAGGCGGACCCAGTCGCGGATCGGGACGTCCTTGGCCTGGCACGCGCGCCAGATGTCACCGGCGGACACGCTGTGGCTCATGACGGCCTCGCCGGCGCCGTTGAGCACCTCGACGGTGCCGTCCGCATCGAGCACGAACGTCTTGTCGTGGCTGCCGTACTCCTCCGCCTTCTGCGCCATGAGGCCCACGTTGGGCACGGAGCCCATGACGGAGGGATCGAACTTGCCGTTGGCCTTGCAGTCGTCGATGACGGCCTGGAAGACGCCGGCGTAGGAGGAATCCGGGATCACCGCGAGGGTGTCCTGCTCCTTGTCATCGGCGTTCCACATCTTGCCGCCGCCGCGGATCATCGCGGGCATGGAGGCGTCGACGATCACGTCGGAGGGCACATGGAGGTTGGTGATGCCCTTGTGGGAGTTCACCATCGCCAGTGCGGGGCCGTTCTCCAGGCCGGCGTCGATCTCCGCCTTCACCGCGGCGGCGGTGTCCGCGTCGAGCGAGTCCAGGCCGGCGAGGATGGCACCGAGGCCGTCGTGGGGGGAGAGACCGGCCGCGGCGAGCGGCTCGCCGTACTTCTCGAAGACGGCCGGGAAGAACGCACGGACCACGTGGCCGAACAGCACCGGGTCGGAGACCTTCATCATGGTCGCCTTGAGGTGGACGGAGAAGAGCACACCGTCTTCCTTGGCGGCGGCGATCTGGTCCGCGAGGAAGGCGTCCAGCGCGGCGGCGTTCATGAAGGTGGCGTCGACGACCTCGCCGGCGAGCACCGGGAAGGTCTTGAGCACGCGGGCCTCGCCGCTCGCCGGGGTGAAGCGCACCGTGAAGGTGTCGTCGGCCGGGGAGATGACGGACTGCTCGTTGGAGGCGAAGTCGTTCTCGCCCATCGTCGCCACCCGGGTCTTGGAGTCCGGTGCCCAGTCGCCCATCGAGTGCGGGAACGCCTTGGCGAACTCCTTGACGGCCTTGGGCGCACGGCGGTCCGAGTTGCCCTCACGCAGCACCGGGTTCACGGCGGAGCCCTTGACGGTGTCGTAGCGGGCGCGGACGTCCTTCTCCTCCTCCGTCTGCGGGTCCTCCGGGTAGTCCGGCACGTCGTAGCCCTGCGACTGCAGCTCTGCGACGGCGGCCTTGAGCTGCGGGACCGATGCGGAGATGTTGGGGAGCTTGATGATGTTGGCGTCCGGGGTCTTGGCCAGCGCACCGAGCTCGGAGAGCGCGTCCTCGATCCTCTGCTCCTCGGTCAGACGCTCCGGGAACAGAGCGATGATGCGACCGGCGAGGGAGATGTCGCGGGTCTCGACCTCGACGCCTGCCTTGCGGGCGAACGCTTCGACGATGGGCTTGAGGGAGTACGTCGCGAGCAGCGGAGCCTCGTCCGTGCGCGTGTACATGATCTTTGCCATTGAGCGGGATTCTCCGTATCGATCAAGGGGTTTGCCATTTGATTCTATCTGCGTACTCAGAAGTGCTCCATATGAGGTTCGTCCCGCACACCGGCTACCATGCAACGGGCCCGGCGGGATCGACGCGCGGGATCGACGCGCAGGGGGCGCGGAGCACCAACGGCGCGGAGCACGAACGGCCCGGAGCACCAACGGCGCGGAGTGCGAACGGGGAGAGACGGGGAGAGACGGGGAGAGACATGGCGAAGCTGTACTTCCGCTACGGCGCGATGAATTCCGGCAAGTCGACGGCTCTGCTCCAGGCGGCCTTCAACTACGAGGAGCGCGCACAGCGCGTCCTGCTGGCCAAGCCCCGCGTGGACACGAAGGGCGACGACCGGATCCTCTCCCGGCTGGGCGTGGCGCGGACGGTCGACTTCCTCATCGACCACGATGCCCGGGTGGAGACCCTCTTCGACGATGCCGCCAGCCGCACGGATCACACGGCGCTCATCGAGACGCTCGAGGATCCAGGCCAGCCGGTCAGCTGCCTCCTCATCGACGAGGCCCAGTTCCTCACGCCGGAGCAGGTGGACGGCCTCATGCGCATCGCTGTGGACCGGGACGTGCCGGTCATGGCCTACGGCATCCGCACGGACTTCCGCACGCACGCCTTCCCCGGCTCCGGCCGCCTGCTGGAGATCGCGCACACGCTGGAGGAGCTCAAGACCATCTGCCGCTGCGGGCGCAAGGCCATGTTCAACGGCAGGCGGCTGGGCGGGCAGTTCGTGTTCGACGGCGACCAGGTGGCCATCGACGGCATGGACGTCACCTACGAATCGCTCTGCCCCACGTGCTACCTCCGGGAGTCCGGCGGCCGTCTGCTCTGACCTCGGGCAGCCGGTCCGCGCCTCCGCGCCCGAGGCCGCGGCCTCGGGCGCACGGACCTGCCCGGACGCTAGTCTGGTGGGGCAACCGTCTCCCCACCCGCAGCTTCGCCGAAAGGGGCACACCCATGTCCGCACTCGCCTACTCCGTGGTCAACGATGCAGATCCCACCGCACCCCTTCTCATCCTCGGGCCCTCCCTGGGGACGCATGCCTCCCAGTGGGCCGGGGCCGCCTACTTCCTCGCCGACGACTACCGCGTGGTGCTGGCGGACCTGCCCGGCCACGGCCGCGGGAAGCGCCTCGACGACGTGAGCGTGGAGCGCATCGCCCAGGGCATCCTCGAGATCGCGGACGAACTGGGCGCGGAGACGTTCAGCTTCGCGGGGATCTCGATCTCCGGCGCCGTCGCCCTGACCCTGGCGCTGCGCGCCCCCGAACGCCTGGTGGGTGTGGGCGCGCTGTGCACCGGGGCGAGCTTCGGCGGACCGGAGCGGTGGAACGAGCGGATCGAGAACGTGCGCGCCCTGGGCTCCCTGCGACCCACGGTGCCGGAGACCGCGGACCGCTGGTTCGCCGCAGGCTTCCTCGACGAGGACCAGGCGGCGGGCGCGATCGTGCTCGAGCAGCTCGCGGAGACGGACCCCGAGGCCTACATCGACTGCTGCCGCGCGCTCGCGGACTACGACCTCACCGGGGAGGTCGCGGACATCTCCGTCCCGGTGCTCTTCCTCGCCGGCTCGCAGGACATGGGCAACACCCCGGAGAGCATGCGCGAGCTGTCCGCGCAGGTCGAGGGCAGCGAGTTCACGGTGGTGCCGGACTCCGCGCACCTGCCCATCGTCGAGCATCCGGAGATCGTCGCCGAGGCGCTGGCCGCCTTCCTCTCCCGCGCCGCGCAGAAGCGGCGCTAACCACAGGGGCCGTTGCCCGGCTGTCCCTGTTCTGTGGGAGGATCCTGAGGACACGATGAGAGTCTCGGACCGCGGCGGGCGTGCGGACGATCTCCGCCCCGCCGGGTTCCGGGACATGAGTCTGCAGGGAGGCAGAGTCATGGACCAGAACGGTACGGCGCAGAGCGATCCGGCGATGCGCACGGCGGCGAGTTCCGGTCAGGTGCTGGAGTCCAGGGACGGCTCGACGGAGATCGACCACCGGTCACCGGGCGAGAGGGAGCCCGCGCTGCCCAGGCACACCGTGCGCGTCCGCCGGGGCGGCTTCGTCCTGGGGCTGGTGCTGGCGGGCATCGTCTACCTCCTCATGCCCGGGGAGGTGGCGAACGAGGCGAGGGTCACCGCCGCCACTGCCGTTCTCATGGCGGCGTGGTGGATGACGGAGGCCATCCCGATCC
>NZ_JALAHB010000031.1 GCF_022712115.1 Brevibacterium sp. | reverse complement strand
CCCCGGCCCTTCGCGGACCGGCACATCGGCCCCCGCGCCGGTGAGCTGGAGCAGATGCTCGAGGTGGTGGGCTTCGACTCCACGGAGGCGCTCGCCGCTGCCGCGGTCCCGGCCTCCATCGTCCAGGAGACCCCGCTGGCGCTGGAGCCCATGGGTGAGGAGCAGGTGCTGACCCGCCTGCGCGAGCTCGCCGCGAAGAACTCCACCCGTGTGCAGATGATCGGCCAGGGCTTCCACGACACCGTCACCCCGGCCGTCATCCGCCGCAACGTGGTGGAGAACCCCGCCTGGTACACGGCGTACACCCCCTATCAGCCGGAGATCAGCCAGGGCCGCCTCGAGGCGCTGCTGAACTTCCAGACCGCCGTGACGGACCTCACCGGCCTGGACGTCGCCAACGCCTCGCTGCTGGACGAGTCCACGGCCGTCGCCGAGGCCGTCCTCCTCATGCGCCGGGCGTCCAAGAAGGGCTCCGCGGTGGTGCTCGACTCCGAACTGCACCCGCAGACCATCGCGATCGTCCGCACCCGCGCCCGCGCCATGGACTTCCAGGTCCGCGTCGAGGACCTCTCCGCCGGCCTCGTGGGCGAGGACGTGTTCGGCATCGTCTGCGCCCAGCCCGGCACCTCGGGAGCCATCCGCTCCTTCGACGACGCCGTCACCGGTGCCAAGGAGCGCGGTGCGCTCGTCACCTTCGCCGCGGACCTGCTGGCGCTCACCCTGCTGGCCTCGCCGGCCTCCCAGGGCGCGGACATCGCCGTGGGCAGCGCCCAGCGGTTCGGCGTCCCGCTCTTCTACGGCGGCCCGCACGCCGGCTTCATGGCCGTGCGCTCCGGCCTCCAGCGCCAGCTGCCCGGCCGCCTCGTGGGCGTGAGCCACGACGCGGACGGCAAGCCCGCCTACCGCCTGGCGCTGCAGACCCGCGAGCAGCACATCCGCCGCCAGAAGGCCACGAGCAACATCTGCACGGCGCAGGCGCTGCTGGCCAACGTCGCCGGCTTTTACGCCGTCTACCACGGCCCGGTGGGGCTGACCCGCATCGCCTCCCGCCTGCACCGTCTGGCGGCGGCGTTCGCCGAGGCCGCCGTCACGGCCCCGGGTACGGCCCCGGCGGGGGAGGACGGACAGTTCTTCGACACCGTGGCGCTGACCGTGCCGGACGCGGACGCGGCCCTCACCGCCGCGGACGCCGTGGGCGTGAACATCCGCCGGATGGACGCCACCACGGTGGCAGTGAGCTTCGGCGAGCCCCACACCGTCGCCGAGGCCAACATCCTCCTCGAGGCGCTGGGCGCGCAGGCACGGATCGACGCCGGGGAGTTCGAGGCCGCGGGCGCCGAGGGCGCGTTCGGCCCGGCGCAGGTGCCGACCCCCGCATGGGCCGAGGAGCTGCACCGCACGGGCGAGATCCTCACCCACCCGGTCTTCCGCACGCACGGCTCCGAGACCCAGATGATGCGTTACCTGCGCACGCTGGCGGATCGGGACCTCGCGCTCGACCGCCCCATGATCCCGCTGGGCTCCTGCACCATGAAGCTCAACTCCGCCGTGGAGATGGAGGCCATCACCTGGCCCGAGTTCGCCTCCATCCACCCCTTCGCCCCCGCCTCGCAGACGGCCGGCTGGCGCGAGCTCATCGAGGACCTCGAGTCCCTCCTCGTGGAGGTGACCGGCTACGACCGCGTCTCCCTGCAGCCCAACGCCGGCTCCCAGGGTGAGCTCGCCGGGCTGCTCGCGATCCGTCAGTACCACCTGGCGAACGGTGAGCGGGACCGTCGGATCTGCCTCATCCCGCAGTCCGCGCACGGGACCAACGCGGCCTCGGCGGTGCTCGCCGGACTCGACGTGATCGTGGTGGCGACGGCGGAGGACGGCTCCATCGACCTCGCTGACCTCGACGCCAAGATCGAGAAGCACGCGGGTGAGCTCGCCGCGATCATGATCACCTATCCCTCCACGCACGGCGTGTTCGAGGAGGAGGTGCGCACCGTGTGCCAGAAGGTGCACGACGCCGGCGGCCAGGTCTACGTGGACGGCGCCAACCTCAACGCGCTCGTGGGCCTCGCACAGCCGGGCCGGTTCGGCGGCGACGTCTCGCACCTCAATCTGCACAAGACCTTCTGCATCCCCCACGGCGGCGGCGGACCGGGCGTGGGCCCCGTGGCGGTGCGCGAGCACCTGGCCCCCTATCTGCCCGGTGACGCGCGCGACCCCCGCCTCATCGAGGGCGCGGCGGACATCGGCCAGCCCATCAGCAACACGCTGTTCGGCTCCGCGGGCGTGCTGCCCATCAGCTGGGCGTACCTGCGCCTCATGGGCGGCGCCGGCATCACGGAGGCCACCCGCACCGCGCTGCTGGGCGCCAACTACGTCTCTCGCGAGCTCGCGGACGCCTTCCCCACCCTCTACACGGGCGACTCCGGCCTCGTGGCGCACGAGTGCATCCTCGACCTGCGCGAGCTCACGGCTGCCACCGGGGTGACCGCCGAGGACGTGGCCAAGCGCCTCATCGACTACGGCTTCCACGCGCCCACGCTGGCGTTCCCCGTGGCGGGCACGCTCATGGTGGAGCCCACGGAGAGCGAGGACAAGGGGGAGATCGACCGCTTCATCGAGGCGATGCGCTCCATCCGTGCGGAGATCGACGCGGTGGGCGAGGCCTACACGGTGGAGGAGTCTCCGCTGCGGAACGCCCCGCACACCGCCACCAGCGTCATGGACGACTGGGAGGCGAAGTATTCGCGGGAGACAGCGGTGTTCCCCGTCCAGGGGCTGCGGCTCACCAAGTACTTCCCGCCGGTGCGGCGCATCGACGGCGCCTACGGCGACCGCAACCTCGTCTGCTCCTGCCCGCCGCCCGAGGCCTTCGAGACGGCCTGAGAGGAACCCTCCATGACCAAGACCACTGCTCTACACGACCTCCACGCGGAGCTGGGCGCTTCGTTCACGGACTTCGGCGGCTGGGACATGCCGCTGAAGTACGGCTCCGAGCTCGCCGAGCACCGCGCCGTGCGCACCGCCGCCGGGATCTTCGACCTCTCCCACATGGGCGAGGTGCGGGTGACCGGCCCGGACGCCGCCGCGTTCCTCGACTACGCGCTGCTCGCGAAGTACTCGATCCTGAAGGCGGGCAAGGCCAAGTACGGCCTCATCCTCGATGCGGACGGGCACATCCTCGACGATCTCATCACCTACCGCCTGGGGGCCGACGAGTTCCTCGTCGTCCCGAACGCGGGCAATGCCGTGGCCGTCGCCGAGGCGCTGGCGTCCCGCGCGCAGGAGTTCTCCGCCTCCGTGGTGCCGGGCGCCGCCGTCACGGTGACGGACGAATCCGCGGGGACCTCCCTCGTGGCGGTGCAGGGTCCGCAGTCCGAGGCGATCCTGCTGGCCGCACTCGCAGCGGGTGGACAGACCGGTTCCGCTGGGCAGGCCGAGGCCGGCTCCGCCGGTGCGCAGGCCGAGGCCGTGCGGGAGCTCGGCTACTACGCCTGGACCCGGCTGGAGCTGCCGGTGCCTGCGGCGGGGAGCCGGGCTGAGCAGACGACCGCAGGCGCTGGTGCGGCGGATGCCGGTGCAGGCGAGCCGGCCTCGGGCGCGGTGTCCGAGGCCCCGGTGCCCGTCCTGCTGGCCCGGACCGGGTACACCGGCGAGGACGGTTTCGAGCTCTACGTGGCGAACGCGGATGCGGCACCGGTGTGGCACGCACTGGTCGCGGCGGCCGAGCGGGCCGGCATCGAGCTGCTGCCCTGCGGACTCGCCTCCCGTGACTCGCTGCGGATGGAGGCCGGCATGCCCCTCTACGGCAACGAGATGGACCGCACGAGCATCGCGGCCGACATCGGCCTGGGGAAGATGGCGGCGAACGCGCTGAAGAAGAAGCACGTGTTCGCGCGTGCCGCGCTCGAGGCGCAGGCGGCCCAGGAGCCCGCACGCGTCCTCGTGGGGCTCGTCTCCTCCGGACGGCGCGCCGCTCGCGCCGGGGCCGCCGTGCAGGCGGACGGGCAGGAGATCGGCATCGTCACCTCGGGCCAGCCCTCGCCCACGCTCGGACACCCCATCGCACTGGCTCGGGTGGACCGCGCCCACGCGGAGCCGGGCACGGAGCTCACAGTGGACATCCGCGGCAAGGCACACGACTTCACGGTCGCCGCACTGCCCTTCTACACCCGGGCCTGAGCTGCGTCCGGCAGACACCGATCACCGCACCACCGAAGAAAGAGGAACACATCATGGCTGAACTGCCCCCGCTTCCGGAAGGCTTCTCCTACTCCGCCGAGCACGAGTGGGTGAACGCCGCCGCTGACGCCGTCGCCGGTGCGACCGTGCGGGTGGGCATCACCGCCGTCGCCGCGGACGCCCTGGGCGAGGTCGTCTACGTCGAGACCCCGGGGGTGGGCGCCGCCGTCACCGCCGGGGAGGTCTGCGGCGAGGTCGAGTCCACCAAGTCCGTCTCCGACCTCTACTCGCCCGTGAGCGGCGAGGTGGTGGCCGTCAACGAGTTCGTGACCGGCAACCCCGGCGTCCTCAACGCGGACCCCTACGGCGAGGGCTGGCTCTTCGAGGTCGCCGTCACGGAGGCGGGCGAGCTCATGGACGCAGCCGGATACGCGGCGGCCAACCACCTCTGACACCCGTCCACACCCCCGCGCCCGGTGTCTGCCAGGCGCGGGGGTGCCGTCTCCCCGCAGTGCTGTGGGGGATTGGAGCACCCACATGCCCATCAGCGTCTTCGACCTCTTCACCGTGGGGATCGGCCCCTCGAGCTCCCACACCGTGGGCCCCATGCGCGCGGCCTCGCGCTTCGTCGAACTCGTGGGACGGCGGCTGCAGGAGGTGCGCACGCTCGAGGTCGACGTCTACGGCTCACTCGCCGCGACGGGCAAGGGGCACGGCACCTTCGACGCGATCCTCCTCGGCCTCGAGGGCTGTGATCCGGAAGCCGTCCTGCCGGACGAGGTCGATGCGCGGATCGCCCGCATGAGCGAGACCGGGACCGTGCGCTTCGGCGAGGCGTCCCCGGCCGTCGAGGGCTCCGTGGAGATCCCGTTCACGGTCGGCGACATGCGGCAGCGCCCGCTCACCGTGCTGGAGCGGCACACGAATGCCCTCGAGCTGCGGGCGCGCGCCGCGGACGGGGAGGAGCTGGCGCACGAGATCTACTACTCCGTGGGCGGCGGCTTCGTCGTCACGCATTCGGACGAGGAGCGGGCCGTGCTCGGTGCCGCGGCGGAGGAGTTCGCCCGCGAGCCGGCCACCCCGTACGATTTCCAGACCGGGGCGGAGCTCATGGAGATCGCGAACCGCGAGGGGCTGGAGATCTGGCAGGTCATGCTCGCGAACGAGGTGGGCGCCGGGCGGAGCGAGGGCGAGATCCGCGAGGGGCTGCTCCACATCGCGCAGGTGATGGAGGGGTGCGCGCAGAACTCACTCGACCGCTCCGGCTTCCTGCCCGGCGGTCTCAAGGTGCGCAGACGCGCCCATGACTGGCACCTGCGGCTCAAGGCGGAGGACCCGGACCGGGACCCGCGCTTCTACCAGGAGTGGGTCAACCTCATCGCGCTCGCCGTGAATGAGGAGAACGCGAGCGGCGGACGCGTCGTCACGGCCCCCACCAACGGTGCGGCGGGGATCATCCCGGCAGTGCTCCACTACGCGCTCAACTACGTGGACTGGGTGACGGAGGGCGGTCAGGAGGCGCGTGACGAGGCGACCGTCCGCTTCCTCCTCACCGCCGGCGCCATCGGCGTCCTCTACAAGGAGCGGGCCTCGATCTCCGGGGCGGAGGTAGGCTGCCAGGGCGAGGTGGGCTCGGCCTCCTCGATGGCCGCCGGAGGCCTCGCCCAGGTGCTCGGAGGCACGGTGGAGCAGGTGGAGAACGCCGCGGAGATCGCGATGGAGCACAACCTCGGGCTCACGTGCGATCCGATCGCCGGGCTCGTGCAGGTGCCGTGCATCGAGCGCAACGCCATCGGCGCGGGGAAGTCCATCAACGCGGCGAAGATGGCGCTGTGGGGCGACGGCCGGCACTTCGTCTCGCTCGACGAGGTCATCGCGACGATGAAGGCCACGGGCGAGGACATGAGCCACAAGTACAAGGAGACGGCGATGGGCGGCCTGGCGGTCAACGTCGTGGAGTGCTGATCCGCCTGCACCTGCCGCACCCTGGGCCTCCGGCACCGTGTGCTTCCCGCACCCTGTGCCCATGTCTCACTTCGCATCGCTCAGAAGCGTCTTCGTCGATGTGAAGTGAGACATGGGCGAGAGCGCGGCGGTGCAAACCGGCGAATCGGCGAACTCACCTCGGCGAATCGACGAACTGAATGTGTTCAGTGAGGACGGGCCTCACCGTGTTTCTCTTCACCGTTCCATATGGCGGTACGTCTCTTGCGGGGTCATGCGCTGTTGATCCACACTTCCCACTATGCGCGACGAGGCGAATGCAGATCAGAGTTCCGTTGAACGGAACGATGGGAACCGCTCCTTCCGTCGTGCCGCGACGATCCTCGATGCTCTGGGCCGGGCCCAGGAGCAGGAGGGCGCCTCCCTGAGCCTCGCGCGGCTGGCCGAGGACACCGGACTGGCGAAGTCCACCGTCCACCGGCTGCTGCGTGCACTGCAGGAGGTGGGCCTGGTGGGCGGCGACGCCCAGAGCGGCTATGTCCTCGGCCGAGGCCTCATCCGCCTGGGCACCCTCGCTGGGCAGGCGCACCGCGACCTCAGCGCGGTCTCCGACGCGCTCCGGAGGCTCGCCGCATTCACCGGCGACACCTGCTTCTACACGGAGCGGACCGGCACCGTGTCCGTCTGCGTCCTGCGTGAGGACGGGAACGGCCCCTTCAGGAACAACGTCCTGGCCGTGGGGGACCGGCACCCGCTGGGCATCGGCGCGGGTGCCCTGGCGATCCTCGGCGCACTCCCGGAGGACGAGGCGGACCGGGTGCAGGAGGAGAACGCCCGCACCTTCGACGAGTCCACCTCCTCCGGCCGGACCCTCCGCAGTGAGCAGTTCGCGCAGGCGCTCGCGGCGACGCGGGAGACCGGCTGGGCGCTGAACACCGGGATGGTCGTGGAGGAGTCCTGGGCGGCGGGCGTGGCTCTTCCCCCGGGGCCGGGCGGTGCCGTGCGGGGTGCGCTCTCCGTGGCGAGCATCCGCAGCCGCCTGCAGGAGCCCCGGCTCACACAGATCGTCGCCGCGCTGAGGCACGAAGCCGCGGCACTCGCACCACACCCGCATCTCGAGGAGGAGAAATGACCACACCGGCGATCACAGGCTGGTCCCACCTGAAGTTCGGCAAGCGGGAGGACGGCCTGCAGGAGATGATGGCCGAGGCCGCCCGGGGTGCACTCGCGGACGCGGGTCTGAACCCGGTGGACATCGACGCGATCCACGTGGGCGTCTACAACAACGGCTTCAGCTCGCAGGGGTTCGAGGCGGCACTTCTGGGCGTGGAGATCCCGGAGCTCGCTCACACCCCGGCGCACCGTCACGAGAACGCCTGCGCCACCGGTTCGACCGCGGTCTTCGCCGCCTACGATCAGGTGGCCTCCGGCAGGGCGAAGGCAGCACTGGTGATCGGCGCGGAGAAGATGACGGCGGTCTCCGGCAGCACGGTCAACGACGTCCTCCTCACCGCGAGCTACCGCGCGGAGGAGGAACAGTACGGCTCCTTCGCCGGGGTGTTCGGGGAGCTCGCACGCCGCTACATCGACCGGCACGGAGACATCTCGGATTCGCTCGCCCGGATCGCTGCGAAGAATCACGCCAATGGTGCGCACAATCCGCTCGCTCAGATGCAGAAGGACCTGGGATTCGAGTTCTGCTCCACCGTGAGCGAGAAGAACCCCTACGTGGCCGAACCCCTGCGCCGGACGGACTGCTCGCTCGTCTCCGACGGCGCCGCCGCGCTCGTCATCGTCTCCCCGGACCTCGCGGCCTCCGCGGAGAAGGCCGTGCGCTGGCGCGGCATGGGCAATGCGAACGAGGCCCTCCCCCTCTCCCGGCGTGCGGATCCGCTGGTCCTCTCCGGTGCGAAAGCGGCGATGGATCAGGCGCTCGCCCAGGCGGGGATCGGCATCCGCGATCTCTCGCTGCTCGAGACCCACGACTGCTTCACCATCGCGGAGCTGCTCGAGTACGAGGCCTTCGGCCTCGCCCCGCAGGGGCACGGAGCCGAGGCCATCGACTCCGGTCTCACCGCCTTCGACGGTGAGCTGCCGGTCAACCCCTCCGGCGGCCTCAAGTCCAAGGGGCACCCCATCGGCGCGACCGGCGTGTCCATGCACGTCATGGCGGCCGCACAGCTGACCGGGACGGCCCCCGGACTGCAGGTCCCCGAGGCGGAGCTCGCCGGAGTCTTCAACATGGGCGGACTCGCCGTCTCCAACTTCGCCTCCGTCCTCGTGAGGAGCCGCTGATGAGCACTGCTGTGAACGGCCAGGCGCCCACCTGCGCCTCCTCCGCCGGCCGCGCCTCCTCCGCGGGCCACGGTCCTGCCGCGGGCCACGGCGGCACGGAGGAGTTCGTTCCCCCCGTCCCCGCGGACTTCAGCGTCTCCCAGCCGGGCCCCGTCTCACCGACCTCTCCGGCGGCCGCGTTCGCCCCCGTGCCCCGGCTCGCCGTCAACGTCGCCCGATTCCTGCGGCAGACCGCCGCGCGCATTCCCGCCCACGCGGCGATGATCGCGGGGGAGACCGTGCTGACGTGGGAACGCCTGGACGAGCGGGCCTCGGCGCTGGCCGCGGCTCTGCTCTCCGGACGCACCGGCAGGCGCGACACGGTCATGCTGGTGGCGGACAACGCGCCGGACACCGCCGTCGCCTTCTGGGGCATCCTCCGCGCCGGCGCGGTCATCGCCCCGCCCAATGCGATGCTGTCCACCGAGGAGCTGCTGGGCATCGCGGAGGAGGTGCGTCCGTCCGCGGTGCTCGCGGACCGTGCGCACACGGGCTTCGTCGAGGCCCTCCGCACCACCGGCTGGGACGGCGACGTCTTCACGGTGGGCGAGTTCGACGCGTTGCCGCCCGCTCCGGAGCAGCCCGACGCCCCGGTCCTGGAGGACGACCCCTGCTGGTACTTCTTCACCTCCGGGTCCACCGGACGGCCCAAGGCCGCGACGTTCACCCACCGGCACCTCGCCGCCGTGCTCGCCAACCACTACGGCGACCTGTTCCCCACGGAGACCGAGGCCGGAGCGAGCCTCGTCATCGCTCCCCTCTCCCACGGGGCCGGGATCCACATGCTGGCCCAGGTATTCACCGGCTGCGCCTCCGTGCTGGTGCCCGGTCCGGGCTTCGACGCGACGAAGGCCTGGGAGCTCATCGACCGGCACGGCGTCACCAACGCCTTCACCGTCCCGACCATCCTCAACCGGATCGTGGACGCCTACCCCGCGGAGCGCGGACCTCAGGACCACACGCTGCGCTGCGTCGTCTACGCGGGTGCGCCCATGCTCGCCTCGGACCAGGAGAAGGCGCTCGCGCGTCTGGGCCCGTGCCTCGTCCAGTACTTCGGTCTCGCTGAGGTGACGGGCTCCATCACGGTGCTGCGGCCTCAGGAGCACGGCCGCATCCCGGTCGACGCCGCCGGCATCGGCACCTGCGGGCGGGCGCGCACCGGAGTCGTCATCTCGATCATGGACGACGACGGCCGCGAGCTCCCCGCCGGTGAGCAGGGTGAGGTCTGCGTCTCCGGCCCCACGGTCTTCGCCGGCTACCTGGGCAGGGAGGACGCGAACGCGGAGGCCTTCGCTCACGGGGTCTTCCACACCGGCGACGTGGGCTATCTGAACGCGCAGGGCTATCTCTTCCTCACCGGGCGCAAGTCGGACATGTTCATCTCCGGCGGCTCCAATGTCTATCCGCGCGAGGTGGAGGAGGCGATCCAGACGTTCTCCGGCGTGAGCCAGACCTGCGTGGTGGGCGTCCCGGACCCGCAGTGGGGAGAAGTGGGCGTGGCCGTCGTGGAGACGGCCCGGCCGCTGCCGGAGGCCGAGAGGGACGCCAAGGGTGCGGAGCTGAAGGCCTTCCTCAAGGCACGGCTGGCGGCCTACAAGGTGCCCAAGGAGTACGTCTTCGTCGAGGAGATGCCGGTGACGGCCTACGGCAAGATCGCTCGGAAGGAGCTGAGGGCTGAGCTCTCGGAGGGACGCGGGAGGGCACGATGAGTGAGCATTCCAACGACCCTGCGTCCTCGGCCGGAGCAGGTCAGAGGGAGGGCACGATGAGCGAGAGCGCAGCTGAGGCGCGCGGGCCCGGCCGGCTCGCAGATGAGACGATCCTCGCGGTGGGCTGCGGCTCCCCGGACGGGAAGACCAACAACGGCCTCGCCGCGGCCCGGGCATTCCTGACCGAGGGCGCACGCGTGTGCATCGTCGACCGTGAGCCGGGCGCTCTCGAGGCGGCGCGGGCCGTGCTGCTCGAAGAGACCCCGGAAGCCGAGACCCGCCTGCGCACGCACGTGGCCGACGTCGCCGACGAGACGCAGCTCAAGGAGGCCGCGGACATCTGCGCGGAGGCCTTCGGCGCGCTCACCGTGCTCCACTACAACGTGGGCATCGTGGTCAACGGCGGCGTGGAGGAGCTGGACGTCGCAGGCTTCCGGCGGGCGCTGGACATCAACCTCACCGGCGCCTTCGCCGCAATGAAGCACGCCGTGCCGCACATGCGCGCCGCCGGACGCGGTTCCATCATCGCCGTGTCCTCCGCCGGCGGCCTGCGCTGGATGGGCTACGACTACCCCGCCTATGCGGCTTCCAAGGCCGGCCTCATCGAGCTCACCAACTCCGTGGGCATGCGCTACGCCCGCGAGGGGATCCGGGCGAACTCGATCGCTCCCGGCCTCATCGAGACCCCGCTCATCCACACCTCGATCGTGGGCCACCACGGTGATGCCGAGGAGATGCTCGCCGCCCGGCACGCGGCCAGCCCCACCGGGAGGATGGGCGCTCCCGAGGACGTGGCCCGGGCCGCGGTGTTCCTCGCCTCCCCGGAGTCCGCCTACGTCAACGCCACCGTCCTCCCGGTCGACGGCGGCCTCGTCCATTCGTCCGCGGCGGCACGCTGAGCCGTTTTCCCCCTCTCCGGTCGGCACGTGGCCTGCACCGGCTTCTCTCCGTGCGTTCTCCAGACGTCCGGCTTCTCACCTCATCCACCCTCGGGCATCGTCGCCCGCCCCACATCAGGAGTCACCCATGACTGACACAGCGCACACCGTCCTCCCCTTCGGCCTCACCGGGCAGCGTGCGCTCGTCACCGGCGCCGCTCGCGGCATCGGCTATCAGATCGCGCTCGCCCTGGCCGTACGCGGGGCGACGGTCGGGATCGTCGACCTCGCGGGTGCGCAGGAGGCCGCCCGCGCCCTGGGCGCCGAGGTGCCGGACGCCCGCGTGACCGGGATCGATCTGGACGTGCGCGACGCGGCGGCCGTCACCCGTGCCGTCGCGGGCTTCGTCGAGGAGCACGGCGGCCTGGAGGTGCTCGTGAACAACGCGGGCACCGCCATCCGCAAGGGCCTCGACGAGATCTCCGCGGAGGAATGGGAGCGGGATCTCTCGACCAACCTGGGCGGCACCTTCCACTTCATCCGGGCGGCGCTCTACCCGCACATGGTGGAGGCCGGCGCGGGCTCCATCGTCAACATCTCCTCGATCTCCGGGATCAACGGGGGAGCGGTCTCCGACGGCGAGGCCGGTGCCCGCTCCGGCCCTGCCTATTCCGCGAGCAAGGGCGGGATCATCGCACTCACCAAGTGGGTGGCGAAGGAGGTGGGGATCCACGGGATCCGCTGCAACTCGGTGGCTCCCGGGCCCGTGGAGTCCGCGCTGACGGTGGGGCAGGACTACGAGCTCAGCGGGCAGGCCATCCGGAGGATGGGCAGGCCCGAGGAGATCGCGGGTGCTGTCGCCTTCCTCGCCTCGCCGGCGGCGCAGTTCGTGACCGGTCAGATCCTGCGTGTGGACGGCGGCGCGGTGATGAGCTGAGCGGACGGCCCGGGGACGCAGCCTCTCCCGCACCCCGCCGGTGCCGAGGTGCGGGAGAGGCCGCGCAGGCCGGTCAGGCCCGCGGTCCGGATGGTGCCGAGGCTCGGGAGGGCTTCTGCAGGCCGCTCAGTCCTGCGGCCCGGCGAGCATGAGGTCGTACGTCGCTCCGACCAGATTGCCGGTGGGGGCGAGGACGCCGCCGTGGACCTCGGCGGAGGCGGAGATGAGGGTGGAGGTCAGCCGCGGCTCCGTGCCGCTCAGCGCTCCGCCCAGGGTGATGACCTCGGTCGCGGGCCCTTCCACCCGGCGACCGTCCTCGAAGATCGCGCCGACGATGCTGCCGGTGCCGCCCACCACGCTGCCGCCCTCGAGCCCGTGGCGGCGGGTGAGATCTGCGATCACCGTGCCGATCTCCTCGTTGGGGTGCACGCGGGCGAACAGCGCAGGACGGTCGCCGTCCGCGGTGCTGCGGCCGTTCTGCTCCGGGAAGAAGACGGGCAGCTGCGTCTCCTCGTCGAGCCGGTTGACGAGCGTGATGCCGTAGAGGGGCCAGACGGTCGACTGGACGAGTGGACCCGCGGCGGTGGTCTCCGGCCACAGATGCCCGCCCCGCAGCGTGCCCTCCCGATCCGTCCATGAGACGTGGAAGTGCGCCCAGCGGGTGAGCGGCGCACCGGGGCTCTCGCGCCGGAAGCCCACCGTCGCGGTGCCGCGGAGCAGGGTGCCCGCGCTGGAGTGCGTGGCGGAGTACAGCATCGGGTGAGTGGAGTCGCCGTAGGCGGGGAAGCAGTAGGAGACGGACGGGAGGTCCACCGGCCCCAGCTCCACGATGCCGGAATCAGCCCCTGCGGCCTCGACCGCGCAGGCGACGAGGTCGAGCAGGGCGGTGGGGGAGCGGTCGT
>NZ_JALAHB010000002.1 GCF_022712115.1 Brevibacterium sp. | reverse complement strand
CCGCCGGGGAGGTGCGCGGGTACGTCCGCGCGGGCTGTCCTGCTCTGCCCCGGAGGTCAGCGCAGTGCCCGGAGGACCACGCGGTGACCGGTCGGTGCGCGAGCGAGACCTGTCAGGCGCAGGTGAGCGCGCCGGGCGGCTGGGTGCGAGGCGGCTGCGTCGCAGACGGCTGGTTGCTGGGCGGCTGCATCGCAGACGGCTGAGCGCTGGAAGGCAGCACGGAACCGCCCAGGAGGTGCTGCATCCTGTCCCGCTTGGTCGCCAGGTAGCGGGCGTTCTCCTCGCGGCTGGGGACCTCGACGGGAACCCGCTCCACCACCTCGATGCCCAGCGCGCGCAGGCCCGCGATCTTCGCCGGGTTGTTGGTGAGGAGGCGGATGCCGGTGCTCGCCCCCAGCTCCCGGAGGATCGCGGCGGCGTCGCGGTAGTCGCGGGCATCGGCCGGATGGCCCAGGCGGAGGTTCGCCTCGACGGTGTCCGCGCCGGAATCCTGCAGCGCATAGGCCCGCAGCTTCTCCCACAGCCCGATCCCGCGCCCTTCGTGCCCGCGCATGTACACGAGCACGCCGCCGCGCTCCGCGATCATCCGCAGCGAGGCTGTGAGCTGCTCCCCGCAGTCGCAGCGGTGCGAGCCCAGGACGTCGCCGGTGAGGCATTCCGAGTGCACCCGGACCAGCGGCGCGGTGCCTGCAGATGCCCCTGTGCCCGAGGCCGCCTCCGCTGCCGTGCCTGCCCCGCGCACCGCGCCCGGCAGCAGAGCCGTCGGATCCGCAGCTGCGCCTGCGCCGGCACCCGAGGCTGCACCCGCAGGTGCGCCGGTTCCCGGGCTGACCAGGGTGAGATGCTCCGGCCCCGTGGGAGCTCCGGCCCCGTCCAGCGCGCGCCACGCGCGCGTGGTGAAGGTGCCATAGGGGGTGGGGAGCGCGATCGGCTCGGTGCCCGCCACCTCGGCGGCGGCATGGTCGAAGGCACTGGCCGGTTCCCGGGCAGCAGCCTGCTCGCCTGCGGCGATCCGCGAGTCTGCGCCTGCCTGCGGGTCTGCGGAGGGTGCGGCCTCGCGAGCAGCCGGTACCTCGGCATCTGCCCGCCCGGCCTCGCGCGCCTCCAGCCAGGCGATGAGATCTGCGATCGAGATCATCGTGAGCCCGTGGTCGTCCGCGAACTCCCGCAGCGCGGGTGCGCGCATCATGTCACCGGCGTCGTGGACGAGCTCCGCGATCACCGCGACCTCGCCCAGATCCGCGAGCCGGCACAGCTCCACGCCGGCCTCCGTGTGGCCGGCGCGCTCCCGCACGCCGCCGTCGCGGGCGATGAGCGGAAAGACGTGGCCGGGGCGGGTGATCGCGCGGGGATCCGGTGTGCCCGCCGCCAGTGCGTGGACCGTCACGGTCCTGTCAGCCGCGGAGATGCCGGTGCTCACGCCCTCGCGCGCATCACAGGAGACGGTGTAGGCGGTGCCCTTGGCGTCCTCGTTGACCGCGGTCATGGGCGGCAGCTCCAGGGCGCGGGCGCGAGCCGCGGGCATGGGGGCACAGACCACTCCCGAGGTGTGCCGCACCACGAAGCCCATCCACTCCGGGGTGGTCGTGCCGGCGGGCAGGATGAGGTCGCCCTCGTTCTCGCGGTCCTCGTCGTCGACGACCACTACGGGGCGGCCGTCCCGGAGCGAGGCGAGGGCGGCGTCGATGCTGTCGAGGCGGATCATGCGTGTGCTCCTTCGTGCGTGTGCGAGGCGTCCCCGCTGGTCGTGGCGGGGTGCGAGCCCGCCGGGCGGTCGAACTCCGCGAGGCGGGCGGCGTACTTCGCCATCACGTCCACCTCGATGTTCACCGGGTCGCCGGGGCGGATGTCTCCCATGCGCGTGGCGGCGAGGGTGGCGGGGATGAGCCCCACCTCGACCCAGTGCGGCTGGGTGGCCGGCGGGCTCACGGCGGTGAGGGTGAGTGAGATGCCGTCGAGGGCGATCGAGCCCTTCTCCGCGGTGAAGGGCGCCAGGCGGGCGGGCAGACTCACCCGCAGGCGGACCCAGTCGCCCAGGTCCTCCTTGGCGAGCACCTCGCCGGTGCCGTCCACGTGGCCCTGCACGATGTGGCCGTCGAAGCGGTCGCCGGCGCGCGGGCAGCGTTCCAGGTTGACGGTGTCGCCGGGTGCCAGGGTGCCGATCGTCGTGCGGTCGAGCGTCTCTCCCATGACGTGCGCGCGGAACTCGGTGGCCGCCTCCGGGGCGGATCCTGTGTCAGGGCTCGGTGCCGGGCCGGCCCCGGGCGCCTCCGGGGGAACCTGCTCCGCAGCCGAGGCCGTGGTGGCCGCCGGAGCCGCGTTCGCCTCGGCCGCGGCCTGGGTGAGGCAGACGCCGTTGACGGCGAGTGAGCCGCCCTCCGGCAGCCCGGCGAGCACGGCGCCGGCGCGGATGATGAGGATCGCAGAGCCGTGCTCGGTGCGGGTGAGGGACGTGACGGTCCCCTTCTCCTCGATGATTCCGGTGAACATGTGTCAGTCCTTCCTGGGGGAGTGCGGGGCGGCCGAGGCCGCGGGAGCCGAGGCTGCGGGAACTGCCTCCGGGGCGGCGACGCCGGGACCGGGCGGAGCGGTGCCGGTGTGAGGAGCGTGGTCCGGTGTGCTGCTGCCGCGATCCCGAGCTGCGGGAACGAGCCGGAGCACGGTGTCCGTGGCAGCGGCAGGCGGGGCGGTGTCCCAGTCCGCCGCGGGATCAGGCAGCCAGCGGACGGCCTCGGCGAGGGTGGAGACGCCCAGCCCCGCGAGCGCAGGGCGTCCCTCGCCCAGCAGCACAGGAGCGAGGTGGACCTCGAGGCTGTCGACGAGGTCAGCACGGACGAGCGCTCCTGCCAGGCCTGCGCCTCCTTCCACGAGCACGTGTTCGAGGCCTCGGGCGTGCAGGTCCTGCAGGGCTGCCAGGGGATCGCGGGTGCGCAGATGCACCGTGCGCGGATTCCGGGCCAGGTGCGAGTTCGGGGCCGGTGCGCGCAGACCCACGACCACCGGGACGGGCTGGGAGGCGGGCGTGTCCTCCTCTGTGTTCCCGCCCGTGCGGGAGTGCAGGCCGGTGCTGTCGTGCGGGCTCCCGTCCGTGCCGGCGCGTGCGGCGATGCGTGCGGTGAGGCGGGGGTCGTCAGCCAGCGCGGTGCCCGTGCCCACGACGACGCCGTCGGCCAGGGCGCGCAGGCGGTGCACGCGCTCCCGCGAGGCGGGTGAGGTGATCCACTGCGAGGTGCCGTCGGCCGCGGCGATCCTGCCGTCGAGGCTCTGGGCGAGCTTGAGCGTGACGAAGGGGCGGGACTGCTCCACGGCGCTGAGCCATCTGTCGTTGAGGGCGGTGGCGCGGTCCTCGAGCAGGCCGGTGCGCACACGCACCCCCGCGGATTCCAGCACCGCGATGCCGCCGGCGGCGCCGGGGTTGGGGTCCTTCCGGGCGATCACGACCTCGGGCACTCCGGTCTCCAGGAGGAGCTGTGCACACGGGCCGGTGCGGCCGTGGTGTGTGCACGGTTCGAGGGTCACGCACATCGTCGCCGTCGTGAGGTCGATGCCGGCGGCATGCGCGGCGCGGACGGCCTCGACCTCTGCGTGCGGCGTGCCCGCGCCGGCGTGGTGGCCGGTGACGAGTGTGCCGTCAGTGGCGAGGACGGAGGCCCCCACCAGCGGATTCGCCCCTCGTGGGCCGCGGAGCGCGGCGGAGAGCGCGGCATTCATGGCGCGTTCCAGCGCGGCAGTGGAATGAGGCTGCGGCGTGCGGCTCATCCATCCCTCCCGATCCCTCGGCCGGGATGCATGGGAGGTGCTGCGCGGCGGGTGCCGCGCGCCGTCGCCGTTGATCAGGGTGCGGCGAGCCGAACGGACTGCCGACCGTGATCTGCGCGGGTGCGCTGAGCGATCACGATGTTCCTCCCATCCAGACTTTCACTGTCGGTCTCGGAATTTCACCGAATCAGCCGGATCCGCCCGTGAGAGCGGAGCCGGGTCGCGGACTGTCACCGCCGGTACGGAATCTCACCGTCCCCGGAACATTGTGTTGCTGATCATAGCAGTGGAGTCCTCGGCACCGTCAACGGGCTCGTCATGCGAGGTCACGATGCGGTGCCGGTGGTGGGACTTGACGGCCCGCGATGCGCGATGCCTGATGCCGTGACCGGTCATTCCGCTGCCGATCACACACAGATGCCATGGGGACATGAATCTGCACGAGCGAATCGTCGTCGATCCTGCGGTTGCCCACTGACGTCCGGTGGTGCGCGGGACTCGCATGCGCGTGGGCGATGTGCTGGGACTCCTCGCCGAGGGTGTTTCGGTGGACGAAGTCCTCGAGGACTTCCCTCAGCTGCTGCTGTTGGAGGTAGAGACGCCGGCGTCTGTGGGTCCTGTGCTTTCGGCTGGTGCACCGCGTTCCCAGGACTCCACGGGACCGGGGACGATGCTGAAGACGGGGTGGGCCTCCGGCAGTTCGATCCCGCTCCACCGCTGTGCGAGGGCGGGGCTGCGGTGGTGGAGCTTCGCCATGAGGTGCTGCCATTCGAACGCGAGCTGGCCGTCCGTCGCGGGGAGCTGCGCGGTCAGTTCGTCCGCATCGAGGATCCGGGAGGCGTCGAAGCGGTAGCCCCGTACCGTCGCCTCCATCTGGAGCCCCAGGAGGAACGCGCGGATGGCCGCGGCCGGATCGGAATGCGCGCGGAAGCGGATCAGCTGCGGATGGCGGCTGTAGCCGCGGCTCGGGTCGTGCAGTACGGCCTGGGCCAGCAGGCTCTCCCGCCAGCATGCGAGCAGACCCTGCCGGTCGAGATGCCGGGGGTGCACTGTCCAGAGCCTCATGGTGCTCCTCCTTCTGCAGCTGCCGGTGCAGCCGCCGTTCGCCGTGACGAGTTCGCACTGCGCTGTGTACGCGGAGTCGTCCCCGCAGGGCGCGAACCCGCCATGTCCGTGGGTCCTCCTAGAGTGGTGGGCAGACTACCGGAGACCGGGTGCCGCTCTCGGACGCCGGACACCGGAAACCGACCGAGGCCGAGGTGAGCAGGGTGGACATGCAGGACGCGCAGGACGCGCAGGACATGCAGGGCGGCAGGGACGCACTGGGCGTGCCGGATGGGCGGGACGCGCTGGGAGACCAGGGTGTGCCTGGCGGCCAGAGCGCACCGGAGAGCTCGCTGCACGCAGAGGCGACGCGGCTGCTCACGCACCTCACCGGCAGAGCGGATGCACAGCTGCGGGACGGTCAGTACGAGGCGATCGAGGCGCTGGTCGCCCGCCGCAGCCGCGTGCTGGTGGTGCAGCGGACCGGCTGGGGCAAGTCCGCGGTCTACTTCCTGGCAGCCAAGCTCATGCGGCAGGCCGGCCGCGGTCCGTCGCTCATCGTCTCACCGCTGCTCGCGCTCATGCGCGACCAGGTGGGGGCCGCCGCACGCGCCGGTGTGGTCGCACGGACGCTGAACTCCGCCAATGCCGCGGAGTGGGACTCCGTGCAGGAGGATCTGCGCGCCGGCATCGTCGACGTCCTCCTCGTGTCGCCGGAGCGCCTGACCAACCCCTCCTTCCGGGACACCGTGCTGCCGGATCTGCTCGCGTCCATCGGCATGATCGTCGTGGACGAGGCGCACTGCATCTCCGACTGGGGACACGACTTCCGCCCGGACTACCGGCGGATAGGCTCGATGATCCGCGAGCTCCCCGCACAGACGCCGGTGCTGGCGACCACCGCCACTGCGAACTCCCGCGTCGTCGCGGACGTGGCCGAGCAGTTGGGCGACGACACCCTCGTGATCCGCGGCAGGCTCGCGCGTGATTCCCTGCGGCTGGGCGTCTCCCCGGTGCGTCCGCCCACCGTGCGCCTGGCCTGGCTGTCCGAGCACCTGGGCGATTTCTGGGGCTCTGGCATCATCTACACCCTCACGGTCTCCGCCGCTGAGGACACCACGCGGGCGCTCAGGGACGCGGGCTGGGACGTGGCGACCTACACCGGCGGCACGGATCCGGAGGAGCGCGAGCGGCTGGAGCAGGCGCTCAAGGACAACGAGCTCAAGGCGCTCGTCGCGACCTCGGCCCTGGGTATGGGCTTCGACAAGCCGGACCTGGGCTTCGTCATCCACCTGGGTGCGCCCTCCTCACCCGTGGCCTACTACCAGCAGGTGGGCCGTGCCGGCCGTGCGGCGGCCTCGGCGGACGTGCTGCTCCTGCCGGGCGCGGAGGACAAGGACATCTGGGAGTACTTCGCCACGGCGTCCATGCCCGCGGAGGAGGACGCGCGCGGGGTGCTGGCCGCACTGGACGCGGAGGGCGTGCTCTCCGTCCCGGCGCTGGAGACGCGCGTGGGCGTGCGCCGCGGCCGTCTCGAACTGCTGCTGAAGACGCTGAGCGTCGACGGCGCGGTGCGGCGGGTGCGCGGCGGCTACGAATCGACCGGCGCCGGCTGGCACTACGATGCGGAGCGCTACGCACACGTGGCCCAGGTGCGGCGAGCGGAGGCGCAGGCCATGCTGGACTACGAGTCCGCGACCACCTGCCGCATGCGCTTCCTCACCGAGGCGCTCGACGACCCGGATCCGCAGGACTGCGGCCGGTGCGATAACTGTGACGCCCAGTGGTGGGACGAACACGTGAGCGACGATTCGCGCCACCGCGCCCGCGAGGTGCTCGGCGGCGTGGGTCTGCCCATCGAGGTGCGCGGGCAGTGGCCCACGGGCATGGCCAACCTTGGGGTGAGCCTCAAGGGGAAGATCCCGCCGGAGGAGCGCGCGGAGGAGGGGCGTGCCATCGCGCGCTTCACGGATCTGGGCGCGGGGCAGCGGCTGCGGGAGTTCCTCGCCCCCACCGCGCCGGACGCGCCGGTGCCGGACGACATCGGCGGGCTCTGCATCCAGACGCTCAAGGGCTGGCGCTGGCAGCAGCGGCCGGACTGCGTGATCGCGGTTCCGAGCACCCGTCGTCCTGTCACGGTGCGCTCACTCGCCGCCAACCTCGCCGCTGCGGGTCGGCTCGAGGATCTGGGGGACCTCCAGCTGGTGCGCGACCACGGCGGTCCTGACGTCAACAGTGCCTTCCGGCTGCGCGATGTGCACGCCGCGTATGCGCTCTCCCCGGAACAGGCCGAGGCTGTGCGCGGCCGGGTGGTGCTCCTCGTCGACGACGTGGTGGTCTCCCGCTGGACCATGACCGTCTGTGCCCGTGAGCTGCGACTGGCCGGCGCGCAGGCAGTGCTGCCCTTCGCGCTGGCGCTGCGGGGCTGAAAGCCGGTCGGAGGCGGACCGTGTTGATGCCATGCTGCAGAGTGCGGTTGCGGCTGCAGCCTGCGGCTGCGGAGGCAGGTGGCGGACTTCTTCTCAGCAAGAAGCACGGTCGAACGTACAGGAGCGTACAATGTCGTACATGTCCACTATCAGCGCAAGCGCTGCGCGGCAGAACCTTCCGGCACAGCTTGATCTGGTCGAGGCCGGTGAAGAGGTCTCGATCACCCGACATGGCCGGGTCGTCGCCGTGCTCGTGCATCCGGACGTGCTCAGGACGCGCAGGGCAGCTGATGCCTGGGCGGAGGCGGACCGCGTTGATGCCATGCTGCAGCGTGCGGCTGCGGAGGCTCTCCCTGAGCCGGTGCTCACCCGGCAGCGAGCTGAGGAGCTTGCGGAGGACGTGCGGGCCGCTCGTGCTGCGCGATGAGCGTGCGAACGGCGTTCGATGCTGATGTGCTCATCTATGCGGCGTCGAAGGGTCACCCTCTCGGTTCCCGGGTGAGAAGGCTGTTCGCGGCAGAAGCGGGCGCGGCGGCGGCCGGCATCGGCTCAGTCCTGCTGCTCACGGAGACGCTTGCCAAGCCTATGCGGGACAACCCTGATTCCGCTGAAGTGCGCGTGCTTCTGGGGCTCCTCGGGCGGCTCACGCTCCTGCCCTGTGATGCGGCCACGGCTCGGCTGGCATTGACGCTCTCCATCGCCTATGGCCTCCGCGGTGCCGATGCTGCACACCTCGCAACTGCAGTGGCCGGCGGTGCCGATCGCTTTCTCACGAACAACCGCAAGGACTTCTCGCGGGACATCCGGGAGATCGACATCGTCTATCCGGAGGATCTGCCGGAGGCCGTCTGAGGCCGCTGCTCGGACCCACCAGCCCCTCCTGCAGCCAGCAGCGCCAGCCCCATCTGCCGGAGGCTGCTGCTCAGACCCGCCCACCTGAAGCCGGCTCAGACCCACCTGCCGGAGGCCGCGGCCAGCTCGTGCAGGCGTTCCGCAGTCTGGACGAACGACTCCGGCGGCAGGCTGTGGACCGGACCGGTGACGGTGAGCGCGGCCTCGACCGCGCCGGAGGGGAGTCGCAGCGGAATGGCCACGGCGGTGACGTGCTCCTCCCACTCCTCGTTCGAGGCCGCCCAGTCCCGCTGACGGACGTACTCGAGCTCGCGCTGCAGCGCGCCTGCGGTCACGAGCGTGTACGCCGTATGGGCTTCGAGCTCGCCGGCCGCCGCCCGCTGGGCTGCGGCCTCGTCCCAGGCCAGCAGCACCTTGCCGGAGCTCGTGGCGTGCCCCGGCGTCCGCAGGCCCACGTAGTGGCGCGGCGCCATGAGCCCGTCACCCACCGCCTGCGAGACGTTGACGGCGAAGACGTCGTCGAGGACCGCGACGTTGCTGGTCAGATGCAGCTCCTTCGCCGTGGCGTCGCACAGGGCCTGCCCCACCTGTGAGAAGTCCATCCGGCTGGTCACCGCGCTGGCGAGCCTCACGAGACCGAAGCCCAGGCGGTAGGCGCCGCCGGGCACCTGCTGCTCCACGAGACCGTGATCGGAGAGCGAGGACAGCAGGCGGGAGGCCGTGGACTTGTGCACCTCCAGCCGGCCGGCGACATCGCCCACCCCTGCCTCTCCGAGGGCGGCGAGGACCTCCAGCGCCTCCATCGCGCGATCGACGGATTGGATGCCCATCCGGATCCCTTCCTGAAACTCTTCGAACCGGCACGGATCGTCTCTTGACTGGTCCGTGGAGAGACGATTGAATGGTTGCACAATAAGCGTTTGTTGCTCAATGTGCAACCCACTCGGGTGAACATCTCACCGCCACCATCGGCACACAGTCATCTGCAAGGAGGCACCATGACCGTCCCCGCCCCCTCCACCGCCGGCGCTCCTGCGGGCGCGCCGCCCACCAGCGCGTCCCTCACGGTTCCCTCACGCGTGACCGCACGAGAGCCTCAGCCGGTCGATCCTGCGGCACGGATCGTCGTGATCGGCGCCGGCGTCGTCGGTGCCGCGCTGGCGGACGAGCTCGTCTCGCGCGGCTGCACGGACGTCACGGTCGTGGATCAGGGCCCGCTCTACAAGACGGGCGGCTCGTCCTCACACGCACCCGGCTTCGTGTTCCAGACCAACGGCTCGCGCATCATGTGCCAGCTCGCCCAGCGGACGCTGGACAAGCTCGACGGACTGGAGCTCGACGGACGGAAGCTCCTCGACCGCGTGGGCGGCATCGAGATCGCGACGACGGACGGCCAGCTCCAGGAGCTGCGTCGCCGCTACGGGTACGCCCGGGCCTGGGGCGTCCCCGCCGAGCTCATCGGCCCGGAGAGGGTGGCGGAGCTCTGGCCGGACCTCGACGTCTCGGAGATCATCGGCGCGCTGCACACACCTACGGACGGCGTCGTCTTCTCCTCCCGTGCCGTCGAGTACCAGGCCAAGCGCGCAGAAGCCGGCGGCGCACAGTTCCACGCACTCACCCGCGTGGTCGACGTCGAGTCCGCGGACGCCCGCGTGACCGGTGTGATCGTCGAGGACGCGGAGACCGGGGAGAACCGCCGGACGCTGCCGGCGGACGTCGTCGTCGCCACCGGCGGCATCTGGGGCCACCTCCTCGGCAAGCTCGGCGGGCTGCGTTTGCCCATGCACCCCATGGAGCACGGCTTCGCCTGGACGGCTCCGGTGCCCGCGCTGCCCGGCACCGCGCCGGACGGCACCGCCCTCGGGGACGATCAGGCCGGTCGCCCCATGGTCCGGCACCAGGGCTCGGGCCTCTACTTCCGGGAGTTCGGCGACAGGATCGGGATCGGTGCCTATGAGCACCGGCCCATCCCGGTGGCGCCGGAGGACCTCACGGACACCGCGCACCTGCTGGAGACCGGCCAGGAGCCGGCGAAGCGGGCATTCACCGTCGAGGACTTCGAGTTCTGCCGGTCCGAGGTGGCGCGCGTGCTGCCGGCGGTCGCGGACCTGCCGCTCGAGGACGAGTTCAACGGCGTCTTCTCGTTCACGCCGGACGGCGGCCCCATGCTGGGACCGTCGCCGCAGCTCGAGGGCTTCTGGGCCGCGCAGGCCATCTGGGTGACGCAGTCGGCGGGCTGCGCACAGGTCCTGGCGGACTGGATCGTCAGCGGCGACCCGGGCCTCGACACCCATGAGCTCGACTTCGCCCGGTTCGACCCAGCTCTCCTCAGCGACGCGTGGATCCGCGGACGGGCCGCCGAGGCCTATGACGAGGTCTACGACGTCTCGTTCTCCCACCAGTCCACCCTGGTCACGCGCGGTCTCAAGACCAGTCCGTTCCACACCAGGATTCTCGACGCCGGCGGTTACATGGCCGAGGCCAACGGCTGGGAGCGGGCTCTGTGGCACGCCGGCAATGCGGCGCTGTTCGACGACCCGGAGTTCTGCTCGCGTCCGGTCAAGGCCTTCGGTGAGGCGGCGCGCTCCGGTTTCGCGCTGGACGACCCTGCGCTGAGCGAGGACCTCTCCGCGCCGGTCCCGGTCGCCGTGCCGCGCAGGGACGCCTGGGACCAGGCCAACTGGTCGCCCATCGCGGCAGCCGAGGCCTGGGCCACCCGCAACCGGGTAGCCGCCTACGACATGTCCTCCCTGACCCGCTACCGTGTGCGCGGTGCCGGTGCGAAGGAGTTCCTCGAGCGTCTCAACTCGAACAAGGTGGGCAAGAAGCCGGGTGCCGTCACATATTCGCTCATGCTCGATGAGAACGGCGGCATCCTCTCGGACATCACGGTGGCCGTGCTGGGTGAGGGCGACTACTTCATCGGCGCCAACGGTCCGCTCGATCTCGATCGCCTCTCGCGCCTCCTGCCGGAGGACGGCTCCGTGGTGATCGACGACATCACCACCTCCACCTGCTGCATCGGACTGTGGGGTCCCCACGCCCGCGATGTCCTCTCCCCGCTCACGGAGGGCGACATCAGCCACGAGGGCCTGCGGTACTTCCGCACCGCTCGGATCAGGGTGGCCGGCGTGCCGGTCCTCGCTCTGCGGGTGAGCTACGTGGGTGAGCTGGGCTGGGAGCTCTACACCGAGGCCGCCCACGGGCTCCGGCTGTGGGACGCGATCTTCGAGTCGGGTGCGGAGTACGGCATCATCCCTGCGGGACGGTCCGCTTTCAGCAGCCTCCGGCTGGAGAAGGGCTACCGCTCCTGGGGTTCGGACATGACACGGGAGGACACCCCGGAGGATTCCGGCCTGGGCTTCGCCGTCCGCATGGAGAAGGACGGCGGGTTCCTGGGGCAGGAGGCGCTGGCCGCGCAGCCGTCCCGCGGCCGCAGGCTGGTGGCGTTCGGCATGCGGATGGACGCGGGCAGGCCCGAGGCCGGCTCGCCCGTCTTCGCGGCCGGCGCGGGCTCAGCTGCCCGGCTGGGAGCCGAGGGCGACGCCGTGGGCTGGGTGACGAGCGCGGACTTCGGCTATGTCACCGGGCAGGTCATCGGGCTGGCCTGGGTGCCGAGCGAGCTCTCCGAACCGGGCACGGAGCTCGGCATCATGCGCTTCGGCCGGGTGCACACGGCAGAGGTGCTCGCGGAGCCGGTCTACGACGCAGGCATGGCACGCATCCGCCGCTGAGGCCGGGGTGCGGCTGCCGGCGCAGCTGACACGAGAACACCCGCACACGCCGCCTCCGGGGACTCCGGAGGCGGCGTGCCTCGTCTCCCGCCCGGCATACGCAGAAGGGTGCCCGCCTCCGTGTTGGAGGCGGGCACCCTTCTGCAAACGGCCTCGGCTGCACGCCCGCAGGCCGGCTCCGCGTCAGCACCCTTCCTGCAAACGGCCTCGGTCTCAGGCGTCGATGACGAGATCCGACTGGGCGGTGGAGCAGCAGGGGAGGAACTTGCCCGCGTCGATCTCGCGTGCGCGGATCCCGCCCTGGTGGTTCATCTCGACCTCACCGGAGAGCTTGACCGACTTGCAGGAGCCGCACATGCCCTCCTTGCAGTTCATTGCGATCCGGATGCCTGCGGCGGAGGCCCTCTCGAGGACGTTCTCGCCCTCGTCGATGCGCACGTTGAGACGGCTGCGCATGAAGGACATCGTCAGTCCGCCTTCGCCCACCGTCTCGAAGCCGGACGGATCGGCCGGCGCCTGCTCCTCCGCGGAGGCGGAGTCCGTCGCGCCGGGGGCCGCGTCCTCCGCCAGCAGCCCGCTGCCGTCCACTGCGACGAGGGGGAGTGCCCCGGTGGACGGGGAGGGGTCGTCCCAGTCGAACGCCGCCTCGGCGCCGCCGTCCTCCGCCGGCACGGCCTCGGGCGAGGGCGCATCCGTGCTGAGGCCCATGCCGTACACGTCGAAGGCCGCGGGCTGACCCTCCAGCAGCTCCTCGGAGGCGGCGATCTCCTCGGCCAATTCCCCGGCCATCGCCACCTCTTCCTTGTACTCGAGCTTGGTCTCGCGGGTGCCGGAGAAGAACTCCATGTGCACCGAGGTGTCGTCCACGCCCAGCTCGCGCAGCAGCTCCTCCGCGGCATTGAGGTAGCCCTCCGGGCCGCAGGCGTAGACGTGCCTGCCGTTGGCGTCGGGGGCGATCTCCTCGATCATGGAGCCGGTCAGCCTGCCGACCATCCCCTCCCACGTGCCCTCCACGCTGCGGTCGCCCAGCGAGTAGTAGACGACGATGCGGTAGTCGACGGAGGCGAGGTACTCGAGCTCGCGGGAGAACGCGAAGGTCCCGGGCGCGGCGCCGTGGTAGAGCATGACGATGTCCGCGGAGCCCGGGAGCGTGTGGATGGTGCGGATCATGGACATGAGTGGGGTGATGCCGGAGCCTGCCGCGAGGAAGAGGTACCGTGCCCGCCTGTCCGCGTCCGGCAGGTGGAAGGCCCCCACCGGGCCGAGCATCTCCAGCACGGTGCCCGGCCGCACGTTCTCGTGCATCCACGGTGAGACCCGTCCGCCCGCCTCGCGCTTGACCGTGATGGAGAAGGTCCACGGCTGCGTGGGCGCGCTGGAGAGGGAGTAGCTGCGGTCCACCGGCTCCGCGTCCGGCCCGTCCACCGGGAAGGCGATGTTCAGATACTGCCCGGAGCGGAAGGCGAGCGGTGCCCCGTCCGTGCGGCGGAACACGAAGGTCATCATGTCGCCGACCTCCGGCACGGTCTCCACGCACTCGGCGGTGAATTCCTGGGGGTGCCAGGGTCCCAGTGCGGTGGCGGCACCGGCCGGGCCCGAGGTGGCCTGGAGGACCCGGTTCCACGGCATCTCCAGGCCGCGGATGCGCTGGGCGAAGGGCAGAGCGGAGGTCGAGATCTCCACCGTCATGCCATGTGCTCCTGCATCCGAGCCACGTACCAGCTGATGAATGCCTCCACCTGGTACTCGCTCTTCATGTACGGGCCGGATTCGTAGGCGGGGCTCGCCGCACCCCGCTGGCAGAGTTCGACGAAGTTCTTGTCCTGGAGGTTCGTCTGCTTCCAGGTGTGGGTGAGCTCGTCGAGGTCGTAGTCCACTCCCTCCACGGCGTCGTCGGCGACGAGCCAGGTGGTGCGGACCAGCGTCTGGTGCTCGTTGATGGGGAACGCGGAGAAGGTGATGACGTGGTCGGAGAGGAAGTGGAACCAGGAGTTGGGCTGCAGGTGCATGGAGCAGCGGCCCAGGCGGAAGTCGCGCAGATCGCCCAGCAGCTTCTTGGACAGACGACGGCCCGTGGCGGAGAAGGACTCGCCCGCCCCGTCCAGGGACTCGCGGGAGATGCGGATCCCGGCGATCCGGGTGTCCAGCTCCTCGACCACCTCGTACGGCAGACCGTAGCGCCTGCACCGCTCCTCGAGGGCGTCCTGCGCATTGAGATTGCGCTGCCAGACGTCCTCGAGGTGGTTCGGGATGATCCCGTCCGTGAGGCCCCAGGTGGGGAAGAGCGAACAGGCGAGCTCCGGGTGGCCGTCGCAGTGGTAGCACTCCCGGTTGTTCTCCATGACGAGCTTCCAGTTGCCCTCCTCCACGATGTTCTGCTGGTAGGCGACCTTGGTCTTCGCCAGCTCGTGGGGTCCCAGGTAGGGCTCGAAGATCTTCGCGACCTCGTCGAAGTCCTCCGGCGGCTCGTCCGCCAGGCACACGAAGATGAGCCCGGCGACCTCGCGGGAGTGTGCGCGCTTGAGGTTGTAGCAGCCCTTGGCGAAGTCGGCCTCGCCCGGGGCCGAGGCGTGGATGAGGGTGCCCTCCGCGTTGTAGGTCCACGAGTGGTACTGACAGACGAGGTTGCCCGTCGTGCCGGAGTCCTCCGTGAGGACCCGCGCGCCGCGGTGCCGGCAGACGTTGTGCAGGACGTTGATGCCGCCGTCGTCGTTGCGGAGCACGATGAGCGAGTACGGGCCGTAGTCCACGGTCACGTAGTCGCCGGGCTCCGGCACCTCCGCCACACTGGCGGCGAAGACCCAGTGATTCCCGAAGATCCCCTCCATGTCCGCCGTGAAGACGGCGGGGTCCGTGTAGAAGGGCGCCTCGAGGGAGAAGCCCTTCCTGCGCGTGTCGAGCAGACTGCGCAGCTCGGCGAGACGGTCCTCGGGAAGCGAGGCGGTGAGGCGTCCCCGCGTCTTGGGGGTCAGGTTCACTGCAGGTGCCATAGGTACTCTCCTGGAGCGGTTCGGGGAGGAGCGGACGGGTGCCGAGCATCCGGGAGGCGGGTGGACGGGGTGGGCGCGTGGGGCCTCAGTGCCCGTGCGACCGGAGTGAGCATCGCATGCCGAGGGTGCGGTTGCTCACAGGCAAGAGTAGAGAATCCGTTCCTGCGCGAAAAGCGCGAGTCTGTGCGGGAAACCGTGCGGTGCGGACGCATGAACGGGCACGCATCCGCGGCATCGCGCGGGAGCCTCTCGCGGGCTCCCGCTCAGTGGGGCCGGCGTGCCTCCCGGGAGCCTTGACAGCGGGTTTCCACGCCGCACAGACTGCTCGGGACGGTGGGATATCCCACTGATCAACACACTGATATATCTCCAGATCGGAGGCTCAACGGTGAGCAACAAGGCGGTCAGCTACGTAGGACCCGGCAAGGTCGAGGTCATCGACACCCCGTACCCGGAGTTCGAGCTCAAGGACGGGCCAGGCGTGAACCCGGCCAACGTGGGCAGGAAGGTGGACCACGGCGTCATCCTCCGGACCATCGCGACCAACATCTGCGGTTCCGACCAGCACATGGTCCGCGGGCGCACGACCGCGCCGGCCGGGCTGGTGCTCGGGCACGAGATCACCGGTGAGGTGGTCGAGGTGGGGCGCGACGTGGAGTTCGTGAAGGTGGGCGACGTCGTCTCCGTCCCCTTCAACATCTCCTGCGGGCGCTGCCGCAACTGCAAGGAGCGGCAGACGGGGATCTGCCTCAACGTCAACCCGGACCGTCCCGGTTCCGCCTACGGCTACGTGGACATGGGCGGCTGGGTGGGCGGCCAGGCCGAGTACGTGCTCGTGCCGTACGCGGACTGGAACGTGCTGAAGTTCCCGGACCGCGAGCAGGCGATGGAGAAGATCCTCGACCTCACGATGCTCTCCGACATCTTCCCCACCGGCTTCCACGGTGCGGTGGGCGCCGGGGTGACGGTGGGCTCCACGGTCTACGTGGCGGGAGCGGGGCCGGTGGGCCTGGCAGCGGCGACCTCGGCGCAGCTGCTGGGCGCCGCCGTGGTCATCGTGGGCGACCTCAACGCGGACCGGCTGGAGCAGGCCCGGAGCTTCGGCTGCGAGACCGTGGACGTCTCGCTGGGGAACCCCGCGGACCAGATCGAGCAGATCCTCGGCGTGCCGGAGGTGGACTGCGGCATCGACGCGGTGGGCTTCGAGGCCCGCGGGCACGGCAGCGATGCCGCGACCGAGGCCCCGGCCACCGTGCTCAACTCCCTCATGGAGATCACGCGCGCCGGCGGCAGCCTCGGGATCCCCGGCCTCTATGTGACGGGCGACCCCGGTGCCGCGGACAAGGCCGCCCAGGAGGGCTCGCTGTCCATGCGGTTCGGTCTGGGCTTCGCCAAGTCCCACACCTTCGTCACGGGACAGTGCCCGGTCATGAAGTACCACCGCGGTCTCATGCAGGCGATCCTGCACGACAAGGTGAGCATCGGGGCGAACGTGAAGGCCACTCCCATCGCGCTCGACGACGCCCCGGCCGCCTACGCCGCGTTCGACGAGGGGGCGGCGCGCAAGTTCGTCCTCGACCCGCACGGGATGATCGCCCGCTGACGGTCTGACCGTCCGTACGCGCATAAGCTCGGGTGCGCCATGCAATCGCAGGGCGCACCCGAGCTTCTGCGCTTCCAGTCAGGTGAGGATGACCGTCCTCGCACCGTTGAGGAACACCCGCGAGTCGCAGTGCCACTTCACGGCGTCCGCCAGCGCCCTGCTCTCCGAGCCGCGCCCGGCCGCGACGAGGTCCTCGGGCCCGTAGGTGTGGTCGACGGGGATGACCTGCTGCGCGATGATCGGGCCCTCGTCCAGCTCGTCGTTGACGTAGTGGGCCGTGGCGCCCACCGTCTTCACACCGCGCTCGTACGCCTGGTGGTAGGGCTTGGCCCCCTTGAACGAGGGCAGGAACGAGTGGTGGATGTTGATCGCCCTGCCCGTGAGCTCGTGCGAGAGCTCGTCGGAGAGGATCTGCATGTAGCGGGCGAGCACCACCAGGTCCACCTCGAAGCGGTCCACGAGATCGAGGAGGCGCTGCTCCGCCTCCGGCTTGGTGTCCTTGGTGACGGGCACGTGGAAGAAGGGCACGCCGTGCCACTCGACGGTCTGCCGGTGGTCCGGATGGTTGGACACCACCGCGACGATCTCCGCGTTGAGCTCGCCCATCCGCGCGCGGAACAGCAGGTCGTTGAGGCAGTGCCCGAACTTGGAGACCATGATCAGCACGCGCTGCTTCTGGTCCGCGGGGCGCAGGCCCCATTCGGCGTCCATCTCCTCCGCCAGCGCCGCGAACTCGGCGTGGACCTGCGCGAGGTCCACGTCCGCGTCCAGGGAGAAGCGGATGCGGGAGAAGAAGCGGGAGGTGCGCGGATCGTCGAACTGCTTGAGCTCGATGATGTCCCCGCCGTGCTCCACGAGCACGCCGGTGAGCGCGTGGACGATGCCCGCGCGCTGCGGGCAGGCGAAGGTGAGGACCTGGTCGTGAGCGGGAGGCTGAGCGGTCATGAAGACCTCCTGGGGTTCTGGGGCTGGGTGTGGATGGTGATGACCGACCCGACGGGCCGGTGGGTGAGGACTCGGCCGGCTCGGGGCCGGCCGAGTCAGGCCCGCGCCGGACGGACCGCCTCAGATGGGCTGGAACTCGAGCATGCCGTCGAGCAGCCACCGGACCATGTAGTCCGCGAACGAGGACCGCGGGTAGATCCGGTAGGTCTGCTCCTCGGTCCGGTGGATGATCACGGGCACCGGACCCAGCAGCGTGGAGGCGGCCTGTCCCACTGCGAACGCGCGCGGGTGCAGATCGACGTGAGCGCCCTTCTCCAGCACCTCGCGGGAGCGGGGCCCGGCCAGCTCGAGGATCGTGCGGTTGCCGGAGAGGTCCATGATCTGGCCCGGCAGCCTGCCCGCACCCGGACGGTCGTCGTCGAGGACGGCGGCGAGGGCCTCGGCCTCCCCGTGCTCCTGCTCCCGGGAGGCGTCCACCGCGAGGAACTCGTCCGGGGAGATCCAGATGCAGTGCAGGCCCCGCGCCTCACCGGTGACCTGGCCGCTGCGGGTGGGCAGCGCGACGCCCAGCGTGCGCTCCACCCGTGCGCCCGAGGCCGACCCCGGAACCGCACGCACGCCCAGCTGGGGGCGGAACGGGAGCTCCCGCAGCGTGACCGCACCCTCGACGGAGGCCGCAGCCATCTCCTCGGCACGGTCCTGGGCGGGGGAACGGCGGAGGGCGCGCACAGCCTCGGGATCGTAGTCCGCGGCGCCGGCGGCAGGATCCGCGCCCTCCGCAGCCGCACCCGCACCCGTGGCGTCCGCGCCCGCGGCCTCGCGCGCGGCAGTCTCCGCGGCCACCTCCTCGGGGTCGCCGTCACGGCGCAGCCCCTCCGGGTCGTAGAGGACGGAGGAGACGAGCTCCGCGTCGATGAGTTCCGTGCTCCCGTCCGCGGTGATCACCGGGGACTGCACGATCTCGCCCAGGCGGTTGCGGCCGTTCTCCACGAGCGCGAGGCCGAACGGCCGGCCCAGCACGGGGGAGTGGTAGGAGGAGGTGACGTGGCCGATCATCGGCACCGGGCCGGCCTCGGGTGTGACCGGGGTGCCTGCGGCGATGAGCTGCGCGCCCTCGTCCAGGCGGGTCCGCCCGTCCGCGGTGAGGACGCCCACCAGGTGCTTGCGGTCCTCGCGCGCCGTGTCCGCTCGCGAGTACGAGCGCATGCCGATGAAGTCCTTCTTCAGCTTGGACACGGCCCACTCCATGCCCGCGTCCTGCGGGGTCACGGTGCCGTCCGTGTCCTGGCCGATGATGATGAGGCCCTTCTCCGCGCGGAGGACGTGCATGGTCTCCGTGCCGTAGGGCGTGATGTCGAACTCCGCCCCGGCCTCGGCCACGAGCTCCCAGGCGGCCAGCCCGAAGAAGTTCTCGACGTTGACCTCGTAGGCGAGCTCGCCGGAGAAGGAGACGCGGGCGATCCGCGCGGGGATGCCGTTCGACAGCACCGTCTCGCGGTACTCCATGAACCCGAAGCCCTCGTTGGAGACGTCGATCCCCGGCGCGATCCTCCGGATGACCTCACGCGACCTGGGGCCCGCCACGGCGATGGTGTTCCACTGCTCCGTGACGGAGGTGAAGCAGGCGTCGAGCTCCGGCCACTCCGTCTGGTGCCACTCCTCGAGCCAGTCGAGGACCTTCGCGGCGCCGCCGGAGGTGGTCGTCATGTAGAAGCGGTTGTCCGCGATCCGCAGCGTCACACCGTCGTCGAACAGCATGCCGTCCGGGGTGCACATGAGACCGTAGCGGCCCCTGCCCGGCTTCAGCTTCTTGAAGCCGTTGGTGTAGATGCGGTTGACGAACTCCGCCGCGTCCTCGCCGCGGATCTCGATCTTCCCCAGCGTGGAGGCGTCCTGCATGCCCACGGAGGTGCGGACGGCCAGGCACTCGCGCGCCACCGCCGCGTCCATGTCCTCGCCCGGCTGCGGGTAGTACCAGGGGCGCTTCCACTGGCCCACGTCCTCGAACTCCGCGCCGTGGGCCACGTGCCAGGGCTGGATGTTGGTCACGCGAGCGGGGTCGAAGAGCTCCCCGCGGCGGCGTCCGGCCAGCGCCGCGAAGGGCACGGGCGTGTAGGGCGGGCGGTTGGACGAGGTGCCCACGGCGCCGGGGGAGGCGTCCGGGACGCCCGCGTCGGCCAGCAGCGCGGAGATCACGCCCATCGACGCCACACTGCTCGTCTTGCCCTGGTCGTTGGCGGTGGAGATGGAGGTGTAGCGCTTGATGTGCTCCACCGAGCGCATGCCGGCGCCCGTCGCACGGAGCACGTCCGCCACCGTCTGGTCACGCTGCAGGTCCACGAAGTGGGTGCGCCAGAGTTCCGGCGAGTGCAGGGCCTCACCGGTGGCGGCGCCGCCGTCGCCGGCCGCGGGCATGAGCCAGAGCGGACGCACCGGGCCCGAGGCCGTCTCCGGTGCCGCGGGCACCACGAGCGGGGCGGTGTGCCCGGTGGCGGCCGCGGCATCGCTGCCGGCGCGTGCGCCCTCGGCCAGAGCCGCGGCGAGGGAGAAGGAGCCGTTCGCCGCACCGGCGACGGCCTGATCACGGACGCCGGCGGCGGGCACGAAGGCGGCGAGCTCCTCGTTCCACGTGACACGGCCCTGCCGGTTCGTGTGGAGGTGGAGGACGGGGGAGTGCCCGCCGGAGACGGCCAGCGTGTCCGCCGCGACGGTCTCGACCTCTCCTGTGGGCAGGCCCTCGGGGTCGAGCGCGGAGATGCGCACGGCGGTGAGGCGGCCGGAGCCTGCCTCGTCGCCGGCAGCCGCTCCGGCCACGGCGGCGTCCGTGCCCACCACCGCTGCGCCGAACACGCCGCGCGCACCCGTGGACTCCAGCACCTGCCGGGCCCGTGCGGACGGCTGGGGGCGGGAGTCCACGACCACGGCCACCGCGATGCCGGAGGCGGCGAGGTCCTCGACGAGGTCGTAGGCGCTGTCATTGGTAGTGGCGACGGCGACGGACTCACCGGCGGCAGCGGCGTAGCGGTTGAGGTAGGTGCGCACGGCACCGGCGAGCATGACGCCGGGCCGGTCGTTGTCCGCGAAGACGAGCGGACGTTCGTGTGCGCCGGTGGCGAGCACCACGCGTGCGGCGCGGATGTGCCAGACCCGCTGGCGCGCCAGCCCCGGGCGTGCGGCGACGGCGGCATCGTCCGCCCGCCGCTCGACGGCGATCACGTAGTTGGAGTCGTAGGCCCCGATCGCGGTGGTGCGGGGCAGCCACGTGAATTCGGGCTGCTCCTGGGCGCGGCTGAGCGTCCGCCGGGCCCAGTCCGCAGCGGGTTCGTCGTCGATGCGCTCGCCGCGGCCGGAGAGCAGCGAACCGCCTGCCTCCGGCTGCTCGTCGACGAGGAGGGTGCGTGCGCCCGTCTTCGCGGCCTCGCGCGCGGCGGCCAGACCTGCCGGGCCCGCGCCCACGACCAGGACGTCCGTGTGGACGTGGCGGTGCTCGTAGCGGGCATCGTCGCCTGCGGGATCGAGGACGCCCATGCCCTGCAGCCAGTGCGCGGTGAGGCCGTCGGCGGCCTCCACCGTGGTGGCGGCGAGCATGGACTCCGAGGGCGCTCCGGGGACCGCGCCGTCCACCCGGAGGAGGGCGTTGGGCTCCTCCACGCCGGCGGCGAGGATGCCGCGGGGACGGGCGAGGTAGAGGGAGGGGCCGCAGCCCAGGCGGCCCGCGGCGACCGCTGCGCTGGCGACGGTGTCACCGGCGAAGGCGGGGAGGGTGCTGCCGTCGAGGGTGAGGGTCAGCGGCCGGTTCCGGTCGATGCTGTGCCCCGGAGCGCTCTCCGCTCCCAGTCGTGTGAGGGT
>NZ_JALAHB010000030.1 GCF_022712115.1 Brevibacterium sp. | reverse complement strand
CGCACCCACCCCGCCGGAAGCACCCGCCTCACCGGCAGCGCCCGCCTCCGCTGCCCGAGGCGCCCCCTCCGCGGCACCGCCCTCGGCCGCTGCTGTCCCGCTCACGGCAGCAGCAGGGTGAGCGCGTGGATGAGCGTGCCCACCAGTGCGCCGATGACCGTGCCGTTGATCCGGATGTACTGGAGGTCCCGGCCCACGTAGAGCTCGATGCGGTCGGAGGCCTCCTTGGCGTCCCAGCCGGCGATGGTGTCGGAGATGACGGAGGCGATCTCCCCGCCGAACGACTCCACGAGATCCCCGGCGGTCGTGGCGATGCGCGCATCCAGGCCGGCGGCGAACTCCTCGTCCGTCGTCATCCTCTGTGCAGCCTCCGCCAGCAGGCGGCGGACACGGGCCTGCACCTCACCGGTCTCGTCGATCACCGCCGCGCGCAGCAGGCGCTTGAGCGAGGCCCAGACCTCCAGCACGGCGTCGACCACACCCGGCTGGGTGAGCAGCTCGTCCAGCACGTTCTCCGCGCGGTCGGCCAGGGAGGTGGGTGTGCGGAGGTCGTCCGCGATCTGCACGAGCCAGGAGTCCAGAGCCTGCCGGGCACGGTGGTAGCGGTCGTCGCGGACCTCGGCGATCCAGGACAGCACCTCGCGCCGGAGCCGGCTGGAGACCACGTCGCTGAGGAAGCGCGGTGCCCAGTCCGGGGAGCGCTGCTTGACGATCTCGTCGATGACCTGCGGGTTCGACTCCAGCCAGGAGTGCGCCTCCCCCACCACCAGGTCCACCAGCCGGTGATGGGCACCGTCGTCCACGACCTCGCGCAGCAGCATCCCCAGGGCGGGCGCCTTCCGGGTGGCGACGAGCCGCGGCACGATCACGTCGCGGGTGAGGGCCTCGATGTCCTCGTCGGAGACGCGGGCCAGCACGTACTCGAGCCCCTGCCCGGCGCGGCGGACCACACGGGTCTGGTTGCCCTCCTCGGCCAGCCACTCCCCCGCCCGTCTGGTGACCTGGGCGCTGAGGATCTTCTGCGAGACGGTGGCCGACTGCAGGAAGTTCGCGGCGACGAACTCGGACAGGCTCCGCCCCAGCGTGTCCTTCTTGCGCGGGATGATCGCGGTGTGCGGGATGGGCAGGCCGAGGGGGTGCCGGAACAGCGCCGTGACGGCGAACCAGTCCGCGATCGCGCCGATCATCGCCGCTTCGGAGGCCCGTGCCACGAACCCCCAGACGCCGGTGAGGTCCGTGAAGAGGTGGACGAGGAGGAACACGAGGGCGGCGAAGGCCAGCAGCCCCGTGGCGAAGGTGCGCATCTTCCTCAGGGCGCGGGCGCGCGCGGCGTCGTCCGCCTCCGTGCCCGCGCGCGCAGGCACGGGCACACCCTCCGGTGCTCTCTCACTGCCAGATCCGTTCGTCACGCCTCAAAGCTACCGTGCCCGAGGCCGCAGACACCCTCAGCCGCACCGCCCGGCGTGCGACGTGTCCCCGTGAGGATTGTGAGGCCTGTGCGGGCTGTGCGGGCTGCCGCGAGCGAGCTGAGGAGCGAAGCGGCCGCGGCGGGCCCCGCGGGTCCGGCGGGTCCGGCGGGTCCGGCGGGTCCGGCGGGTCCGGCGGGTCCGGCGGGTCCCCCGGCTCCGGAAACGCGCATGCCCCGTCCGGAGCCCTGAGGCTCCGGACGGGGCATTCGATCCGTGAGGACCGGGCGCGATCGCTGAGGATCAGGCCTTGCCGATCACCGTGAACTTGGCGTTCGCGGTGATCTCGTCGTGCACGCGCACGATGGCGGTGTACGCGCCGGCGGCCTTCACGTGGCCGGGGAGGGCCACCTGACGGCGGTCGAACTCGTGACCGGTCGCGGCGGTGATCGCCTCCGCGACGAGGGCCGGGGTGACGGCGCCGAACAGGCGTCCGCCCTTGCCGGCCTTCATCTCGATGCGGGAGGTCGTCCCCTCGATCTTCTCCTTGAGGACGATCGCCTCGTCGCGGTCGGCGATCTGGCGGGCCTGGCGGGCCTTGCGGAGGGACTGGATCTCCTTCTCCGCACCCGGGGTCCACGGACGTGCCCAGCCGCGGGGGATGAGCAGGTTGCGTGCGTAACCGGCCTTGACCTCGACGACGTCACCGGCGGCGCCGAGACGATCGACTTCCTGATTGAGGATGAGCTTCCTGGTAGCCATTGTTCTCTCCTCCTATCAGCGGTTCGAGCTGGTGTAGGGAAGCAGAGCCATCTCCCGGGCGTTCTTCACGGCCTTCGCGATGATGCGCTGTTCCTGCACGGTGACACCGGTGACGCGACGGGCGCGGATCTTGCCGCGGTCCGAGATGAACTTGCGCAGCGTCGCGGTGTCCTTGTAGGTGATGGTTGCGGCTTCTCCGCGCTTGAGCGGGTTCGCCTTCTTCTTGATGGGCTTCCGGGGATCCGGCTTTGCCATGATGTGCTCCTGTTAAGCGATGAAGGAAGATGCTGAGCGATCAGAACGGGGGCTCGTCGTTGGCCGGGGCTCCCCAGCCGCCGCCCTGCTGCGGGTTCGACGCCGCCCAGGGGTCGTCCTGCGGGGGACGGCCCTGCCCCTGCTGCGGGTTGGCACCCCAGCTTCCGCCCTGCGGAGCGCCTCCCTGCTGTCCACCGAATCCGCCCTGCTGGCCGCCGTAGCCGCCCTGACCGCCGAAGCCGCCGCCCTGCGGGGCGCCGCCGGGCTGGCCGCCGCGGTTGCCGCCGTAGCCGCCACCGCCGCCGCGCTCATTGCGCGTGACGTTCGCGGTGGCGAAGCGGAGGCTGGGGCCCACCTCGTCGGCGTCGAGCTCGAACACCGTGCGCTTCTCGCCCTCCTTCGTGTCGAAGGTGCGAGCACGCAGGCGTCCCTGCACGATGACGCGGGTGCCGCGGGAGACGGACTCCGCGACGTTCTCGGCCATCTCGCGCCAGGCGCTGCAGCGGAGGAAGAGCGTCTCGCCGTCGCGGAACTCGTTCGCCTGGCGATCGAATGTGCGCGGCGTGGAGGCGACGGTGAAGTTCGCAACGGCGGCGCCGTTGGCGGTGAACCTCAGCTCGGGGTCCGCGGTGACGTTCCCCACGACGGTGATGATCGTTTCGCCTGCCATTTCGACTCCTCAGCTCCTTGGATTCTGTGTAGTTCTGATCAGGCGCGCGACGGTCCGGCCGCCGCGCACGCGGTCACTTGGCGTCGGAACGGAGGAACTTGGTGCGCAGGACGGACTCGTTGAGTCCGAGCTGACGACCGAGCTCCTTCACGGTGTCCGGCTTCGCGCCCAGATCGACGACGACGTAGTAGCCCTCGGTCTTCTTCTGGATCTCGTAGGCGAAACGGCGACGGCCCCAGATGTCCACGTTGTCGACGGTTCCGCCCTCAGCGGGCACAACCTTCAGCAGCTTCTCGATATCGGCGCCCAGCGAGCGCTCATCGAGTTCCGGGTCAAGGATGAGCATGAGCTCGTACTTACGCATCTGTCACCCACCTCCTCTGGTCTCAGCGGCCATGGTCTGTCCATGACAGGAGGGTTATGCGTGGCTGCCTGCCACCCGCGGCGCGGGCACAGAGCAACCGCACCAGTGTACATGGCTGAGCGCCGCGGCGGGCTCCACCGGTCTGTGATCTGGATTCCGCGGAACCTCGATTCCACAATTCGACAGAGACCTCGGCTCATCCGCTTCGCCGGAAGAGCTCGTCGAGGGCGAAGGCCGTGACGAGCGCCAGGCTCAGGAAGCGCAGCAGGGTGAAGAGGGACATCCAGGTGTCGGCGAGGCCGGTGGAGGCGTCCACGGCGGCGGCGTCCGCGAGGTGGGAGGCCAGCGCGAATCCCAGCTCCGCGAAGAACCAGACCGCGTGGACCCAGAGGTACGGGACCATGAGCGCGGCGAAGGGCACGAGCCACAGGGAGAGGGAGGTCGACGAGCCCGGTGCCACGATGACGGAGAAGCCCAGCATCGCCGTGAGGGTGAGGGCGGTCCGCCGCATGTGCGCGCGTTCGTCCGCGGCTTCCATGGCACGCAGCGCCGTCCTGTCCGGCAGGTCCGAGGACGGCTGGTCCTCCGGATCGCCGGCTGCCGCGGACCGGGCGCCCTCCCCGCGGAACGCGCCCGAGGCCGCCTCCTCCCGCGGCCCGGAGGCGGCCTCGGGCGCGGTGAGTGCGGTGTGCACGGGCCGGTGCATGGAGCGGGAGATCGCCAGGGAGGCGAGCGCCACCAGCCCGAGGCCCCACACCACCAGCAGACCCGTGGTGAGGGTGGTCGCGTCGCTCCAGTCCTGGGCGAGCGCGATCGAGGCGAGGGAACCGCGGTCGATCGCGTCCGCGAACCAGAGTGAGAGACGGCCGGGCAGCCGGCCGTCGGCCAGGAGGATGAGTCCGGTGAGCAGCGCGAAGCCGGCGAGGACGAGTGCGGCCTGCCCGCGGTCACGGGAGGTGCCGAGCAGCACGGCCAGGAGCACGACGAGACCCAGCGGTCCGGCCGCGGCGGCGAGCGCCAGGAGCGCTCCGGCTCCGACGAGGGAACCGGTGGAGCGGCTTCCCAGCAGGAGCACGCACGCCCACACCGCGGCTGCGACCCCCACGGGCTCCAGCGACTGCCCGATGCTGAAGACGATGACCGGGGACAGGAAGCCCACGGCGGCCCAGGAGGCCCCGTGGCCCGGGAGGCCCAGCCGGCGGACGAGGACGAGCATGCCCGCGCCCATCGCCGCGAACGCAGCGGAGTTGAGCACCAGCAGGATCGCCATGCCCTCCGCCGGGGCCGCACCCAGGGCGCCGGAGACGGCGACGGTGAACCAGTAGGTGAGCAGGGAGAAGCCGGGCAGGCCGGAGGAGATGGCGCCCGGCGCTTGCGGTGCGGCCTCGCCGAGGAGGGAGAGCGCAACAGGAGACGAGCACATGCGGAAGGAGGCGCGGGGCAGTTCGTATCCGCCGGACATGCACGGTGCCTGCAGGAGGAGGCCCACCAGGACGCTCAGGCCGAGGACGCCCAGGAGCGCCCACGAGGCGGAGGCCAGGCTGCGGGCGTCCGGCCGGGCGAAGCGAGCGGCACCCCCGTCACCCAGCAGCGGGGCCGCGAAGCGCGCGGGGGTGGAGGCGGGCTCCTGGGGTGAGGTCGTCATGCAGTCAGCGTAGAGGAAGGGATGGACACGGACAGAGAGGCCGCGGCGCCCCGAGCCCAACCGTGAACCCCACTCTGCCGACGCCCTGGTCGGAGTGCGCTGATTCGGGCTGTGCGCAACTGACTGCCGCTGTTCCTAGTTCTGTCCGCTCCAGGGGTTGAGCAGTTCCACTCCGGTAAGTGCGAAGCCTTTGACGTCGTGCGTCGCGCACGTCGCATCGTGTGCCAGGCAGATCGCAGCGATCTGCGCATCAGCGGTGCTGATAGGACGCCCGGTGCGCTCTCGCGCGACGAGAACATCCGCGTGGCAGCCAGCCGCCCGGTCGTCGAAGGAAAGGACTGCACGGCCATCTCGATAGGACTCGACCACAGCCTCTATGCGCGACGTCATCACGGCCCTGCGCCGCCCCTCAGGCATGCGCCGCACTCCGGCCAACAGCTCAGCAACCGTGATCGCGGAGACGGCCACTTCACCGATGAGCGACTCCAGCCACGCGACGACGTGGGGATCGGGTTGAGGGCGCAACACCTCTGAGACGACATCGGTGTCAAGGATGATCTCCGAAATCCACAGCTCGGGCGACGTCGTCCCACTCCGGGACGGGGAGGGCACGCAGAAGCGGCGGGAGCGATGTGCTCCCGCCGCTTCCGCGTCGACTGCTGAGGCCCAGGCGGTCAGGCTGCCGTCGGCTCAGAGACCGGGGATGGTCCCACCCTGGCCTCCGGGCCCGGAGCCGCCCTCACCAGAGCCGCCGCCACCGCCGGAACCACCTCCGCCGTTGCCGCCGCCACCGCCGTCATTGCCGCCTCCGCCGGAGCCGCCACCGCCTCCACCGCCGGAACCACCTCCGTCGTTGCCGCCGCCGTTGCCTCCACCACCGGAGCCTCCGCCGCCGTTGTCGTCACCGGAGCCGTTGTCCGGAGGATTCTCCGGCGGCTTGATACCACCGTCGCCGCCATCGCCGCCCTCGTCGTCGTCCTTCGACGAATCGTCTTCCCCGTCATCCTCCGGAGGAGCGGAGTTCTCGTCCTCGGGCGGATCCTGGTTCTCCTCCGGCCGCTGAGGCTGCTGCGGCTGGGGCTTGGGCGGCGGCGGAGCCTGGTTGGGCACACCGGAGTCGTTGCTGGGCTTCTCCACCTCCGGCAGCGGACCCCGCTCCGGGAAGTCCTCCACGGGCATGTCCTCCATCGCCTCGATCATGTAGTTCGTCCACGCCTGGGTGGGGAACGAACCACCGGTGATCGAGGCCCGCCCGCCGTAGATGCCGATGTCCATCGGGCGTCCGTCCTGGTCGGCACCGAAGATCGAGACCGCGGTGACGAGGTTGGGCGTGTAGCCGGCGAACCACGCGGACTGCGACTGCTGCGAGGTGCCGGTCTTGCCGGCGGCAGGGCGGCCCAGGTTGTTGGCATAGCTGGCAGAGCCGCCCGTCACCACATTGCGCAGCGCGTAGGAGGTCTCCGCCATGACGTTCTCGTCGAACTTCCGCTCGCCCTTCGTGTCAGGTTCGTACACCACCTGCTCATCAGGGTTCGTCACCTTCTCCACGGAGTGGGAGGTGTGGCGGATGCCGTTGGACGCGAAGGTCCCGAAGGCGTTCGCCATCTCCTCCGTCGTGGGGCTGGCCGTGCCCAGCACATTGGAGGCGTTGCTCTCCAGACCGTAGCCGGGGATCGGGTGATCCTCCGGGTTCTCCGGCAGACCGGCGCGCGTGGCCACGTCCACGGTCTTCTCCGGCCCCACCTCGATGTTGAGCTGGGCATAGGCGGAGTTGATCGAGGACTGTGTGGCCTTGAGCAGGGAGACCGGACCATAGGACGCACCGCCGAAGTTGCGCGGCGACCAGGGGGCACCGCCCTCCGGCCGGAAGGTCGTCCCGCTCTGCCCCGTGAAGTAGTCCGTGAGACGGTAGCCGTTCTCCAGGCCCGCCACCAGAGTGAAGGCCTTGAAGGTCGAACCCGCCTGCGAACGCTCCTGCGTGGCGGAGTTCAGCGCCCGCTCCAGGTAGTCCTCGCCGCCGTACATCGCGACGATGCCGCCGGTCTTGGGATCGATCGAGGTGAGCCCCACGTGCTGGTTCTCGTTGCGCTCCGGCAGCTGGTCCACCGCATTCACCGCAGCGTCCATCTTCTTCTTGTCGAAGGTCGTGACGATGTCGAAGCCGCCGCGGGTGATCTCCTCCTCCGTGAGGCCGCCGGGCCCCTTGAGCTCGTCGAGCACATGGCTGAGGAGATAGCCGTTCTGTCCCTTGAACTGGTTGTTGGCCTTGGCTTCCTTCACGTCCGGGAACTCAGCGGCGTCCGCCTCCTCCTGGGAGATGTAGCCCAGCTTCACCATGCTGTTCAGGACGTAGTCGAACCGGTCCGAGTACTCCTCGGGATTCTCCGCGGGGTCAGCGGCACCGGGCCGCTGGATCATCGCGGCGAGGAATGCGCTCTCCTCGAGGTCGAGCTCGCTGGCCGGCTTGTCGAAGTAGTTCTGGCTGGCCACCTCGATGCCGTAGCTCTGCCGCCCCAGGAAGATCGTGTTGAGGTAGTTGGCGAGGACCTCGTCCTTGGTCTGCTCCTGGTCGATCTTCAGCGCGATGAACATCTCCTTGACCTTGCGGTCCAGGGAGTGCTCGTTGGTGAGGTAGAAGTTCTTCACGTACTGCTGCGTGATCGTCGAACCGCCGCCGGCGTAGTCGTCCGTGATCACACCCCACACGGCACGCGACAGACCCTTGAGCGAGATGCCCCGGTTCTCGTAGAAGGACTGGTCCTCCGCCGCCACGGCCGCATGCTGCATGTACTCGGAGATGCCGTCGATCTCCACGCTGCGCCGGTCCTCGACCTTGAAGGAGCCCAGCTCCGTCTTCCCGTCGTTGTAGTAGACGGTCGAGGTCTGCCCCGCGGCCTCTGCATTGGGCTCCGGCACATCCGTGACGGCGTAGCCGATCCCGAACGCGCCCAGCCCCAGCGCCACGAACAGCAGCACCGCCACGGCCCAGTGGCGGAAGCCGGGCACCCAGCGCCGCCAGCCGCTCCTCCCCTTGCGGGGATAGTCGGCCGCACGCGCCACACTGCCGAAGAACCCGGTCCCTGCCGCCTTTCCGGCAGAGGCCTTGCCGGCGGCAGACTTGCCGCCGGCTGCCTTCCCGGATGAGCTCTTGCCGCTGTGATGGCGACCGGCCGATCCTGAGTGCCTGGGTGTGGTGGGTGG
>NZ_JALAHB010000029.1 GCF_022712115.1 Brevibacterium sp. | reverse complement strand
GTTCGGGGCTGCGAAGCGGGCGACCTGATAGTAGGGGAAGTTCCAGGGCATGATCCCCAGGATCGACCCGACCGGACGCCGGCGCACGAACGCCTGGTCTTCCGGCGCTGTCCCCCGCAGGGGCTCATCAGCCATGAACGCCTCAGCGTGCTCAGCGAAGTAGCGGTAGATGAGTTCGCAGAGCTTGAGCTCGCCCTTGGCCTCGGCGATCTTCTTGCCCATCTCGAGGTGGATGATCTCGGCAAGCTCATCAGCACGCTCGGCGTAGATGTCCGCGACCCGGTTGAGGATCGCGGCACGCTCGGCCACGGGGCGTGCTGCCCAGGGTCCGAAGGCGTCGTGGGAACGCTGCTGGGCCTCCGCGATCTGCTCATTAGTGGCGGTGGGGTATTCCTCGACGACCTCACCGGTCGCAGGGTTGAGAATCTGGTATGTCGACATGGTGATGCTCCTTTGCAGCGAGTGACATGCGGCAGTACTCAGAGCGTCGGCCTGTTGCCAGGACGTGTCTTTTCCCATGCTTGATGCGCATGGCGGTGCCGGTCTGCGTGAGCGTCGAGGATGGAAGCTCTGCGCAGAGGCTTGTGTACCCCGCATCACACGTAAGCATCCCATAATATTGGCCGTTTGACCAATAAAATGAAGGCCTAGAAGAACCGGCGCGAGCCTCGGGGGCGGTGCTTCCCGCCTCCCGAGGCCCGCGGTCGGTTCAGGGGTCAGCTGCGGCCGAGGATGTCGTCGCTGATGATGCGCATCTGGATCTCGGAGGAGCCTTCGAAGATCTTGGTCAGACGTGCATCTCGCCAGTGGCGCTCCACCGGGAAGTCCTTGGTGTAGCCGGCCCCGCCGTGGATCTGCACGGCCTGGCTGGTGACCTCCTCCGCCATCTCCGCGGCCAGGTACTTCACCATCGCCGCTTCCCTGTCGCACCGGGCGCCTGTGTCGATCTGTGTGCACACGTGGTACATGAGCTGGCGGCATGCCTCGATCTTGGCGGCCATGTCTGCGATCTTAAACCGCAGATGCTGGAAGTCGGCGAGCTTGTGGCCGAACTGCTCGCGCTCCTTCATGTACGCGACGGAGTCCTCCAGCGCGGCCTGCGCCAGTCCGATCGAGCGGGCTGCGGTATGGGCGCGCCCGACCTCGAGCCCGGACACCGCCTGGTAGAACCCGCGGCCCTTCTCGCCGAGGAGCGCATCTGCCGGCAGCCGCAGGCCGTCGAAGTTCAGATCCCAGGTCTTCCACCCGAAGTACCCGATCTTGCGCGCCGGGGTTCCCGTCATGCCCTCCGGGAACGTCCCGCGCTCCTTCTCCAGCAGGAACGCCGAGATCCCCCGGTGACGCTTGGACGGATCCGGATCCGTGCCGGTGCGGGCGAAGAGGATGACGTAGTCGGCCTGATCCGCGTAGGTGCACCACATCTTCGTACCGGTGATGACCCATTCCCCCGTGGCCGGATCCTGTTCTGCGCGGCACTGGATGTTCGCGACATCGGAGCCGGCCTCGGCCTCGGAGAGGGCGAAGGCGCCGAGGTACTCGCCGGTGGCGACCTTGGGCAGGAGACGCTGCTCCTGCTCCTCGGAGAAGCCGCCGCCCATGCCGTTGCCGCGGGCCAGGAGGCCGCTCACGCTCATCCAGGCACGGGAGAGCTCCTCTGCGACGAGGCAGTATTCGAAGACGCCGAGGCCGAGCCCGCCGTACTCCTCGGGGATGAGGATGCCGAAGAATCCCATGTCTGCCATCTGGTCGACCATGTGGCGGGGGAAGTCGCCCTCGACGGGATCGAGCTCATTGGCGATGGGCAGGACGACCTCACGGGAGAACTGGCGGGCGAGCTGCTGGAGCTCGAGGCGGTCCTCGGTCATGTAGTGCGGGGTGTCGGGGCGGGGGCGCGGCTTGTGCGTCATCGAACATCTCCTTTAGCGCTCGGAAGCGAAATAATCACCCGCAAATCAGTGTACTCCGGGAATCAATGTGCGGTATGGGCCGTCCCGGTGCTGCGGCGCCCGGGACGGCCCACAAGCCTCAGCCCTTCTTGTAGACGAGCTGTTTGTTCACGAACTCGTCCATCGCCAGCGGACCCAGCTCACGCCCCACACCCGAGCGCTTGACCCCACCGAACGGCAGGAACTCGCGGGACGTTTCCGGGGTATTGAGGAACACCATGCCGGCCTGAATCTGGGAGCCCACACGCTCGGCCCGTCCCAGATCCTCCGAGAACACGGCCGCGCCCAGACCGAAGGGCGTGTCATTGGCCAGCTCCACCGCCTCATCCTCGCTGCTGACCTTGAACAGCATGAACGCGGGACCGAACAGCTCCTCGTGATAGCCGCGCATGCCCGGCCGTACTCCCTCGAATACGACCGGCTGCACGAACGCCCCCGGCGTCTCATACGCATCCCCGCCGGCGAGGACCGTGGCCCCATCGGCCTTCACCGCCTCCACCTGCTCCATGAACCGCTCCCTGGCCGCCGGGGACGACAACGGCGACAGCGGCGAACCCTCAGCGGTGGGATCCTCCGGAGTCGCAGCCTTCGCCAGCGCCGTGAGCTCCGTGGCGAACTCGTCGTAGAGGTCTTCTGCGATGATCATCCGCTTCGGGCTGTTGCACGCCTGACCTGTGTTGCCCATCCGTGTGGCGAAGAAGGTCTTCGCCGACTTCTTCACATCCTTCGTGTCCAAAAGGATGTAGGGGTCCGAGCCGCCCAGCTCCAGGACGACCTTCTTCAGGTTCCGCCCCGCCTCCGCGGCGACGGCCGACCCTGCCCGTTCCGACCCGGTCACGGACACACCGTGGTTCAGGGGTGAGGGCAGGAGGATGTCCGCGACCTGCTCATTCGTGGCATACACGTTGATGTAGGCATCCGTGGGGACTCCGGCCTCGTGGAAGATCTCTTCCATGATGGCCGAGGACTTCGGATCCTGGGGTGCGTGCTTGAGAATGATCGTGTTCCCGAGTGCCAGGTTGGGGGCCGCGAACCTCGCGACCTGGTAGTAGGGGAAGTTCCACGGCATGATCCCCAGGATCGACCCGACCGGACGCCGGCGTACAAATGCCTGGTCTTCCGGCGCTGTCCCCCGCAGGGGTTCATCGGCCATGAACGCCTCGGCGTGCTCGGCGAAGTACCGGTAGATCAGCTGGCACAGCTTCAGCTCGCCCTTGGCCTCCACCACCTTCTTCCCCATCTCCTCGTGGATGATCCCGGCGAGCTCGTCGGCGCGTTCGGCGTAGATGTCTGCGACCTTGTTCAGGATCGCAGCCCGCTCAGCCACCGGCCGGGCCGCCCACGGACCGAAAGCGTCATGGGAACGCTGCTGGGCCTCAGCGATCTGAGCGTCCGTGGCAGTGGGATACGTCTCCACGACCTCACCGGTCGCGGGATTGAGAACCTGATAGATCGACATGCTGTTGCTCCTTTGCAGGGGGTGAAATGACTGTCGGGGCTGGTGCGGGGCGGAAGCGGACAGAGAGCCGGCCCCGGCGGCACGCGGTACTCGGCGGCACGCGGCCTTCGACGGCCCTGGCGGCCCCCGGTACTCGAAAGGGGACGCTGCGCACCGGCAGGAGCCGGGCGTCGGTCAGTCCTCGGCTCCCAGGTCGGCGAGCAGCTGGTCGAGGACTCTGACGCGGTAGTCGTCGCGCTCGAACGCGGCCAGGCTCACCCGGGTGTCGGAATGGAGGATGCGGAGGTTGCCCTCGATCAGCTTGTTGAACAGGACATCGTTGAGATGGTCCCTGTCCCGCACGTTGATCTTGAGCAGGAGATCGTGTGAGCCGGTCGTCATGACGACCTTCTCGACCTCCTCGATGTCGGTCAGCTGCCGTGACTGCTCGCGGTGCTCCGGTCCCAGCTCGCGCTGCACGTTCACATAGACCGTGAGGCCGTAGCCCAGCGCCTCGAGGTCGATCTGCGTGGTGTACCCGGTGATCACTCCCGCGGCCTCGAGCTGCGCGATCCGCTCCGCGACGGCAGGAGCGGACAGCCCCACCTCCTTCGCCAGGGACCGCTGGGAGCGTCGGGAATCCTGGACCAGGAGCCGCAGCAGCTGCAGGTCGATCCGATCGAGGTCCTTCCGCGCGGCCCGGGTACCCCGGGCGGCAGGCCTGCGACTGTTCACTCGAACCTCTCATCACTCCATGACGACGACGGACCGCGCCCCTTCCGCGCGGCCCATCCGCTCGAAGCCGTCGGAGAGCTCATCGAGGCCGATTCTATGGGAGATCATGGCCTCGAGATCGAGGTCACCTGCGAGAGCGTGTTCTGCCATACGGGGCACATCACGGACGGGATCGCTCGAGCCGAAGACGGAAGACCGCAGGGTCCGGTTGAAGTGGAAGATCTCCATCGCGCTGAGGCTGACCTGGTCATCCGCCCTTCCGACACCCACGACCGTGCACTCGCCGCCTCGGCGGGTCGACTTCCACGCCGCTCTGATGGTGGCCGACAGACCCACGCATTCGAGGGAGTGATCTGCACCGCGGCCCTCGGTGAGCGCACGGACGTCACGGCTGAGGGAGTCCGTCGACAGGACGAAGTCCGTCGCTCCCATCTGCAGGGCGAAATCGCGCTTGGCCTCCGAGACATCGGCGGCGATGATCCGCGATGCCCCGGCCAGGCGGGCGCCCATGATCGCCGAGAGCCCGATGCCGCCCAGCCCGACGACCAGAACGCTGTCCCCCTCACCGATGCCGGCGGTGTTGACAGCGGCTCCCACCCCGGTGAGGACTGCGCAGCCGAGCAGTGCCGCGTGGGCCATGTCCAGGCCCTCCGGGACGGGCACCACGGCATGAGCGGGCATGATCACCTCCTCGGCGAAGGCTCCCACGCCGAGTGCTCTGTGCACCGCTGTGCCATCCGCCCGTGCGGTGTAGGGGGCCGAGGTGCCTGCCCTCTCAACGGCGGAGCACAGCCAGGGCTGCGCCGCGCGGCAGAACCAGCACTCCCGGCACGGCGGCGCCCAGTTCAGGACCACCGGCTGCCCGGGCTCCAGGTCCGTGACGTTCGCCCCCACCTCCGCGATGCGGCCGGAGGCTTCGTGCCCGAGGACGACGGGCAGCTCCGAGACGACGGTTCCGTTCATATAGGACAGATCCGAATGGCAGGCCCCGGCGGCGGCGATCCTGACCCGGACATCGTCGGGGCCCAGGGACGGCAGTTCGAGGTCTTCGAGAACGAGAGGCCTTCCGACCTCGTGGAGTACGGCCATCGTGACCATGTGTGCCTTCTTCCTGGACCGGCGGACGCCGGCCCGACAGCGGCTGTGGGAGGGGGATCAGGTACGGGGGAGCAGTGCGGCCGCGGTGTCCTGCACCAGCTCCGAGAGCGTGGGATGGGGATGGACGGTGAGGGCGAGGTCCGCCGGACTCGCCGCCATCTCGACGGCGAGGGTGACCTCCCCGATGAGCTCGGAGGCGTGCGGTCCCACCAGGACGCCGCCGATGACGGCATCGGTCTCCGTGTCCACGACCAGCTCGACGGAGCCCTCCGCCGCCTCCATCGTCGCAGCGCGGCCCGAGGCGCCCAGCGGGAGCCGCACCACGCGCGTGTGCAGGCCCTCGGCCTCGGCGGCCGCTGAGGTGAGGCCCGTGACAGCCACCTCGGGATCGCTGAAGACGACGAGCGGGATCGTCGTGGAGGACAGCGCGGCGCTCTGCCCGCACAGGGAGCGCACGGCGACCTTCGCCTCTGCGATGGCCTTGTGCGCGAGCGCCGGGCCGGTGACCACATCGCCCACTGCGGCGATCCGGGGTGCCGCCCGGAAGCCCGCATCCACGGGGATGAGCCCGGAGGCGTCGACCCGGATGCCGGCCTCGGCCAGGCCCAGATCACCGGTGGCCGGCCTGCGCCCCACGGCGACCAGCACCGCATCCACCTCGACGGCGGTCGTGGCCCCGGAGGAATCGGCGATGCTCAGGCGCCTGCCGTCCCAGCCCTGGGCGGTGCGGCCGGTGAGGAGTTCGATCCCCAACCGGCCGGTACGGCGCGCCACCTGTTTCTGCGCTCCCGCGGGCATGCCCGGCAGGATCGTGTCCGCGGCCTCGACCACCGTCACGGAGCTGCCCAGTTTGCGCAGCGCCGTGCCGATCTCGATCCCGATGTATCCGCCGCCCACCACCGCGAGCCGTTCGGGCAGCTCCGTGAGTGCGAGGATGCCCGCGGCGTCGAACACCGTTGCCCCGTCGAACGGCACCGGCGGGATCTGCACGGCGGCGGAGCCGACCGCGATCACCGCATCCTCGAACTCGACGTGCCGGGGCGGGCTCTCGCCTCCCAGCTCGATGACGCCGCGGGCCTTCCCCGTGAAGGTGAAGGAGCCTGCGACGATCTGGACCCCGGCCTTCCTCAGCGCGCCGTGGACCCCCTTCGACAGGCGTGAGACGAGTCCACCCTTCCACGCCTGGAACCGCCCCAGGTCCACCGGCCCAGAGGAGAAGCCCAGAGCGGAGTCGGCGAAGGTCACCGCGCGATTGCGCAGCTCCGCGGCTTCGATGAGTGCCTTGGAGGGGATGCATCCCTCCAGCAGGCAGGTTCCTCCGATTCCCTCCGCGCCCGCTCTGTCGACCAGCGTCACACTGCGCCCCTGTGCGGCGGCTTCAAGTGCAGCGGTGTACCCGCCGGGGCCCGCGCCGATGACGAGGAGGTCGAGCCCTTCCGGCATCTCTCCGACGACCATCAGCCGTTCCTCTCCCGCATGCACACACTCCGTCTCCTGATAACCATCAGAACTCCTCTGCCAGCATCCGTACGGGGTCCTCCAGAAGCGCCGTCAGCTGCTCCAGGAACACGCCCATGTCCGCCCCGTCGATGAGCCGGTGGTCGGCCGAGACCGCGAGCGGCAGGATCGGGCGGACCACCGGTGCGCCGTCCTCGGCGACCACCCGGTCCGCGATCCTGCCGAAGCCCGCGATGGCGGCCTCGGGTGGGCGGATGATGGGCGTGCCCAGCCAGCCGCCGTAGGAGCCGAAGTTGGTGATCGTGAAGGTGCCGCCGGACATCTCCTCGCTGGTGATCGTCCGCGCCCGTGCCCGCTCCGCCAAGGACTGAGCGGCCTGGGAGATCCCCACCAGCGACAGCGCCTGAGAGTTCTTGAGCACCGGCACGAAGAGCCCTGCCTCCGTCGACACCGCCAGACCGATGCTGCGATGCCCGTAGTAGGTGATCTGCTCCTTCTCCATGTCGAGTGCGGCGTTGAACGTGGGGTTGTGGGCGAGGGCGATCGACACCGCCCGCACCAGGAACGGCAGATAGGTGATCTTCCCTCCCCGGCCGGATTCGGCCAGATGCGCGTTCACGGCACGCCGCGCGGCGACGAGCCCGGAGGCGTCGATCTCGCGGAAGTCCGTGATGTGCGGGACCTGCTGCCATGACTCCGTCATGTTCTTCGCGATCTGCCTGCGCAGTCCCCGCAGCGGTGCGATTTCGTCCTCCCTGCGTGGACCTGCCGCTGAGGGCAGTACGGGGGCATCGGCCCGGAATCTGCCGGCTGCGGCAGAGGCGCCCTTCGTGGGAGCAGCCGCCGCCGAGGCCGCGGAAGGGAGGACCCCGCTCGCTGTGCCGGTGGTGGCAGCCGTGTCCTCGGATGTCGCTGCGCCCTCGGCCGGGAGGCCTGCCTCCACGGCAGCCGCGGCGACGGAACCGACCTGGGCGGCTGCCAGCACATCGTCCTTGGTCACCCGGCCACCAGGGCCTGATCCCGGCACCTCCCGCAGATCCACGCCCAGGTCCAGTGCCGCCCTGCGCGTAGCAGGGGAAGCCAGCACGCGCCTGCGGCCCGCTGCGGATTCCGCCGAGGCGGCGGCCGGGTCCGAGGCCGCGGAGACTCCGGTCGACGTGGCCGCAGGAGCCTTCTGTGAGGGGGGAGCCTCCTGTCCCGCCAGATGTCCGTCGGCAGCCGGGGCGAGGGGAGCGCCGGCCGCGGGAGAGTCACCGTCTCCGGCCTCGGCGAGCGCGATCTCCACGAAGACGGCACCCACCTCGACCATGTCGCCGGGTTCTCCGGCCAGTGCCGTGACGGTTCCCGCAACGGGGGAGGGGACTTCGACCACGGACTTGTCCGTCTCCACCTCGGCGAGCACCTGGTCGGGCACCACCTTCGTGCCCACGGACACCTTCCAGCTGATGATCTCTGCCTCGTCGAGGCCCTCGCCCACATCGGGCAGATGATAGGAGAACGTGTTCATCGGGCGTTCACCGCCGTGCGCGCGGCCGCGACCACACGGTCCGCATCAGGCAGGAAGGTCTCCTCGATGCCGATGTTCGGATAGGGCACGTCCGGAGACGTGACCCTCAGCACAGGAGCCTCGAGCGAGTAGAACGCCTCCTCCTGGATGGTGGAGACGACCTCTGCGCCGAAACCCGAGGTCAGCGGTGCCTCGTGCACCACCACCGCGCGGCCGGTGCCCGCAACCGCCTCGCGGATTCCGTCCACATCCAGCGGCACAAGGGTGCGGAGGTCCACCACCTGGGCGGAGATCCCCTCGCGTGCGAGTTCTGTGGCTGCCTTCTCCGCGAGCTGGACCGCGGCGCTCCAGGCGAAGAGCGTGACGTCCGTACCGTCGCGCGCCACTCGCAGCTTTCCGAAGGGGATCGTGTGTTCGCCCTCGGGCACGTCTCCCTTCACCAGGCGGTAGCCCTTGAGCGGCTCGCAGAACAGCACCGGGTCCTCGCCGCGCACTGCTGTGGTGAGCAGGCCCTTGGCCTCGGCAGGGGTCGAGGGCATGACGACCTGCAGGCCGGGCACGTGCGTGAACTGCGATTCGATCGCATCCGAGTGCAGCTCCGGGGCGCGCACTCCGCCGCCGAAGGGCGCGCGGATCGTCACGGGCGTGGTGAAGCGCCCCTGCGAGCGGTACCGGAAGCGTGCCAGCTGCGGCACGATCTGATGGTAGGCCTGATGCGTGAAGCCCATGAACTGGAGCTCGGCGATGGGGTTCATCCCCGACAACGACAACCCCAGGGCGGAGCCCACGATGGAGGCCTCGGCCAGCGGCATGTCGACGATCCGGTCCTCCCCGAACTCCGCCTGCAGGCCCTCCGTGGCTCGGAAGACGCCGCCCAGCTTCCCGATGTCCTGGCCGAGGACCATCACCCTCTCATCGCGCAGCATCTCCTCGCGGATGGTGCTCCGGATCGCTTCGATCATGGTCATGACGGTCATCGGTCAGCTCCCTTCTGAGCTGTGTGGAGTATCTCTTCCCGCTGTCTGAGCAGGCGGGCGTCCGGCTGGGACCACACATGGTCGAACAGGGACTCCGGCGGCGGTGGACCCACGGCACCGAGCGCCTCGATCGCCCTGTCCACTTCGCTGCGGTTGCGTTCCTCGATCTCGGCGAGGTCGGTGTCAGTGAGCGCGGACTGCGCGCGGAGATGGGCGATGACGCGAGGAATGGGATCGAGCTGTTCCCAGCTGAGCTTCTCGCCCGTGTCCACGTACTTGCTGGGATCGTCTGCGGTGTTGTGCGCACCCAGGCGGTAGGTCTGCGTCTCGATGAGGGTGGGTCCGTCTCCTGCGCGTGCCCGGGCGACGGCCTCGGCGGCGGCCCGGGTCACTGCGAACAGGTCGTTGCCGTCAACCAGCGCGGAGGGCACGCCGTAGCCGGCTCCGCGCTCCGCGAAGCTCTCCGCTGCGGACTGCTTGGACCGGGGTGTGGAGATGGCCCAGCCGTTGTTCTGCAGGACGAAGACCACGGGCGCCTTCCTCACCCCGGCGAGGTTGAGGGCCTCGTGGAAATCGCCCTCGGAGGAACCGCCGTCGCCCACGAAGGTCATGACGACCCCCGGGTCGCCCTGCAGCTTCAGTCCCCAGGCGAGGCCCACTGCGTGGGGCAGCTGCGCGGCCAGGCCGATCTGCGGGGGCAGCACCTTCACGCCCTCGGGGATGCGGGCGGCCGCAGAGTTGCCCTTCCAGTAGGAGAGGATGCCCTCGATCGAGAGTCCGTGGCGCAGCAGGGCGGGCAGCTCACGGTACTGCGGCACGATCCAGTCCGTGCCCGGATCCAGCGGCAGGCAGCTTCCCACCACGGAGGCCTCCTGCCCTCGGACGGCGGAGTAGGTGCCCATGCGACCCTGCCGCTGCAGGCTGAACGCCCGCTCGTCCACGAGTTTGGACAGCAGCATGAGTTCGAGCGCACTGCGCGTGGCCGCCGTGTCCAGCGGTGGTTCGGTGTCCGGGGCCAGAGCGCCCGAGGCGTCCAGCAGTTCACGTCGTTCCATTGTGCGGATGCTCCTTCGCAGAGGGGTGTGCATGGGTCTGTGCCCGGGGGCGTTCGGTGGAGTGGAGGAGGGCGGATCGAGGAGCCGGAGCCCGTGCGCCCGCAGCCGCCGAGGGAGGCCGTTCAGCCGCGGATGGTGCTCGGCAGCCAGGTCACGAGATCCGGGAAGGTGAAGAGGATCGAGACCACCAGCAGCTCCGCAGGGACGAACCATGCGACGCCGCGGAACGCGTTGGCCACCGTCACCCCGCGGGTACCGGCGAGGACGAAGACGTTCATTCCCACCGGCGGTGTGATCAGTCCGAGCTCGACCATCTTGATCATGAGGATGCCGAACCAGATGCCGTCATATCCCAGGCCGGTGACCAGGGGATATGCGATGGGGATGACGATGAGCAGGACGGAGAGCGAGTCGAGGAACATCCCGAGCGGGATCATGAGGGCGAGCAGGAGGATCACCACGAGCGCCGGTGACGGATTCAGGCTGATCACCCACGTGGCGAACTGCGTGGGAACCCCGGCGGACACGAGGAAGTACGTGAACACTGTGGCCCCGATGAGGATGCCGAAGATGAAGCTCGAGACGGAGGCGGCTTCGGAGAAGGACTCGCGGATGCTCACGATGAGCGCGCTGCGCCCCTGGCGAAAGCCGTCCAGCAGCAGCATGACGAGTGCCGTGGCCGCGCCGAAGGCGGCGGATTCGGTGGCGGTGAGGACGCCGGAGTAGATGCCGCCGATCACGATGGTGAAGAGCAGCGCGATCTTGAGCGCCCCCGCATAGCCCTTGCGCTTCTCCGCCAGCATCGCGTCGGTGGGGTCATCGGGGTCTGCGGGGTGCGTGCTCTCGCCGCCGGGGGAGGCTGCTGCGGAGGTCGGGGCCGCCTCGGCGACCGCAGTCCTCCCCGCCGCTGCTGCGCCGGTGAGCACTGGCACATTGCCGGAGACCAGCGAGGGCTTGAGCTTCGCGCGCACGAGGATGAGCAGTCCGAAGACGATCACCGTGATGATGCCGGGGATGATGCCCGCGCTCAGCGTGGCACCGACGGACTCGCCCGTGAGCAGAGCGTAGACCACCAGGACGATGCTCGGCGGGATGAGGAAGCTGAGCGTTCCGCCGGCCGCCACGACTCCGGCGGCGAAGGAGGTGCTGTACCCGTACTTCTGCATCTGTGCTATCGACATCCGGCCGATGGTGGCGGTGGTCGCCACGCTGGATCCGGAGACCGCACCGAAGGCCGCGCATGCGAACAGGGAGGCGAGGGCGAGACCGCCCGGGAGCCTTCTGAGGAGGCGGTGGCCCAGCAGGAAGACGTCCTCGGCGATCCGCGCCTTCTCCGCGAGCACTCCCATGAGGACGAACATGGGTATGACGACGAGTGCCACCTTCGCCGTGGACTGGTAGGGGAGGCTCGCGAGCGCCGAGGAAGCGGTGGACGAGCCGGAGAGGACGAAGAGGCCGAGCGCTCCGGAGACTGCGAGAGCGAAGGCGACGGGAATGCCGGCGGCCAGCAGCGCGAGCAGGATGACGATGGCCGCGACGACCACGAGGAGGATGATCGGCTCCATGTTCATGCCCTCCCTTCCGCGCCGGCCTCGGTTGCACCGTCTTCCGCCGTCCCGCTGCGCCACGTCTTCGCCAGGGTGACGACGCATTCGAGGATCAGTGCGGCCAGGGCGAGGGGGATCACGGCCTTCGCCGGCCAGATCGGCACCTGGATGAGCCCGTAGCGGTACTCGCCTGCGGAGATCGAACGCAGCGCCGCGTTGCCCGTCTGGAACATCATCCAGACGAGCACGGCGAGCGCGAGGACCATGCCTGCGGTGAAGATGATCCTGCCCGCACGCGCAGGCATCCGTTCGATCACGAGGTCGACGGCCACATGTGCCCCGGTGCGCATGGCGTACGCGAGGCCGAGGAACGCGGCAGCGACGAGGAACACCTCGCTGAACTCCGTGGTGCCCGGGATCGACCGGCCGGTGAGGGACCTGCGCACCACGTCAGCCACGGTCAGGAGCATGATGAGCGCGATGGTCAGCGAGGCGATCACGGCGAACGTGCGTGACAGGCGTCTGGAGAATGTGTCGAGTGCTTTCATGTTCTGCGACCCGTCGTTCGAGAGGAGGGGGATGAGGGCAGGGCTGCGGCCCGCGCCGCTGTCGTCAGCCGGCCTGTGCGAGGCAGGGACGGATGGAGAGATCTGTGTCCGAGCTTCCTTCGCGCTCGGCGATCTGCGACTGCAGCTCCTCGAGGAACGCATCGGCGTCCGTCGCCTCGACACCGGCGGCGACCGCATCGGACTTCCACGACTCGATCTGTGAATCGCCCACCTGGTCCCGCAGCTTCTCCCGCTCCTCCTCGGAGAACTCGACCGGCGTGCTGCCGGATTCCAGATAGGCGGTGCAGCTCTCTTCGAGATCGCTCGCGACGAAGCCGGAGGCGTCTGCGGCGAACGTGTCCACCTGTGCCTCCATGGCCGACCGCTGTTCATCCGTGAGCCCGTCCCAGTCGGAGCCGTTCATGAGGATGGCGCCCACCGAGTACACCCCGAAGCCGGGATCGGACACATGGGGCGCGACCTCGTGGAAGCTGTTCTGGATCGCGATGTCGAAGGGATAGGACGTGTAGCCGTCGATGACCCCGGTCTCCACCGACTGGTAGACCTCGCCGGCGGAGATCGAGACGGGATTCGCGCCGATCTGGCTGATGGTGTCCGAGAGGAGGCCGCCGGCCCGGATCTGCTTGCCGTCGAAGTCCTCGACCGTCTCGATGGGAGAGCTCGAGCCCACGATCGTCGTGGCCACCGGGACGAACGAGACGAGGTGGACCCCGGCCTTGTCGTACTCGGCCTGCAGCGCTTCGCTGCTCCGGTACATCTCGTTCATGGCGTCCGTGTGCGAGGCCGGGTCCTGGGACATGAAGGGAACGCTCGCGACATTCGTGAGCGGCAGCTCACCCGGGTAGTAGAAGGGATTGATGATCCCGACGTTCGCGCGGCCGTCCGCGATCCCGGGCAGGATGTCCGCGGCGGCCAGCAGGGACTCCTGGTGGAACACCTCGGTGTCCGCGACGCCCTCCTCCGCCAGGAACTCCGTGACGCCGACGAATGCCCGGCTGAATGAGTTCTGCTCGGGCATGTAGTTCGCTCCCTGCCATGAAGCGGTGCCGGCATCGCCGCCGCCTGCCCCGGCGACGCCGCCACAGGCTGCGAGTGCGAACGCGGCACCGGCAGCCGTCGCCGCTCCGCAGAGGCTCCTGGTGGATATGCGCATGAGGATCTCCTTTGATTCTCGTGTGGATTCCAGGTCTTCTGCACCGGAGCTCGCGACACCTCGGCCTGTCGGTGAACCTGGATGTCAGTCAATTTACTCATATGCATAGTCAGAGTCAATAGATAGTTTTCAACTGAAAATGTTTCTGTCCATATAACTTTTCAATCAGTCCTGGCGCTCTGGTCTGCCTCTGCATGCCGCCCCGGCGTGTCGAAGTTCGACGCGATGCTCTGGATGCTGGGCTCTTGACAGCGCCTTATCGAATGATCACTGTGGATCATGATCAGAGATCTGGTGCAAGACGAGGAGGTCCACCGTGAAAGCTCTGAGGACGAAGGCCGTGCAGGTGACGGCGACGATGGGCGTCGCCGCACTCGCTCTCGCCGGCTGTGCGGGTTCGGCGGGATCTGCCGGGAGCGGAGGCGGAGAAGCCGGCGGCGGGGAGGGCTACGCGCACGACGCCTCGGACGCGGAGATCGCGGCCGCCTTCGAGGACATCGAGCCCCTGACCATCACGTACCAGCCCTCCGCGCAGTCCGCGGAGGGGCCGGACTCCTACCGTGCGCAGGCGTTCAAGAAGAACCTGGAGGAGAAATCGGGAGGGAAGATCACGGTCGACACCACCTATGCGCAGGGGATCGCCGGCTACACGGAGCTCGGGGACGCGCTGGTGGACGGGCGCGTCGACATCGCCTACATGCTCCCCATCTACCAGCCGGACGAGTACCCGGTCTTCCAGGCCTGGGTCACCGGCACCACGCTCACGGGCACCTCTCCGCTCGTCGACGAGCTCGCCGCGAACGCCGCCCTGGGAGACCTCGCCTGGCAGGACGAGAACCTCCTCGCCGAGTTCGAGGACAAGGGCCTCGTGCCCCTCAGCCCCCTCAACGCCGCCGGCGCCGTCATGTCCCTGTGCTCGGAGCCGCACACCACCGCCGCCGACTGGAACGGGAACCAGGTGCGCGCCTCGTCCACCGCCCAGAGCGCGCAGCTGGAAGCGGTCTCCGCCTCGCCGGTCTCGCTCGAATACACCGAGGTGTTCGAAGCTCTCCAGCGCAACACCATCGACTGCACGCTCACCGCGACCCTGCCCGCGGAGACGGCCGGGGTGTTCGAGGTCGCCAACGACGTCGCCTACACGACCGATGTGACCTTCGCCCGCGGGCCGGGCGGGGTGTTCGCGGGCAGCGCATGGGAGTCGTGGCCGCTGGCGGTGCGGCAGCTCGTCTTCGACGCGATGGCCGATGAGTTCGTCCAGTCGCGCCGCGGTGACCTCGCGGGCAACTACGCGGCCGCTGAGCTGGTCCGGGAGCACGGAGGCTCCTTCGCCGAGATGGACGACGAGACCCAGGCGCTCATCCGCGCGGCCTCCGAGGGCCTCGTGGAGGAGAAGGTGCGGGACGGTCTGCTGCCGGAGGGTTCGGTCGAGGCCGTCCCCGCCGCCGTGGACGAATGGCGGGAGGTCGTCACGGAGCTGGGCTATGAGGACGAGGGGACGTTCGCGGACTTCGACGAGTGGTACCCGGACGACGACAGCGAACTCCTCACCCCACTGGGAGAACGGTACTTCGAGGAGGTCATGCTGCCGCACCGTCCCAGCTGAGAAGGCGGTGCGACAGCGGGCCCACGGCGGCGTAAGGCGGATGCCCCGCCGGGCTCAGCGGGGCGAGGAGGGCAGCTGAGCCCACTCGCGCAGGGTGACCGCGCGGATCTTCGAGCCGTTGGTCCCGGCCGTGGTCGGCATCTCCTCGACGATCCGCACCTCGGCCGGCACCTTGTAGCGTGCGAGGCTCTCCCGCGTGTAGTCCCGCAGCTCGTCGCCGGTCACCTCAGCGCCTGCGGCGAGGACCACGAAGGCCACCGCTTCGGTCTCCCCCGACCGGCCGGTGCGTCCCACCACTTTCGCGGTGTCGACGGCCGGATGGCCGGCGATGTGACCCTCGATCTCCGCCGGATCGACCATGAACCCCTTGAGCCGGAGGATGTCGCCCATCCTGCACACGTACGCGAACGAGTGCTCGTCCACCCGGTCTCCCAGGTCGCCGGAGCGGAACCAGCCGTCCCCGGTGAAGGCCTTCGCACCTTCGCCCTCGTCGCCCAGGTACGCGTCGACCACGTTGGGACCGCGCAGCTGGATCTCTCCGCGCTCTCCGGTCGGCACCTCGGCGTCTGTGGCAGGGTCCGCGATCCGGTAGGCGTAGGAGGGTGATGCGAGCTGACCGCCCCCGCGTGCACGCAGCTCCGCGGCTGTCCCGGAGGGCCAGAACGAGGTGAGGGCGAAGACCTCGGACGAGCCGTAGACGCCCACCGTCGTCGTCCCGAACCTGTCGGCGGACCAGCGGGCGATCTCGTGGGAGGCGCCCTGGAAGTCCGCCACCCCGGTCCACCGCCACGTGGAGAGGTCGTACGGACGCTCTCTCCAGGCCTGTGCGATCCGGACGAGCATGTCGTCCCCTCCGACGTAGTGCGTGCCCCCGCGTGCGTGCCACACCTCCAGCAGCGCGGCCGGGTCGAACGCGGGCTGGATGACGACACTCGCTCCGCCGAACAGCGCGGCCATCACCGCGGTGTATCCGAATGTGCCGGAGTAGGGGAGAGGCTCCACCATGACGTCACCCGTGCGGAACTCCAGGCGAGCGGCCACGGCCTGCAGATGGGCGACCGTTCCGGCCTCGCTGTGCGCCGCGAGCTTGGGCATGCCCGTGGAGCCCGAGGTGGTGAAGGCCACCGCCAGCACGTCACGGTCATCGTCCGCGACATCCTGCACGCTCGCCGCACCTCCCGTGCGCTCCGCCGGAGAGGGGGTGCCCTGCTGCGTCCCCGTCGTCACCAGCCGGAACGAGGCCGAGGCGCCTGCATCGGGACGGGGCATGTCCAGGGTGGTCGCGCTTCCCGCCCCCAGGTCCCAGTCCTCCGGGCGTGGCGGTGCGGGCGCGTTCGGTGCGGGTGCGACGAGGACGAAGGGCCTGGGGGCGTCTGTAGGGAGGCTTTCGGCGGCACGGGTGAGGGTGCGCAGGAGGTCCAGGCGCTGGAAGCCGTGAGCGGCGACGAGAACCGAGGGCCGGGCCTTCCTGAGCACGTGGCCCACCTCTGCGACGTTGTAGCGCGTGTTCACGCCGATGACGTGGGCGCCGACCGCGGACGCTGCGAACTGCCAGGCGACCGCCTCGATCCACGACGGCAGCCAGACGGCGATGCAGGAGCCCGGCCCGATGTCCCGCCCCTGCATCCAGGCCGCGCGGGAATCCGCGAGGGCGAGGAGTTCCTCCGCCGTTGCGACGGTGGTGGAGACTGCGCTCGCCTCCGCGCGGCGGGGGCCTCCGGGCCTGCCGCGTTCCCGGTGCTCATCCGGAACCGGGTCCACCTGGATCAGGAGCTCTCGCTGAGGAGCGGCGTCCGCCCAGGTCCGGAGGCTGCCGTAGAGAGTGGGTGCGGAGGTCGCTGCGGTCATGGGTTCTCTCCTTCTGGTGGGGTTGCCGGGGCCGAAGCGCCTGCGGCCGTGTGTGCACCGAGGGCGAGCAGGTCCTCGACCCATCCGTCGATCACGTCCGCGAAGTCGTCCATCTCCTCCATGGGATAGTGCCCGATCCCGGGGAGCCGCGTGAATCGGGAGCGGCCGATTCGTCCGGCGGCACGTCCGACGCGCTCGGCATCGACCCACAGGTCGTCGTCTCCCACCACCAGGTGGGTCGGCGCGGTGATCCGCGGCAGTCGCTCGGCGACGTCGTGAGTTCCCCACGCGAGGAGGTCGGAGCCGGAGACCTGCGGATCCTCCCTGCAGTGCATGCGGCCGATGAGCTCCCTGCGACGGGTGCTCACGGCGCTTCCCACCACCGCGAGCGTTCCCCAGTAGGTGCGATCGGAGCGAGAGGGTGCGGAGATGTCGGTGAGCTCTCTGCGCATGGCGCGGATGTTCACATGCCCCGCCTCGGCGTTCGCCGCCATCGCGATGATCGCCGCGATCCCGTCCCCGGCGAGAGCGCCGATCTCGAGCGCGATCTTCCCGCCGATCGAGCAGCCGACGACCACGGGACGGTCGATCCGCAGGAGTGTGAGCGCCTTCAGGCAGAACCTCGCGTAGTCGGTGAGATCCGTGACGGGACCGCCGCGCGCCGGTTCCGAATGGCCGTGGCCCGGCAGATCCGGCACGAGCACGCGGTACCCGAGGGCTGCGAGTTCGCGGCCCGCGTCCCTGTACTGGACCCCGGACTGTCCGGCCGTGTGGATGGCGAGGAGCGGACGGCCGTGTTCCGGCCCCCAGTCCTGGACGAAGGCCGTCCGCCCGTCCACCGTCAGCTGATGCGCGCGGAGCGTGGTGGATGCGGCACTCATGCGGGCTCTCCGCTCCGTGCGGCACCGGGTGCGAACGGGACGCCCCAGCCGGCTTCCACCGCCATGGTGCGTGCGAGCTCGATGATGTGGACGAGGGCGGAGGTCATCCGCAGATACTCGTAGCCGGACCCGGAGGAGCCGAGCCTGCGGCGCATGGCGGACTCCATGAACGAGTAGCGGTCGTGGGTCATGAGCGCGATGAATTCGTCTCCCGGGATGTCGACGATGAAGTCCGCGCCGAGCAGCGACCGTGGGACGATCTCCAGCACCTGACCGCGATAGCACCGGATGTGCAGTTCGCGGCCTCCGATCCGGATCCCCATCGTGCCGTCGTAGCTCGCCAGCAGCTCCGCTGTGCGGGGGTCTCCGTCCAGGCGGGCCTGCAGCAGGCGCCCCCACCGGCGGGATCCGGGGCAGTCCGCGGGATCGGCGGGCGGGAGGCCGATCCCCGCCGTGATGCTGATCCGCATCTCGCCGGCGCGCTGGGGATCCGCCGCATCGGCCTCGGGCCGGGTGGCGGCCGGCGGCCGCTGTGCGGCAGCTGCGTCCTCGACGACGGTGAGCACGGCTTCGACGATCCCGCCGGGCGGGGAGGCGGCGACGGCGGTGACCACACCGTCGACGGTGAGCGTCCCCGGCCGTGCATCCGCCCGTCCGCGCCCGAAGGGGCGCAGGACGTCGACGGCGGTACAGCGGACGGCGGTGTCCGGCACCGCGAGTTCGGCCAGCGCGATCCGCACCGCCTCGGCGGCCGCGGACAGGGGAGAGGTACCGGCGGCGGCGCGCACGCCGGCGCTGAACCGTCTGCCCGGGCGGACGGTCGCAGTGTCCGGAGCGGTCTCCGTGGGGGAATCGGCCATTGTCAGTCCTTTCCGACGGGGCGGAGGCGGTGCGGTCGTGTGGCAGGATGTCGAGCTGTGCGGGAGAACGGGACGAGACGGCGGGCGGCGCCCCACTTCATCGACAGGGCGACGGTGATCGCCGCTGCGCTGGAGGCGTTCGCCGAACGCGGGTTCCACGGAGCGTCGACGCGGAGCATCGCCGCGCTCGCCCGGACGTCGCTGTCGAACCTCTACAACTACTTCGGCTCGAAGGACGAGATCCTCGAGTTCGTGCTCGAATCGACCTCGCGGGAGCTCGCCGACTCCCTCGAGACCGCGGTCGCGGACGCAGGAGGCGGACCTCCTGGGCGGCTGGCGGCGGCAGTGAGCGCCTACGTGCGATTCATCGTCGACAAGCCGCAGGCCTCGCTCGTGGGGATCACGGAGTTCCGGTATCTCGCAGGGGAGAGGCGCGCGGCCGTGGTCGAGCAGCGGGACCGCTCGGAAGCCGTCTTCCGCGCGGTGATCAGCGAAGGGCGGGCGGCCGGCGACTTCGACGTGCTGGACGTGCCCAGCGCGACGCGTGCGGCGGTGTCCCTGTGCAATTCCATGTCCGCCTGGTACCGGCCTGACGGCCCCCACAGTGCGGACGAGCTCGTGCGGCTGCAGGTGGACCTGGCTCTCGGCCTCGTGCGGTCCGCTCAGCGTGCCGAGCGGTCGTCGCCGGCCCATCACAGGAACCCGAGGAGAAGTAGCGAGGCGCCGTAGACGATGCCCAGGAACAGCATGATGAGGAAGAGATACCCCATCACGTCTCTCAGCTTGATTCCCGAGATGGCGAGCACCGGCAGGATCCAGAAGGGCTGGATGGAGTTGGTCCACTGGTCCCCGTAGGCCACACCGAGCGCGGTCGCCGCATAGTCGGCGCCCATGCTGCCGGCGGCTTCCACCATGATGGGGCCCTGCACGGCCCATTGCGCGCCGCCCGAGGGGGCGAGCAGGTTGATGATCCCGCCGGACAGGAAGCTGAAGAACGGCAGCGTCTCCGGGGTCGAGACGCCGGCGAAGACCCCCGCGAAGGTCACCATGAGCCCGGAGCCCGCCAGCACGCCCATGATCCCGGCGTACAGCGGGTACTGGACGAGGACCCCGCTGACCACCCCGATGCTGTTCCGCAGCGCTGCGAGGAACGCGCTGGGCCGGGCGAAGAGAAGGAGGGCGAGGGAGAGGAAGGCGAGGTTGATGATGTCGAAGTCGACGGCTCCCCGGCCGACGAAGTGGAGGACCGTGTAGCTGATTCCGAGCAGGCCGATGAAGATGCCGATCGCAGGGCTGCGGTTGAGCCGATCTGCCAGAGTCTCTCCCCCGCCGGCCTCCTTCCCGGCTTCCTCCTGAGGCGCCGGCTGCGGCAGCCGCAGCTCGATGACCTCTGCGGCGTCCTTCGGGTGGAGGAACGCGACGAATGCCGGGAGGCCGAGGATCACGACCGCCGCCGTGAGGAGCACGAGGGGAGCGAAGATCGTCTCCGTCGTCGGCACGACTCCCATCTGCTCCTCGAGGATGTGCCCCGGCGTCGCGATGGTGAGCGGGATGGTGCCGGAGAGGCCGATCCCGTAGAGGGAGAAGCCCGCATATCCCCCTGCGACGGCGAGCGGGTAGTGCATCCCCGGCACCGTGCGGGCGAGCTTCCTCGCGAGGACCACACCGATGACCAGGCCGAATCCGACGTTGAGCCACGTGCCGAGCGCCCCGGCGAAGGTGGCGATGGCCACCGCGGCGCGAGGGCTGCGGACCCTCTGCGCGAGTGCGTCGAGTCCGCGATCGACGAGGGGTGTGCTCGCGAGCATGTACCCGGTGAGGAGAAGCATCGCGATCTGCATGGAGAACGCGAGCAGGTCCCAGGCGGACCCGCCCCACATGCTCACCAGATCGATGGGGTTCTGCTTCTCGACCGTCGCGGCGAGGACGAACGTGACAAGGGTGAGGAGCACGGCCACCACGAGGGAGTCCGGCAGGAATCGGTAGAAGGCGCGTGAGAGCGCGGAGGCCAGTGACTTCATCGTCTCTTTCCCTGTGTCGGCTCCGAAGCGTACGGAGGAAGAACGATCGTTCTTGCATGTCACCGATCACACTAGGGGAGGAGTCCGGATCCCACAAGGCCGAGCCCGAGGGTCCGGTGCGGCCCGCCGCGATCCCGTCCCCGGCGGACGCGAGAGGGCCCGGGCGAACGAATCGCCCGGGCCCCTCCGGTCTGCGCCGGGTGCGGGTGTCAGTCCTCGGAGTCCAGCCAGGCACGGACGGCGTCGCCGTCCTCGCCCAGCTCCGGCGGCTGCTTCCGGTAGCTCACGGGCGAGGCGGAGAACGAGAGCGAGGGGCGGATGGTCGGGATGCCGCCCTCCTCGCCGGTGGTCCACACCGGTTCGAGCCCCAGCTCCTCCGCCGTCATCAGGCCCTCGTTGACGCTCTGCACGGGCGAGCTTGGCAGACCGGCCTCCGTGAGCAGCGCGAACCACTCCTGCTTGCCCTTGTGGGAGAGCGCCTCCTCCATGAGCGGGCGGAGCTCGGCGCGGTTGACGTTGCGCTTCTCCGGCGAGTCGAAGCGCTCGTCCGTGCTCCACTCCGGGTGGCCGAGCACCTCGGCGAGACGGGCGAACTGTCCGTTGTTCGCACCCACGACGATGAGGTCGCCGTCGCCCGTGGGGAAGGCGTTGTACGGGTAGATGGTGCCGTGCTCGGCTCCTGCCCGCCGCGTGGTCTGTCCGCTGAGCGCGACCTGGTACTGGTTGGTCATGGTGAAGAGGGCGTTGCTCATGAGGTTGTTCTCGATGAGCTGGCCCTCGCCCGTGAGGTCGCGGTGGCGGATGGCGGCGGTGATGCCCAGCGCGGTCGTCATTCCGGTCGTGATGTCGAAGATCGAGACGCCGGAGCGCACGGGAGGGCCGTCCGGATCCCCGTTCATGTCCATGAGGCCCGCCGCGCCCTGCACGAGGACGTCGTAGCCGGGCATGTCCGCGCCCTTCTTCGTGCCGAAGCCGCTGATGTGGGCGTAGATGACCTGCGGGTTGAGCTCCCGCACTCCCTCGTACCCCAGCCCGAACTTGTCGATGGACCCGGGCTTGAAGTTGTGGAGGAAGACGTCCGCGCGTGCGGCGATGCGCTTGGCGACCTCGAGGTCCTCCGGATCCTTGAAGTCCAGGGCGATCGAGTGCTTGTTCCGGTTGACGGCCTGGTAGTAGCTCGCCTGGCCCATGTACACCGGAGGGCTCCAGGAGCGGGTGTCGTCGCCGCCGGGGCTCTCCACCTTGATGACCGTCGCGCCCAGATCGCCCAGGGTCATGGAGCAGAACGGTCCTGCCAGCACCCGGGAGAAGTCCGCGACGACGATGCCGCTGAGCGGCCCGGCGGGCAGATCCGAGGAGGAGGGGGCAGAGGTGGGTGGCAGACCAGTCATCGTCTTCCTTCGCTGCGAGGGTGTGTTCTGGCGGATTGCGGTGATGCGCGCGACTCCCTAGCGTATAGTCCAGACTGCTGAACGTTTGATAAGGCCGAGCACTGAGACGGTCGCCGGACCGCTGTCCGACGGATCGCGCACGGCCGCCACCGGAGGGACCGTGACGCGTCCCGGCACGAGGAGAGACGACGATGACGTCGAACGAACCACCATCCGCAGCCGCTCAGGATCCGTCCGGACTGCCGACGGGGATCGGGCCGGGGGTCCGTCCGTGGGTCGCGGCGCGCGCCGGCGTGGAGGAGGCTGAGGTGGGCTTCCGCGTGCTCTCCGTGGGACGTTCCAACCTCACCTTCACGGTGACCCTCGACGGTGCAGACCGCTGGGTCCTGCGCCGCCCGCCGCTGGGGCACCAGGGCGGCAGCGCGCACGACGTCTCCCGCGAGGGGAGGATCATGGCCGCGCTGGGCCCCACGTCCGTACCCGTGCCGACCATCCTCGAGATCGTCGACGACCCCACCGTGCTCGAGGTCCCCTTCGTCTTCCAGGACCACTGCGACGGCTTCCCCATCCACGAGCCGGCCGATCTCGAACTCATCCCGGCCTCGGGCTCCGTGGCCGGCTCGATGCGGTCCATGGTCGACGCCCTCGCCGAGATCCACCGGGTGGACATCGACGCGGTGGGCCTCGGCGATCTGCGCCGTCCGGGCGGATTCGTCGAGCGCCAGCTGCGCCGCTGGCTGGGTCAGTACGAGGCCATCACCACCCGTGACATCCCGGTGATCCGCGAGGCGCAGGCCGCGCTCTCCCGTGAGATCCCGCCCGAGACCGTCACGGGTCTGGTGCACGGTGACGTCAAGCCCAACAACATGCTCTTCGACCGCACCAGCGGTGAGGTCCAGGCGGTCGTGGACTGGGAGCTGTCCTCGGTGGGCGATGTCGTCACGGACCTCGGCTACCTGCTCGCGATGATGTTCGTGCCCATCGAGTACACCGGCATCTGGACGCCCACGGTCGAGGAGGGCGGTCTCACCGCGGAGCAGGTCACCGCCCGCTACGCGGAGCTCACCGGCCAGGACACCTCCCGCGTGCCGTACTACGCCGCCTTCGCGGCCTGGAAGCTGGCCTGCATCCGGGAGGGCGTCTACACCCGGCTCAAGCAGGGCCGCATGGGCGACCTCGACCTCGATCCCGAGGAGACCGGGGCGGGTGTGGAGCCGCTCGCCGCCTACGCCCTCGACATCCTGCGTTCGGGCCGGATCTGAGGGGCTGGGCGAGGGGGAGGGCCTCTCACCGGGCCGTGCTGCTCCGCTGCGTGCCGGGGCCGGCCGAGACGGACCGAGCGCCGGGCCGAGCGCCGGCCGAGGCGGACGGAGCGGACGCGAGGCGGAGCGCACGCCGAGTGTGACGCAGTCGAAGGAATACTCCGCCGCCGCAGATCCTTGCATCCGGCGGACCCGCTGCATGTGCGGTGTCCGGCGCAGGGCGGCCGTACGTGCCAGGAACGGGGCGTGCGCCGCAGCGCCACTTCACTCATCTGAGCCCTAGGAGCCCATGACATGACGCGGATCGGAATCATCGCAGGCAGCAACCGCCCGGGAGCGCTCAACCCCCAGGTCGTCGACTGGGTGAAGGCGCAGCTGGACGAGCGCGGCGTGGAGAACGAGGTGCTCCGGTATGCGGACTTCGACCTGCCCATCCTCGACGAGCCGATCCCCGGAGGCGCGCACCAGTACCAGAACGCGCACACGGTGGCCTGGGGTGCGGCGGTGGAGCCCTTCGACGGCTACATCGTCGTCACCCCGGAGTACAACCACTCCGTGCCCGGTCCGCTGAAGAACGCGATCGACTTCGTCGGCACGGAGTTCGCGCACAAGCCCGTGGCCTTCGCGAGCTACGGGGCGGATAAGGGCGTGCGGGCGGTCGAGGCGTGGCGCCTCGCCTTCGCGAACTTCCGCACGGCGACGGTCCGCGGCACCGCGTCCTTCTCGATCTTCACGGACTTCACCGACGGCGCATTCGCCCCGGAGGAGGTCTCCGCGCAGACGTTCGAGCCCATGCTCGAGGACCTGCTGGCCTGGGCCGAGGGCTTCAAGACGGTGCGCGCGGCCCAGGGCTGACCCCGCGCGCGTGAACAGCGCCCATGTCTCACTCTGCTTCGCATTTCCGCCGGAAAGGCGAAGCAGAGTGAGACATGGGCGCTTGGACGCAGGCGTCAGTTCGCGACGAGCACCACGCGGCCGGCGACCCTGCGCTCTGCGAGGTCGTCGAGCGCGCCGGTGACGTTCTCCGCCTCCAGGGGGCGCTCCTGGATGGGCAGGCGGGGGAGGTCGGTCTCGCCCGCGAGCTTCACGAGGGCCTTGAGCTCGGGGAGGCTGCCGACGAAGTTGCCCTCGATCTTGAGCTGGCTGAGTGCGACGAGGGTCGTGGGGAAGGCCAGCTGTCCGCCGAACAGGCCGACGCTCACCAGCTTGCCGCCCACGCCGAGCGCGCTGAGCGCCAGGGACGAGGTCGCGCCGTTGTTGACGAAGTCGATGGCGCCCGCGAGCTTGCCCCCGCCGGCCTCGACGAGATCCGCGACCGCGTTCTCCCCGGTGGTGAGGACGGTCGCGGTGGCACCCGCGGCCTTCGCGTTCTCCAGCGCGGCCTCGCTCACGTCCGCGGCGACGATGTTCCGGTGCCCGCGTGCGCGCAGGATGGGGATGACGCTGAGGCCCACGCCTCCGGTGCCGATGACGGCGATGGGGCGGTCGACCTCGGGGGTGAGGACCTTGGTGGTGGCGGCGTAGGAGGTCAGCCCGGAGCAGGCGAGGGTGGCGGCCCAGGACGGGTCGAGGTCGCCCACGGGGACGAGGTAGCGCGAATCGGGCACCCACACCTCGCGGGCGTAGCCGCCGTTGAGGGCGACGGAGAGGTTCCGCTTGGCGCCGATGCAGTAGTTCTCGCGGTCCTCGGCGCAGGCCTGGCACTCGCCGCAGCCGATCCAGGGGAAGACGATGAACTGCTCGTCGCCGGGCTGCACGGTGGAGTCGGGGCCGGCGGCGACGACCTCGGCTACGCTCTCGTGGCGGCGGACCAGCGCGGGCTCCGCGCCGGCCGCGCGGGGGGGGTCACGGAGCCCGGCTCCGCCGGCGCAGCCGCCCGCGGGAGCGGGGCGCGCGGCG
>NZ_JALAHB010000028.1 GCF_022712115.1 Brevibacterium sp. | reverse complement strand
GCAGCGGCGGGTCGCCCGCCGCGCCCCGGATCCCCGGCAATCCTGCCGTCCGCCCCGCCCGCCGCCACGCTCTCACGCTCACCCGCTCACACGCTCCCACGCTCACACGCTCACACGCTCTCACGCTCACACGCTCACACGCTCACACGCTCACACGCTCACACGCACACACGCTCACACGCTCACACGCTCACACGCTCACATAACTGTGTGTACTCGAGCTGCCTGCCAGCAGCAAGTCGGCCGCACAGCACGGCATCCACACGGACTACGGCGCGAGGGACCATGGAGTGCGACAGTCGTGCTTTGCTGCTCCCCCATCCACGCGAGAACCTCTCACGTCCTGCACCGCCCGCGTGAAAGGGAGCGCATCGCGGACGGGTGACTTTGTTCTATCGGCTGATGGCGTCACTTCCTCATCTCCGCGGATACACGGGACTTAGCCGAGTGCGAGCGCATATGACAGTGGCCGGGGCACTATGCCCCGGCCACTGCGTTCACGACACGCTCCACCATGAGCGTGCACCGGCTGTGTCGACTACTCGCTCTGCGAGGCTGAACGACCTACTGTGAGATGCCCAGCAGCTCGAGAATGCGCTTGAGATCGGCCTGATCGGCGAACTCCACGGAGAGCTTTCCCTTGCGCTTCCCCATCGTCACATTCACCCGCGTCTCAAGGCGGTCCCCGATGCTGCGGGCGAGCTCAGTCAGGGCCGGATCCGCCTCCTTCGTTCCACGTGAAACGGCTGGCTTCTCCCCGCGGTTGAGAAGGACTACCGCCTCCTCCGTAGCACGCACCGAAAGGCCTTCAGCCACCACTCGCTGTGCAAGCACCTCCATCTGCGCAGCGTCATTCAGGCCCAGGATCGCCCGCGCATGTCCGCTGGACAGCACACCTGCTGCCACACGGCGCTGTACCATGGGAGGAAGCTTGAGCAGCCGCAGCGTGTTGGAGATCTGCGGACGAGAGCGACCGATACGGCCGGACAGCTCCTCCTGCGTGCAGTCGAAGTCCTCGAGCAGCTGCGCGTAGGCGGCCGCCTCTTCCAGCGGATTGAGATCCACGCGGTGGAGGTTCTCGAGCAGCGCATCGCGAAGGAGATCGTCGTCCGAGGTCTCTCGGACGATAGCCGGCACGCTCGTACGGCCGGCCTCCTGCGACGCGCGGAATCGCCGCTCACCCATGATGAGCTCATACTTCGCAGGATCATCGCTGCGTCGTCGCACCACCACGGGCTGCAGCACACCGATCTCGCGAATGCTGGTGACAAGCTCCTCAAGCGCGTCTTCGTCGAAGACCTCGCGGGGCTGGCGGGGATTGGGGCGGATCAGTTTGATGGGAATCTCACCGAAGGTGGTTCCCGGAACCGGAACGAGCTCCTGCTCGTCCCCCGTTCCACGTGAAACGGCCCCGGCGGCTTCTCCTTGATCCACAGCGGCATCCACAGCGGTTTCCACCGGATTATCCACAGTTGCCGCAGACGGTGTGTCCCCTGTATTCACGGGGGAAGGCTGCGCTGCGGGCCCTTCGCCGACGACGCCTCTATCAACAGGCTCAGTCACATCCCGCACACGCTGAGCCGTGGACGTGGAGGCCTTCTCCGACTCGGCTTCTGCGGCAGCTGCCGCCTTTCCAGCAGCCGTCGCTCCCTTACCGGCAGCCCGCTGCTTGGCAGTTCCGTTCGACGCCGCGCCGGTCTTCGGCTTCGCGGCGGAGGCCTTCCGCGAACCGCCGGACGCCTTCTGCTCAGGGCCTGCGGTCTCCCGCGCAGAATCGGTCCTCTTCGTCTGCCCCTTCTCTGAGGCCCCGGAGGCGGCGCTCTTCCCCGTCTTCGCCGGCGCCTTCTTGGGCGCCGCGGTCCGGCGTCCCGCCTGCGCACGCCGCATCGACTCGGCAGGATCCGCCGACCGTCGCGGTGAGCTGCCCTCGGCCTCGGACCCGTCGGTCACAGCTGCTTCGTCGCGCTCACTGCGAGGGAAGAAGACATCAGCCGGCCTCCCCGTCTCAGGGGTGGGAATCAGGGACCCCAGGCCGCGCCCGAGGCCGCCCTTCCTCTTCTCAGCCATTGGCTGCTCCTCTCAAAGAGATCTCCTCCGCAGCTTCCCTGTAGGAGAGCGCGCCGGTAGAGCTCGGTTCATAGGTGATGACTGTCTTGCCGTAGCTCGGCGCCTCGGAGATCCGAACCGACCGCGGGATGACGGTGTCGAGGACCTGCTCGCCGAAATGCGCTCGCACCTCTTCCGCCACCTGGGCGCTCAGCCGGGTGCGCCCGTCGTACATGGTGAGCAGAACCGTGGATATCCACAGCTCGGGATTCAGATGCTGCTGAATGAGCTGGATGTTCTTGAGCAGCTGACTCACTCCCTCCAGGGCGTAGTACTCGCACTGGATCGGGATGAGAACCTCACGGGCAGCCACGAAGGCGTTGACGGTGAGCAGCCCGAGGCTGGGCGGGCAGTCGATGAGCACATAGTCGACCGGGTTGCCCTCGGCTTCCCTCTCACGCAGGTACTTCCCGAGCGCACGCTGGAGGCGCAGTTCACGTGCGACCTTGGAGACGAGTTCGATCTCCGCCCCGGCGAGGTCGATGGTGGCGGGCACGCACTTCATCGTCTCGAAGTCCGGCGCTTCCGCCACCACCTGCGAGATGTCGTAGTCGTCGATCAGCACCTCGTAGATGCCGGCGACCCCGGTGGAATGCTCCACACTCAGCGCAGTGCTGGCATTGCCCTGCGGATCGATGTCCACGACGAGCACTTCAAGACCGTGATACGCAAGCGCAGCAGCCACGTTCACCGCCGTCGTGGTCTTCCCCACGCCGCCCTTCTGGTTGGCGACGGTCAGGATCCGCGTCTCAGCGGGTTTGGGGAAGGTAGTCGACGCCAGGCGCTCGGCTCGCATGTTGTCTCGTGCGATCTGAGCGCCGAGCGGAGTCGACTCGTCCATCACAGGCATGTGGATCACTCCGCGTTCGTTCGATGTGGGGTACCCGGTCATTCTACTCTTGAGGGCAGGCGGTGAATCTTCTGTGGCCGGTCCCTGTTTCACGTGAAACAGGGACCGGCCACAGAAGATTCACCGCCCACAACGGATAGTACGATTATCGGTATATATGCCCTTCGTTCCCGTAGGGGGTGACGTCACATCAGCGCCGGCGCAGCTCCACCACAGTGGTCGGAACGTCGAGATGTTCACTGCCCAGACGATGGAAGACAGGTCCCTCGAGCCTTCTCTTCCGGATGAGCTTCGCCGCCTTCTCCGCCTCCTCAGGAGCGCGCTCCCCCTTGATGGCGAGGATGCGCCCTTCAGGCGCCAGGACGGGCACCGTCCATTCGATGAGCGTGGAGAGGCTCTTCACGGCGCGAGCCGTCACGACCGTGAACATCTCCTCGTCGACGAGCTCCTCCACGCGTGCGCGGACGATCCGGACGTTCTCCACACCCAGATCGTCCACGACCATCTGCAGCCACTCCACGCGGCGCTCCATGATCTCCACGAGGACGAAAGAGACGTCGGGACGAGCCAGCGCCAGCGCGAGCCCGGGCAGTCCTGCACCGGATCCGATGTCCCCCACCTCGTCGCCGGCCTCCAGGAGCTCTGCGAGCACGGCACAGTTGAGGATGTGCCGCGTCCAGATCCTCGGCACCTCCCGGGGGCCGATCAGGCCCCATTCCACGCCCGTCGTGGCGAGATGCCCGGCGTATCGCTGTGCGAGGGCAGTGCGGTCGCCGAAGAGCTCCGTCACGTAGGCGGGCATCGCTTCGAGCGGTTCTGCCTCCGCGCTCATGCCGGCAGCACGACGACGTGCCTGCCGTCGCCCTCGCCCTCGGATTCGGAACGCAGTCCGGCCGAGGCCACGACGTCATGCACCACCTTGCGCTCAAAGCTGTTCATCGGCTCCAGGGCGACGGCTTCACCTGTCTCCTGCACGGAGTCGACAGCCTTCTGCGCACGGGCGCGGAGATCGTTCCTCCGGCGATCGCGATAGCCGTCCACGTCCAGCATCAGCCAGGAGCGCTGACCGGTCTGTGCCTGCACCGTGAGCCGGGTGAGCTCCTGCAGGGCAGTGAGGACCTGTCCGTCTGCGCCCACCAGCTTCCGGAGGTCATCTCCGCCCTCCTCGTTCACCACCGCGACGTGTGCGCGACCGTCCACCACGTCGATGTCGATGTCACCGTCGAGATCCGCGATGTCCAGCAGCTCCTCGAGGTAGTCGGCGGCGATGTCGCCCTCCTCTTCCAGAAGTTCGGTTCTGCTGCGCTTCGCCTCCTGCGCCCGGCCGTCCGGGCCGCTCTCCCCTGCCGCTTCCGCGGCGCCGCCCTGAGCAGCATGCTCCCCGGCGGTCACCGGGGCTTCCTGCGGCACATCAGCGGCACCGGGCACGGATCCGTGCCCGGGAGACTCCGGTGTCTTCTCGGCGTCGCTCATGATCGTCCCTTCGTGGAGGTGGCCGCTCACACGGCTCAGGTCACTTCTTGCGCTTCTTCTGCTTCTGCTTCTGGCGCTTGGCGCTGACAGGCTGCTGGCGCTGGCCGCCGGAGGTGCTGCCCGTGGTGCTGGCGTTCTCGGGCTTCATCTCGATGGGCTCGGAACCCGGCAGGGGGGACTTCCCCCTCTTCGCACGGCGCTCCATGAGCTCACGTTCGGCCTGGGAACCGGGGGTGGGCATGTTCCGGATGATCACCGTCTGCTGGCCCATCGTCCAGCCGTTGGAGATGACCCAGTAGATGAGGACGCCCAGGGGGAAGTAGATGCCGCCGATGCCGAAGACCACGGGCATGAGGTAGAGCATCATCTTCTGCTGCTGCATGAACGGGTTGTTCAGAGCGGCTTCCGACATGTTCTTCGTCATCATGTGACGCTGCGTGAGGAACTGCATGCCGGCCATGAGCACGATGAGCACGGCGGTGAGGATCCGCACGGCCCAGGCGTTGACATCGGTCCCCGGATCCAGGAACGAGGCAGAGAGCGGGATGCCGAAGACGGTCGCGCCGTCCATCTGCACCGCGAGGTCGCGGGTCATGCCGCCCACCGGGTTCATCTCGCCTGCGGCCACCTGCGGCACGTGCATGATCACACGGAAGAGGCTCAGGAAGATCGGCATCTGCACCAGGAGCGGGAGGCAGGAGGCGAACGGACTGGTCCCGTGCTTCTTGAAGAGCGCCTGCTGCTCCTCCACCATCGCCTGGCGGGAGAACTGGTCCTTCTTCCCCTTGTACTTCTGCTGGAGGCGCTGGATCTCCGGCTGGATCATCTGCATCTTGCGCTGCGACTTGATCTGCCGGACGAAGAGAGGGATCACCGCCGCACGCACCACGACGGTGAGGCCGGTGATCGAGAGCACCCACGTCCATCCTCCCGCCGCATCCATCCCGAGCATGGTGAATAGCTCATGGAACAGGGCGAGGATCCACGCCACCACCCACTGGATGGGGTACAGAATCGTATCGAAGAAGCCCATTCACTCTCCTCGGCCCTCTGAGACCAGTGCTCAGCAGTGCCATCATCGTGTCGCTACCGCTTGTCCATTCTGCCATTGTCCGGCTCGTCGTCCGCCTCGACGGACGGGGCCGTGGGCCCGGCAGCGGCCCAGATGGCTCGGCTCCTCGCATGAAGCACCGAACCCTCCACATGATCCACTCCGCCGGAGGACAGAGGGTTGCACCGGAGCACGCGCCACGTGGTCAGGACGAATCCTCTGACCGCACCCTTGACCTCGAAGGCGTCGAGAGCGTACTTGGAACAGCTCGGATAGTACCGGCAGACATCGCCGTAGAGCGGCGAGACGAGGCGACGATAGGCTCGCATGAACCATACGAAGGGCATGCGGGGCGCGAGCCGCACCCCATGCAGAATGCGCGCACGCCGGCCCGAGGGCCACACCGGCAGGGAGGACTCGGTGTCCTCATGCCTCCGCACGGGAATCCTGCCGCCGCCGTGCCCTGCGCAGCGCACGCTCCAACGATCCCGTCAGCTGCGTCCAGTCCGCCTCCGCGGCGGCCGGCAGTGCGCGCACCACGAGGAGCTCACCCGGCTCCAGCGCGGAGAGGCGCGACGCGGCCCAGGCCCGGGCCCGGCGCTTGACCCGGTTCCGGACCACTGCGTTGCCCACGGCCTTGGATACGACGAATCCCACGCGCGGAGCGTGGGATTCGCGGGTGTGCGCCAGGTGAGCGATCACATGTCCGCTGGTCCCCTTCGCTCCGGTGCGGAATGCGGTCCGGAACTCCTGGGGATCGCTCAGACGGTTCTCACGAGGCAGCACGAAGCCTCAGCCTCTCGTCCGCTGATTCAGGCGGAGAGGGCGCTGCGGCCCTTGCGGCGGCGCGATGCGAGGATCGCGCGGCCGGCACGGGTGCGCATGCGCAGGCGGAAGCCGTGCGTCTTGGCGCGCTTGCGGTTGTTCGGCTGGAAGGTGTGCTTGCTCACTTGTCTAACTCCTACGGTCTTCGCGGGCGCGGGGCGCCAGCGGGTGCGGTTCCGCTGAACAGGGGGATGAGCCGAGAGTCCTCGGCACTCCATTCCTGCGTCGAGGGAGACACGGGGAAGTTCGCACACACCGGAGTACTGGGAGTACTGGCCCACAACACAGGACACTCAAGCATAAGGGCCTCCGGGTGCAGCGGTCAAAACCGCCCAGGATCCGCCTCTCTCGCGGGGTCGCCCCACTCCAGCCCACTCCGGGGAACAGTCCGCGGGCCCGTTGCCCACAGCCGCCTCGGGCCATGTGTCCCACAGGCGTCCACAGTGCGTCCGGAAGGTTATTCACACGCCGCGTGAACAGCTCCGTCCACAAAGAACGCCCATGTGATTTCCACATGCTTGCCCACAGATGTGGATGAATCCGGGGATGCCTTCGTCAGTTTGCACATTCTGTGGAAAACTATGTGGACGCTATGCACCGCTCTGCCCACAGGTGTGGATGGAGTTCGCTCACAGGCGGTGTGGACAACAGGCTTCTGGGAGGACGACCACGGTGGACACCG
>NZ_JALAHB010000276.1 GCF_022712115.1 Brevibacterium sp. | reverse complement strand
GGGTGGGCGGACGTGCTCAGACGGCTCTCTCCGCGCCGGCCCAGTAGCCTGCGCGGACCTGCCTGCGGTCGATCTTGCCGTTGCGGTTGACCGGGAGCGTGGAGACGAAGTCCACGCGCCGCGGCTTCTTGAAGCGGTCGAGGCGCGTGCCGCAGAACTCGATGAGGGACTCAGGGGTGGGTGCGGCGCCGGCCTTCGGCACCACCACCGCGGTGACGGCCTCGCCCCACTGCGCGTCCGGGGAGCCGACCACGCAGACCTCGTGCACATCGGGATGCTCGTACAGCGCGGCCTCCACCTCGGTCGAGTAGATGTTGAAGCCGCCGGAGATGATCATGTCCTTCTTCCGGTCGACGATGAAGACGTAGCCGTCGTGCCGGATGTATGCGATGTCGCCGGTGCGCACCCAGCCGTTCACGAACGTCTCCGCGGTGAGCTCCGGTGCGCCCCAGTACTCGTGCACGCAGTCCGGCCCGCGTACGGCGAGCTCGCCCAGCTCGCCGGCGGGCACCCGCCGGCCGGCGTCGTCGAGGACCGCGACCTCGGAGTCGAAGACCGCCCGCCCGCAGGACAGCAGGATCTCCGGATCCTCCTCGATGCCGCGGACGATGTCCTCCCGGCTGAGGGTGGTCACTCCGCTGGTGGTCTCGGCCTGGCCGTAGCCCTGGGCGATGATCGGCCCGAAGGCCGCCACCGCCTCCCGCAGACGCTGCGGGCTGACCGGGGCTCCGCCGACGGTGAGGCTCTCCAGCGTCGCCACGTCGCCGCGGTCGACCCCGTGGTCCAGGAGGGAGTGGAGCATCGTCGGGACGACGAAGGTCGAGGTCACCCTCTCCTCGCGCACCAGCCGGAAGAATCCGGCAGGGTCCCAGCGGGGCAGGACGACGATGGTGGTGCCGCGGGAGAGTGCGGCGAGGATCCCCATGCCGGAGGCGTGGGTGATGGGGCCGGCGACGAGGTAGCGGGGTTCGGCAGCGGCGTCCCCGGGGCTCATGAGGCGCTTGCGCATGTTCGCGAGGCGGTTGCCCACCGTCTGGATCGCCGCCTTGAGCTTCCCGGTGGAGCCCGAGGTGAAGTTGAGCACGCAGGGATCGGACTCCTCCGCGTCGATCATGACGGCCTCGGCGGGCGTGCCCTCGCCTGAGGCGAGGAAGCTCCGATAGCCCTCCGGACCGTCCTCCCCGAGCACCACGAGGCGCGTGTGCGCGCCGCTGCGGGTGATGGCCTCAGCCGCGGCCTCCCGGTGCTCCTCGTCCGTGAAGAGCACGCGGACACCCGCGTCCCCGAGGATGTGGGCCGTCTCCTCGATTCCCAGACGGGCGTTGATCGGCACCCGCAGGGCGGAGAGCCTGTACAGCGCCGCCTCGATCTCCACGAGTTCGCCCGTGTTCCCGGCATAGGTGGCCACCGGCGTGCCCCGTCCGGCGCCGAGGCCCGCGAGTGCTCCGGCGAGAGCCGTGCTGCGGGCGTCCAGCTGGGCGAACGTGAGCCGGAGGTCCCCGGCGACGAGCGCCTCGCGGTCCGGCCAGTGCTGCGCTGCGCGGGCGATGTAGTACCCGAGGTTGAGCATGGGGTCTTCTCCTCACGACGGTGTGACTAAAATCAGACACAGTGTACAACTTTGGTCGCCGCCGTCCAGAGGGGATGATGCATTCAGGTGCGCAGGGCCCCTGCCGGTGCCGGCAGGTGGGGCTGACGGGACGGAGGGGAGATTCCATGGCGGAGAATCGCAGGACGCGAAGGACGAAGAGGGCGCTCAAGGAGGCGATCGTCTCGCTCGTCCTTGAGCGCGGATACGAATCCGTGACGATCGAGGACATCACGGAGGAGGCGGACATCTCCCGGGCGACGTTCTACGCCTACTTCAAGGACAAGCAGGCCCTGCTCACTCAGATCGTCCTGGATCTGCAGGAGGGGCTGCGGGAGAGGCTGGCGGATCTCCGCCTCCGGGAGCGGTCGTACTTCTCCGGCGATGCCGTGCGCATCCTCTTCGAGCATGCGGCTGAGGAGCGGGACGCCTACCGGGTGATCCTGCGGGGCGAGGGCAACGGGATCGCCCTGCGGAGGTTCGTCGACGAGCGCACGGCGTCCTCACGGGCGATCTTCGAGAAGCGCGCGGAGCTCACCGGGGCGCAGTTCCGGCTGGACCCGGAGATCCTCACCCGTGCCTGGGTGGGGGAGCAGGTGACGGTCCTCCAGTGGTGGCTGGAGCCCGAGGTGCCTCCCATGAGCGCGGCGGAGGTGGCGCGGATCCTCACGGACCTCTCGATCCACGGCCGCATGTGGGCGAGCGGATTCGACGCCGTGCCCGAGGTGCCGAAGGGTGAGCTCGGGCAGCCGCTGAGTGCGGAGCCGGCGAGCCCGGGTCCCTGAACGGCTCGCCTCCCTCTGCGGGCGGCGACGCGTCCGCAGAAGGGGCGAGCCGCGGCGTCCGTGGCCGCAGGCGCTGCGTGCGGCTCTGTCCCGCCTCACCCGTGCCTCCCGGTCGATCTGGCGCCCCCTCCGCGTGAGGGGGCGCCTTCTGCGTGCCTAGGCCACGCGGCTTCAAAATATTGACAGGCTGTCTGAAAAGCAACATTATGTTCCTTGACACACATGCTGACGAACCGGCCTCCTGCGCCGCGACCGGCATGTCTCGTCGCACTGACACAAGGAGGTGTTGCTCATGGCGCTGGCCATCTCATCGGGTGCATCGGTCGGCACCCGTCCGCCGGGGGCGGAGCGGTCCCGGCCGGCTGCTCACCCGTGGGCGCGGTTCGCGCTGCGCAGGGGCGGGGGAGTGCTGCTGTCGTTCGCGCTCCTGCTGCTCATCACGTTCCTCATCGTCCCGCTCCTGCCCGGCGACCCCGCCGTCGTCGCCGCGGGGGAGGGCGCCACGGCGGAGCAGATCGAGCGGACGCGCGAGTCCCTCGGCCTCGACGCCCCGCTGCTCGTGCAGTTCGCGCAGTACCTCCGCGGAGTGCTCACCTTCGACCTGGGCACCTCCTTCGCCACGGGCACTCCCGTCGCCTCGGTGGTGTTCGCACGGCTGCCGTTCACCGCGGAGATCGCCCTCATCGCCATCTGCCTCACCCTGCTCATCAGCGTGCCGCTGGGCACCGGCGCGGCGCTGCTCACCCGGGGCGGCCGCCGCCCGGGGGTCGACCACGTGTTCAACGCCCTGACCAGCTTCGTCTTCGCGGTCCCCAACTACGTGCTCGCGACGCTGCTCGTGTACGTCTTCGCGATCCACCTCGGCTGGCTGCCGGCGTCCGGAGCCGCCACCCTGTCCTCGCTCCTCCTGCCCACGGCCGCGGTGATGATCGGTCCGGCCTGCGCGCTCGCCCGCATCGTGCGCCGTGAGGCGGCGTCGATCTTCGAGGAGGACTACGTTCGCACGGCGCGCGGATGGCGCCTGAGCACGTGGCACATCACGTCCCGCTACGTGCTTCCCAGCCTCCTCACCACGACGCTGACCCTCTCCGGTCTGATCCTCGCGGGGATGCTCGGCGGCGCAGTGGTCGTGGAGACGGTCTTCAGCTGGCCCGGGCTCGGCACCGGGATCGTCCAGGCGATCACCCAGCGGGACTACCCCGTGATCCGGGGGATCATCCTCCTGCTGGGCGTGCTCGCGACCCTGCTCATCCTCGTGGTCGACATCGTCCTCGCGCTCGTCGATCCCCGCACCCTCGACGGAGAGGCCGCCTGATGACCGCACGCAGACGCACACTCTGGAAGCCGGCCTTCACCGCCGGAGTCGTCGTGATGGCGGCGCTCGTGCTCGTCGCCGTGTTCGCACCGCTCCTCGTCTCACAGCAGGCGCACCAGTTCACCGACGACGTCGCGCAGCCGCCCGGCGGGGCGCACCCGCTGGGCACCAACGACTTCGGCCAGGACAACCTCGCCCGCGTCCTGGTCGCCACCCGTCTCACTCTGGTCATGACCGTGTGCGCCACGGCGATCTCCGTGCTGGGCGGCCTCGCCGCGGGCGTCGCGATCTGGCTCTCCCCGCGCGCAGTGCGGGAATGGTGTCTGCGCCTGCTGGAGACCGCGGTCGCCTACCCCACCCTCATCACCGCTCTCGTCATCGCGGCGATCCTGCTGCCGGGGGCGACCACCGCCGTCATCGCCCTCGGGATCGCGGGCATCCCCGGCTTCGCCAGGGTCACGGCCAATCTCGCCGGCCGCACGGCCCGCGCCGAGTACTTCCTCTCGAGCCGGTTCCTCGGGGTGGGCTCGTGGCACCTCGCCACCCGGCACATGATCCCCTCGATGGCGGAGCCGCTGCTCGTGCTCTCCACGACGATCTTCGCCACGGTCCTCGTCGAGATCTCCGCGCTGTCCTTCGTGGGGCTCGGCGTGCAGCAGCCGCAGTACGACCTCGGGTCCCTCCTCAACGACAGTCTCGAGGCGCTCTACACCCAGCCGGCCGAGGCCCTGGGGCCTGCGGTCATGATCGTCCTCGCCTCGGTCGCGGCGATGCTGATCGGGGACGGGCTCGCCGCGCATGCGAACCCGCGCGCCTCGCGCCGCTGGGCGCCCCGGCCCCGGGCCGCGAGTGCCGTGGCCGTCCCCGCTCCGGGGGACACCGCGCTCGTCCGGGTGCGCGATCTGCGGGTGAGCGCCCCCGAGGGCGGGGACGCGCTCGTCCGGGGCGTGGATCTCCACGTCGAGCCCGGGGAGATCGTCGGCATCGTGGGCGAATCGGGATCCGGGAAGTCGCTCACGGCGCTCTCCGTCGCCGGTCTGCTCGCCGACGAGCTCGGACAGAGCGCCGAGGAGCTGCGCGTGGGCGAGATGAATATGCTGGGCAGCCCTGCCGCCGCGGAGCTCGCACGGCAGATCGCCCTCATCTACCAGGACCCCGGGACCACCTTCGCCCCCTCCCGCACGATGGGTCCGCAGCTCACCGAGGTCCTGCGCACCCACATGGGAGTGCCCCGGAAGGAGGCACGGGCCGCCGTGATCGAGGCGCTCGAGGCGGTGGGCATCACGCAGCCGGAGCTGCGCATGCGGCAGTACCCGCATCAGCTGTCCGGCGGGATGCGGCAGCGGGCGATGATCGCGGCCGCCGTCGTGACCCGTCCCTCCCTGCTCATCGCGGACGAGCCGACGACAGCCCTCGACGTCACCGTGCAGGTGGGGGTGCTGCGTGCCTTCCGGGCCCTGCGCGAGCGGCTGGGGACCGCGATCCTCTTCATCTCGCACGATCTGGGAGTGGTGCGGGAGCTCTGCGACCGCGTCGTGGTCATGCGCGGCGGGGAGGTCGTCGAGGAGCTCCCCGCCGCTCAGCTGGACCGGGGCGAGGTCTCCCATCCCTACACCCGGGCGCTGCTGGACGCCGTGCCGGAGATCGACACCGAACGCGGGCGGATCCTCGCCGGCGCGGAGGAGGAATGATGCACGCAGGCAGGAAGGATCCGGCTCCGCTGGTGGTCCGCACCCGGGCGCTCAACGTGAGCTTCGGCTCCCACCACGTGCTCAGGGACATCGACCTCGAGGTGGAGCGCGGACGGGTGGTGGGCCTCGTGGGCGAGTCGGGCTCCGGCAAGTCGACGCTGGCCAAGGCCCTCGTCGGCATGCTGCGGATCGACAGCGGGCAGCTCGAGGTCGTGGGCGAGGACGTCGCACGGCCGCGGCGAGCCCAGCGGCATGCGCTGTACCGCAGGGTCCAGTACGTCCCGCAGGACCCCTACTCCTCCCTCAACCCGCGGCGCACGGTGGGGCAGACCCTCGCCGAGGCCTTCGACCCCAGGCGAGGGAGTGTGCGGTCGCATGCCGCGCAGATCGCGCGGGTGCTCGCCGAGGTGCAGCTCGATCCGGAGCTCGCCGGCCGCTATCCGCATGAGTTCTCCGGCGGCCAGCGGCAGCGGATCGCGATCGCGCGTGCCCTGGCGATCGGACCCGAGCTCATCGTCGCGGACGAGATCACCTCGGCCCTGGACGTCTCCGTGCAGGCAGGGGTGGTCCGGCTGCTTGCGGAGCTCCGGGAGAAGGGCGCCGATCACTCGATGCTCTTCATCACCCACAACCTGGCGGTCGCGCAGGAGGTCTGCGACGACATCGTCGTCATGCGCCACGGGCGGATCGTCGAGACCGGCTCGGTGGACAGCGTGTTCGCGGCTCCGGCTGAGGAGTACACGCGGACGCTGCTGGACTCGATCCCCGGAGCGAAGGGATTCGCACTGTCATGACCACTGCCCAGGCGCCGCAGAGCGATCCCGCCGCGAGGTTCCGGGATCCCGCCGTCATCCGCGCGCACATGATCGACGACGAGCAGCGCATGCGCACGCGGCGTGTGCGCAGGGGCGACGGTCCTCCGGCTGCCCTGCCGGACCCGGGCGCGGACCCGGCACTCGGGAGCCTCCCGGTCCCCGGGCCGCACGGGAAGGATGTTCCGCTGTCCGCATTCTTAGACAGCGCGGACTCCACGGCACTCCTCGTCCTGCATCGGGGGCGCGCGGTCCACCAGGAGTTCCGGCACGGCCTCCGTCCGCGCGATCTGCACGTGACCGCCTCGATCTCGAAGTCCGTCTTCGCGCTGCTGTTCATCAGGCTCGTCCGCGCTGGTGAGATCGACCTGCACCGGCCCGTGTGCCGCTACGTGCCCGAACTCGCCGGCACGGGCCTGGGCGAGGCGCTGGTGGATCACTGCCTGCACATGCTCACCCAGGTGCGCTACGGCGACCGGCCGTTCCACAAGGAGACGGAGGCGCGCGCGTTCTTCGCGGCCGTGGGGATGGTGGAGCCGCCGGCGGGGTACAGCGGGCCGCGGACTCTCCTGGACCGGCTGGCGACCACCCGGACGGACGGGCCCGGCGGCGTCCGTTTCCGGTATGAGAACGGCAACACCGAGGCGCTGGGCGAGGTGGTGCGGAGGGTGACCGGACAGCCCGTCGCGGAGCTGCTCTCCGCCCTGCTCCACTCGCGGATCGGTGCCGTGGAGGACGCGCAGTTCTCCCTCGACACGACCGGCCGCGAACTGGTGTCGGGCCGGTTCTCCTGCACGCTTTCGGACCTTGCGCGGATCGGTGAGACGCTTCGCTGCGAAGGGCAGGCGGCAGGTGCGCAGGTGCTGCCCGCCTCCCTCGTCGCCGGTCTCTTCCGCGTGCCGGACGGGCCTGCGGGCGATGTGCTGGGAACGGGGGACCGGCGCCCCGACGGCCGCCCGGTCCTCGCCTACTCCCAGGCCTGGTGGCTGCCGCTCGACGGGGAGGGCGCGCTCGTCGCCCGCGGCCGCTCCGGACAGCGCCTGTACGTCTCACCGCACCGTGAGGCGGTCATCGCCCTCTTCGGGGCGCATCCGGTCGCCGATGATCTTCCGATCCCCTTCTTCGAACCCGTCCTCGCGCGCATCGCGCAGTCCCTGCAGGCGCGGGGACGACGTCCGCCCCGCGGCGGCGGGGACGAGGCGGTGAGATCGGCGGACGACGGCGCGGCGGCCGTGAGGTGGAGTGTGCATGGTTTCTCCTCATCGAAGGAAGGGGGATCGAAG
>NZ_JALAHB010000275.1 GCF_022712115.1 Brevibacterium sp. | reverse complement strand
GCTCCACACACCCCTCCCGCGCCCCCCGTGTGATCAGTTCTCCCGGCACTCTCACGCCCAATGGCAGGGAGAACTGATCACACAAGGACGTCGACCAGCATTCGTCTCCGCCACGCCGGAGCTGAGACAGGGCTCTCCGACGAGATGTCCAGGCGGGGCACACGCCCATCCACAGGCGCTGGGCGGACCACATACGGCGCCGCGCGGCCGGGCCGCAGCGCCAGAAGACCTGCAGGCCCTAATCATACGTGTTAACCTGTTTGTATGAGGCGCACGGCAGAGGAAGCCGCGCAGACGCGTACGGCGTTGATGCGCGCGGCACTCATGGCCTTCGAGGAGAAGGGGTGGCGGGGGGCGACGTTCGAGCATGTCGCAGAACGAGCCGGCGTCACCCGCGGCGCACTCCACCATCACTTCCGGTCCAAGGACGCCCTGCTCGCGGACGCACTGCAGTGGGGCTGGACGGAGTACGGTGCCCGCCTCTTCGCAGAGACCGCGCACGCCCAGGACCCTGAGACCTGGCTCCGCTCGATGCTCTCCGACTACGTGACGCTGCTGCGCACGGACGACCTGTTCCGAGCACTCGCCTCCACGACGGTGCTGGTGGCACCGCTGTCCGGCAGCGACACCGCAGACAAGCATTCCGCACTGGACGACTGGCGCGAACGGATCGCCGCCGGCCTCGCGGGCGCTGATGCCTCGCTGCCAGCCATGACCGTCGCAGGTCTGGTGCTCGTGCTGCTGCAGGGGCTCACGGTGACCGCCGTGAGCCGCCCCGATGACCTTCCGCAGCCCGCTGAGCAGAGCGCCGCGATGACGGCGCTGGTGAGGGGGCTGCTCACCTAGAGAGGAAACCTCCTCATGTCCACACCCGAACCCGCAGCCGCCCGCCGCGGCACGTCCCCGCGCCGCGCCCTCATAGTGGGCTCCGCCGCCCTCTTCACCGACATGCTGGTCCACGGCCTCGCCGTCCCGGTGCTGCCGCTGCTCCCGGCCGTGGTCGAACGAGGGCCGGCCGCCACCGGCCTCCTCTTCTCCTCCTATGCGTTCGCCATGATCTGCGCGACGCTCTTCGCCGGCCGCATCGTCGACCGGCACGGCCCCAGGACACCGCTGCTGATCGGCCTGCTGGGACTGGCCCTCGCCACGCTGCTGTTCGCCACCGGCGGCCCGTACTGGCTGCTGCTCACCGCACGCCTGGCCCAGGGGGTCGCCGGCGGCATGTCCTGGGTGGCGGCGCTCTCCCTCATCGCGGCCACGACCCGCTTCGAGAAGCGCGGGCAGGCGATGGGCATCGCCCTGTCCACGCTCACCCTCGGGGTGCTCCTCGGCCCTCCTCTGGCCGGCTTCATGGTCGAGCACTTCGGCACCGCCTCACCCTTCCTGCTCGCCTCCGGCGTCGCGCTCGCCGATGGTGCGCTGAGGATCCTCCTCGTCAGAGGCACGGCGCGCGTCTCCGATGACACCGCGGGGCCCTTCGCAGTGCTGCGGGTCCCCGGCTCGGCCGCCATCGTGTGCGCCATCGTGATCGGCGCGGGAGTGCTCTCGGCCGTGGAGCCCGTGCTGCCGGTGCACCTGCGCGCCGGAGCACTCACCATCGGCCTGCTCTTCGGCCTCGCCTCGTTCGTCGCGATCATCGCCAACCCCGTCGTGGGCAGGTACGTGAGCACAGCGCCGAGGCTCCTCCTCGGGTCCGGGGTGGTCGCGGCATCGGCATCGCTGCTGCTCCTGGGCTGGGCCGGCGCACTGTGGCAGACGAGCATCGGGATGGCCCTCCTCGGGACGTCGTCGGCCCTCCTGCTCGCCCCGGCCACCACGCTCATCAGCGAGCAGGGGGCGAGGTCGGCTCCGCCCACCCTCGGCGGCTCCTTCGCCCTCTACAACCTCGCGTACGCGGGAGGCCTCGCACTGGGGCCGGTGCTCGCCGGCCTCGGGGTGCAGCAGGCGGGATTCCCCGCCGCGCTCACGGCGGGCGCGGTCTTCCTCCTCCTGCTGGGCGGCGCCTCCCTCACCCGTCTGCCCGCCCCTCGGCACTGAGGACGCTGAGGACGGCACCGGGTGCGCCGAGGCCCCCGCATCAGACGTAGGTGACGGCCGGCGGCCCGCCGCCGCGGACGGCGCGTCCGAGGAACTCCACGACGCGGTCCGCCTCCGAACCGAAGGGGTTGTCCGTGACCATGTACGTCCAGGTGGACGAGGGACGCCGCAGGCCGAGGTCGGCGAGCCCAGCGGCATCCTCGGGAGCCTCCTCGAGGATCCGGCGGACCGCCTCCTCGACCTCGGCGCGGATCCCCTGGAAGTCCCTGGCGGCGAGGGCGGTGAACTCGTCGAGCGGGTTCTGCCGCCCGAGCACGCGCAGGTGGATCCCCTCTCGCTCGGCGGCCATCCGGCCCAGGTGCTCCGTCCATGCCCGGTCCATGTGGAAGAGCACGACCTCGAGGGCGAGGCGGCGTACGCCCGGCGCGTTCCATGCCTCGCGCAGCTCCGGAGCGTCCGGCCACACCCGGTGCAGACACTCGTCCAGCGCCTCGCTCTCCGCGAGGAGGCGCTCCCGGACCTCGAGGAGGGCACGCCGGTGACGGTCGGTGGAGAGGTGGTAGCGGCGCGTGGTGCGGTGCAGCTGCAGGCGGCGGCCCTCCGCGACCCTCTGCGCGTGTGCGTAGAGAGCGGTGGACCTGGGGCTGCGCACCGCACCGTCCGGGTCCGGCGACCGAGGCGGCCGGCGGATGCGCAGCTGCTCCGTCACGACGTCGTCCTCGCGGCTGGTGAAGAACACGGACCGTCCCGGATCACCCTGCCGCCCGGCCCGCCCCCGCAGCTGCCGGTCGAGGCGCGCAGAGTCATAGCGCCCGAGCCCGAGGACCAGCAGTCCGCCCGCCTCGGCCGCACCGGGACCGAGGCGGATGTCCACCCCGCGGCCCGCCATCTGCGTGGACACGGTGACCGCCCCTTCCCGCCCGGCACCGGCGATGACCTTCGCCTCCTCCGCGTCGTTCTTCGCATTGAGCACCTGGGCGTGCACGCCGGCAGAGGCCAGGCGGCGCGCGAAGCGCTCGGACTCCGCGACGCTGCCCGTCCCGATCAGCACGGGCTGCCCCGCGGCGTGGGCGTCACGGACCGCACCGGCGGCTGCCGCATCGCGCTGAGCGGCGGTGAGGTGCAGCCGGTCCGGTTCGTCCCGGCGGATGCAGGGACGGCCGGTCGGAACGGCCCCCGTCGTGAGCCCGAGGTCGTCCTCCAGCCGTTCGGCCGCCTCCGCCGCGGTACCGCTCATGCCGGTGATCGTCCGGTACCCCCGGGCCACGGTCTCCACGAGCATCTGGTCGAGGATCTCGGCCTGTCCGGTGACCTCGAGCCCTTCCTTGCGCTCCACGGCCTCCTGCAGCCCGTCCGGCCAGCGCCGGCGTGCGGCCACCCTCCCCCGCGCATCGTCGACGAGTCGCACGCGGCCCTCGGCGACGACGTAGTCCACGTCCCGGGTGACCAGGGCATGCGCGTGCAGCGCCACATGGGCCGCTGCCAGCAGATCCACGTGCTCCGGCGCGTAGAGGTTGTCGATGCAGAGGGAGTCCTCCAGCCGCGCGATCCCCGCCGCGGTGAAGGAGGCGCTCCGGCGATCGCCGTCGACCTCGTACTCCTCGCCTTCGGCGAAACCTCCCACGAGCTCGGTCACCCTCGCGCCCTCCGGCGCCGGCTCCGCATCTCCGGCGAGGACGAGAGGGACCATCGCATCGTCGAGCAGCACCGCGTCGATCTCATCGACCACGACCGCGTCCTGCTCAGGTACGAGGGGGCTCACGCCGGGCGCGCGCTGACGGTCGCGCAGCAGGTCGAAGCCGATCTGGTGGACCGTGGCGTAGACGATGTCGCTGCGATGGGCCTCGGCACGGGCCGTCGCCTCCATCCCGTCCACCACGGCGGAGCAGCTCAGACCCAGCGCGGAGAACAGCGGCCCGCCCGCGGCGGCGTCCCTGCCGGCGAGGTAGTCGTTGGCGGAGAGCACGTGCACCCGCCGCGACGCTCCCGCGAGTCCCGCCGCGACCAGGAAGCCGACGAGCGTCTTCCCCTCCCCGTCGCCATGTCGACCACGTGTCCCCGCAGCATGCTCACCGCGGCGAGCAGCTGGCACGCGAACGGCTCCATGTCGAGCCGGCGCCGGGACATCTCGCCTGCGCACGCGAGGAAGCGCACCAGAGCCCCGTCGTTCGACAGGCCCGCCGCAAGCGCTCGTGAGGCGGACTGCGCGAGGTCCGCATCGCCGCGGCTCCGCATCGCCGCCCGCTGTGCGAGGATCTCCTCGACGAGCGGCTCGTACCGGGCCAGGTCTGCGGTGCCCGGTTCCTGCCGAAGACGACGCACCCACGAGTCCGGACGCCGCCACCAGCGCCTGTCCATCACCTCACGCTACAGGCCCCGCGTTCCGGTGCGATCAGTCCCCGGCCGGTCATCGCCGAGCGGCGGGGAGAAGCGTTCTCCCCGGGAAGACGCTCAGGCGTCACACACGCCAGCATCCGACCATGTGGTCGTCCACCATGCCCGCCGACTGCATCAGCGCGTACATCGTGGTCGGACCGACGAAGCGAAAGCCCCGCTTCCGCAGCGCCCTGCTCATCGCCGTCGACTCCGGCGTGACGGCAGGAACCTCCGCCATGTCGGCGGGGCGGGGACGCTCCGCCCCGGCTCCGGTCGGTGCGAACGACCACATCAGCGCGTCGAGCTCGCCGTCGGCCATGTCCCGCACCAGCTTCGCGTTGGAGACGGTGGCCTCGATCTTGGCGCGATTGCGGACGATGCCGGCATCCGCCATCAGCCGTTCGATGTCCCCTGCGCCGAAATCAGCCACCTGCGCCGGGTCGAAGCCGGCGAACGCCTCGCGGAACCGCGGACGCTTGCGCAGGATCGTGATCCACGACAGACCGGCCTGGAAGCCCTCCAGGGCCATCTTCTCGAACAGTGCGCGGTCCCCGTGCAGCGGGAAGCCCCATTCCTCGTCGTGATAGCGGCGATACTCCTGGTCGTCGCCCACCCACGCACAGCGGGAGAGCCCATCGGGTCCGATCACGGTCGCGTCCACGGGGGCAGAGTATCAGCCGGGTGTCCGCTCCCGGGCCCGCCGGGGCCCTCGTCAGCCCGGGAGACCGCCGTCCTCCGTCACCGCGAGGATCCTGCCCGCCGCCGTCTCCGCTCCGGGCGGCAGGGAGCGGAGACGGCTCCCGCACGCCGCCGCACGCGCACGGAGCTCGTCGTCGACGAGGATCTCCCGCACCGCCCCGCGGATCCGCTCGGGCCCCGCCGTCCTGGGCAGGCACCGCCCGAGGCCGGCCCTCTGCACCGTCCTGCCGACGAGCCGCTGGTCGGCAGTCGGGTTCACGGGCACCACCAGCAGCGGCACGCCGTGGGCGAGCGCCTTCATGGTCGAGGAATGGCCGCCGTGGCCGATCATCAGATCCACGTGCGGCAGCAGCTCTCCGTGGTCGGCCCAGCCGCGCACCTCCACGTTCGGGCCGCCTTCCAGCTCACCGCCCAGATCCACTCCGCCCGTGGTCACGGTCGCCTCGAGCGGCAGACCGGAGAGCGCGTCCACGATACGGCGGTACACCCTCAGCATGCCGGGGAAGTCGGTGGAGCTCAGCGCGACGAGCACGCGCGGCACGTCCTCGCCCTCGCCTCGTCGCGCGGTCTCCGCCGGCTCCCGCAGAGCTCCCGGAGCGGAACCGACCTCGGTGGTCCCGGTCCACGTGTACGCGGTGAGTGCGGGGGCGTTCCGGCCCGGGTCGAGCTCCGCGTCCGTGAGGAGCAGACGTTCCGCAGCGTGCCCCCAGAGAGCAGCCGGCCGGAGACCCCACGGGCGCAGGAGGTGCCCGGGCCCGCGATCGAACGACCGCACTCAGAACTCCCCGAAGGTGTGGAAGAGCACCACGACGGGAGCTCCGCCGGCGAGCGCGCCGCGGATCACCGCGGGGAGCATGCAGTCCGCGATCACCACGTCAGCGCGCCGAGCGGCGATCAGCGCCCGGACCTCGGCGGACGTCGCCCGGCTCATCGCCAGCCGCACCATCGGAGCGACTTCGCGCAGACCCTGCGGCCGCCCCACCGGCCTGATCGCCGTCGCGGCAGGGAGGGGTGGCGGCGCATGAACGGTGCGCCCCGGCTGCAGCCCTGCGATCTCCACCTCGACACCGCGACGGCTCAGCGCGTCCGCCACCGCCAGGGTGGGCGGCACGTTCCCACCCAGATCCGCAGTCAGGAAGAGCGCCTTCGTCACGGGCCCAGCCTACGACCGGAGAGGCCGTGAGGACACGTCACACCCGTTCCTCCCAGCACGGCGGGTGATGCCCGAGGGGGCCCGCCTCATGGACCCAGCGCGGACGGATGCCGTCGATGCTGCCGGGAAGAGCGACGCGCCGTCCGAGGCCCCACGCGGTCCGCGTGTCCTCGAGCACGGCCGCGGCCGTCGGCGAGGCCTCGGGCGCCGGCGGATCCGTGGGTGTCAGAGGGTCTGCGGGCGGAACCAGGCTGTAGAGCAGGTTCGCCGTGCCGATGAGCGAACCCCGCACCGACGTTCCCGCACCGGTGGTGAACCGGCGGGTCAGCGCGCGGGCCACGGTCGCGGCCAGGAGCCACCCGGTGGCATGGTCGAGCGCCTGCGCAGGCAGCGGAACCGGCTCATCGCGGCAGAGGGCCGCCGCTCCGTCGGAGGCGATTCCGCAGCTCATCTGCACGAGGCTGTCGAAGCCGCGCCGGTTCTGCCACGGCCCGTCCCAGCCGTAGGCGTTGAGCCGGGCAATGACCAGCCCCGGGCTGAGCGCTGCGAGCGCGCCGTCGTCATAGCCGAGCTTCGCCAGCGCGTCCGCGCGATAGCCCGTCACGAGCACATCGGCATCCGTGACGAGTGCCTCGAACGCTCCTCGGCCCTCAGCTGTGCCGAGGTCCACCGCCGCCGTCCGCTTGCCCACCGTGGTCTCGGGCAGGAGCGACGCGACCTCGTCGAAACCGGGCGGGTCGAGACGCAGCACGTCAGCGCCGTACGCGGCGAGGAACTTCGTGCACACCGGCCCCGCGATGACCCGGGTGAGGTCGAGGACGCGTACTCCACTGAACGGCAGAGCAGCGCGACCCTTCGGCCAGAGGGCCTCCGCGGCGCTCTCGCGTTCCTCGAACGTGAACAGCGGCGCATCACGGGTGGCCTCGCCGGCGTCCGAGGACAGCCATTCCTCGCGCGTGCGCAGGGCGGCGGCCGCGCCACCGGCCTCCACGATCCTGCCCTCGAGCTCCTCAGCGGCGCACCCGGCGACGGCGGCCCGGACTCCGTCACGGTCCTCGGCACCCAGCACAGCGCACACGGCGGCCCGGTGATGGGCGTAGTTGGTGTGCAGCCTGATCCAGCCGTCGGCGGTGCGGTAGTTGCCCGCGAGCGGACCCCACAGCGACGGCAGCGTCCAGCCGGCCGGGGCGAACAGCGCCTCAGCCCTGAACGCCGCACTCGCCTGCGTGCTCTCGACCGTGACGGGGCGCAGCGGTTCGGACCGCCGAACAGCGTGGAGGTGCGCAGCGGCCAGGGTGGCGGCAGCGACGGCACACGTCGCCAGGCCCGTCACATCGAACACGGAGGGCAGGACCACGCGCGGGCCGGACGCCTCCACAGCCTCCAGCGCCTCAGCGCCGCCGGATCCAGGCGTGCCGACGGCGTCCCACATGCGGGTCAGGAGACCCGATACCGACGCATCCATACTCGCAATGGTGAGCGCTCAGGGCGCAGGTATCAACGGCGGTGTGAATGGCGATGAGTCTCAGCCTGCGGCCGGGGCGACGGTGAGGGAGTCTCCCTCGACGGTGACCTCTGCCGGGGTCAGGCCGGATTCGGCGGGCCCTGTCAGCACCGAACCGTCCTCCACGCTGAAGATCGAGTTGTGGCAGGGGCAGGTGATGTCCGCCTCCGTGATCTGCCGGACCTGGCAGCCCTGGTGCGGGCAGACGGAGGAGTAGGCGTAGAACTCGCCCTCACGCGGCTGTGCCACCACATAGGTCTGGTCGACGATGGTCCCGGAGCCCACCTCCACCTCGGCGACGGGGACGGTGGCCGGCTGCGCGGCGGCGAACTGGTCCGCAGGCGGCTCCTGCTCCCCGCAGGCCGCCAGACCTCCGGCGGCGGCCGCGACGCCCACGGTGCCCGCTGCGCGGAAAACCGTCCGGCGGCTCGGCAGCGCCGACCGAGCGGCCTGGACGGCCTCCGCTCGGCACTCCACCGGCCCGGTGCCGTCACCCGGCTCTGCGGCCCCGGTGCGCACAGGCACTGTCCCGGCGCGCACGGGCGCGGTCCCCGGACGCGCGGTCCCCGAATGCTCCGGTGCGGCACTGCAGCCGCAGCCCGTCGCCCCGCCGTTCCCGCATCCACCGCTCATGCGTGTGTCCTCCTGCTCGATTCGTCCCTCGCACTCCGCGCTTGCTCCATGCAGAGCTCGCGGACGGATCCAGGATCCCACGCGGGCGCTGTCGGCGTTCTCAGCCGTATGCCGTGCCCCGCTTCCCGCGCAGGCGGACACCCGCATCAGCGGCAGGCGAGCTGCGGCCTCGGGCACGGAGCCCGGCCTCGGGCACGGGCCCCTCTCACTCCGCACCGCCCGAGGCCGGCCTGCGGCGGAACCGCGCCCGCACCGTGCGCACCAGCCTTGCGGAGGGGCGGCGGAACACGGAGCGGCCGCGCGGTTCTCGCCGCCGCCGGCGGCGCAGGGACCAGCCGCGCATGGGCGAGGGCACCTGCCACTGGAAGAACCACGCGACCATGCGGAAGGCGAAGACGATCGCCGCGATCACCAGTGCGGTGAGCGGGCCCAGCCAGCCCTGGCTCCAGGCTCCCACGGTGCAGGCGGCACCGAGCAGCGCGGGCAGGAGATAGATGTCGGAGCCGTTGAAGATCGCGGGAATCTCATTGGCCAGCACATCGCGGAGCACGCCGCCGCCCACTCCCGTGAGGCAGCCCAGGACCACTGCACTGGGCAGCGGAAGGCCCGCCTCCAGCGCGATCGTCGTACCGGTGACGACGAAGACGCCCAGCCCCACGGCGTCGAAGACGATGATCGGCACCCGGGCGCGGTGCGCCCTCTGCCCCAGCAGGTAGACGAGCGCTGCGGAGATCAGCGGCGGCACGAGGTAGAGGGGATCCGCGAGGGAGGCCGGGACGCGCCCGAGGATCACGTCACGCATGATGCCTCCGCCCAGGCCCACTGCGAGGCCGAGGATGAGACTGCCCATGATGTCGATGTCCTTGCGGGAGGCGAGCAGATTGCCGGAGAGGGCGAAGGCGAAGACGCCCAGCAGGTCCAGGGCGAGCATGAGCGGTTCCACGCCGCCAGCGTAGCCAAGCGCGGCACCTGCACGGACGGATCCCGCCATACCTGGACGAGACCTCGGCCACGTCGCCGCGCATACCAAATCGCGCCTCGCCGAAGCCGCGTGTCCACTGGCCTGCTCCGCAATGGAGCCGAGTTCACACCTTTTACGGGGAGAGATCTCCCAGCCGTTCGTCGTACTGTGGTTCCGGCACCCCGCCGCCACCGTCGCGCAGACGCCGGCGGCGGTCGCCGCGCAGCAGCCGCGACGCACCCGTCGCCCGTCTCACTCCCACAGGAGAGGTACGCATGTTCACCCAGTCCGCCAAGCTCGCCAACGTCCTCTACGACATCCGGGGTCCGGTGCTGGAGGAGGCCGAGCGCATGGAGGCGGCGGGCACGCGCATCCTCAAGCTCAACATCGGCAACCCCGCGCCGTTCGGGTTCGAGGCGCCCGACTCCATCCTCGTGGACATGATCAAGCACCTCCCGCAGGCACAGGGCTACAGCGAGTCCCGCGGCATCCTCTCCGCCCGCCGCGCCGTGGTGCAGTACTACGAGACCAAGGGCATCCGCACGCTGGATGCGGATGACGTCTACCTGGGCAACGGCGTCAGCGAACTCATCACGCTGGCGATGCAAGCGCTCTGCGACCCCGGCGACGAGATCCTGGTGCCCACTCCGGACTACCCTCTCTGGACCGCCTCGATCGCGCTGGCCGGCGGCACCCCGGTGCACTACCGCTGCGCGGAGGAGGACGGCTGGAACCCGGACCTCGAGGACATCGCCGCGAAGATCACCCCCCGCACCAAGGGGATCGTGGTCATCAACCCCAACAACCCCACCGGCGCGGTCTATTCGAAGGAGCTGCTCGAGGGCATCGTGGCGCTCGCCGAGCAGCACGGCCTCGCCGTCTTCGCGGACGAGATCTACGAGAAGATCACCTACGGCGACGCCCAGATGATCAACATGGCCACGCTCACCGGCGATGACGTCCTCTGCCTCACCTTCTCCGGCCTGTCCAAGGCCTACCGGATCGCGGGCTACCGCTCCGGCTGGCTCGCGATCACCGGGCCCAAGCACCGCGCGTCGAGCTACATCGAGGGCATCAAGCTGCTCGCGAACATGCGCATGTGCGCGAACGTTCCCGCCCAGCACGCCATCCAGGCCGCGCTCGGCGGGCACCAGTCCATCGAGGACCTGGTGCTTCCGCAGGGCAGGCTCGGCGCGCAGATGGACCTCTCGGCGCGGAAGCTGAACGAGATCGACGGCGTGGAGGTCACTCCGGCCAAGGGCGCCCTCTACCTGTTCGCGAAGCTGGACACGGAGCGGTTCGGCATCGTCGACGACGAGCGGTTCGCCCTCGACCTGCTGCGCGAGCAGCGGATCCTCGTCTCCCACGGCTCCGCCTTCAACTGGAACCGGCCCGACCACTTCCGCCTCGTCACCCTGCCGGGCGTCGAGGTCCTCGACGAGGCCCTCAACCGCCTGGCGGAGTTCCTCGACGGATACCGGCAGCATGCGGAGCGGCCGCTGGCCGTGGCGGCAGGCTGAGCGACCCGGGCGCCCACCGGCGGATGCGGCGGTGGGCGGGTGCTCACGCCCCGCGCCGGGGTGCGCGGCGCGTCTCCGCGCACCCCGGCGCCGGGCACTCCCTCCGGACTGCAGGACGAGCCGCCCAGGCCCACCCCCTGGAACCTCTTCAGACTCGCCCCGGACGCCCTTCCCGCATGAACTCCATGAGGAGTTCGGCCGTCGTCTCCGGCGCCTCCGCAGGGACGAGATGAGCTGTGCGGGGCACTTCGCAGTACCGCCCTCGAGGAACCCCGTCCGCGAGGGCCCGGAGCCCTGCCGGTGGAGTGGGGCTGTCCTCGGCGCCCGCAACGGCGAGGAGCGGAACCCGCACATGCTGCAGCCTCTCGCGGACGTCGAAGGCGGCGAGCCCCCGGCACACCGCCGCGTAGGAAAAGCGATCGGCCTCGAGAAGCGTGCGGATGAGCTCGGCCTCGGCCGCCGGCCTGCGGTCGGCGAACCCAGGAGCGAACCACCGCTGCCTGGAACCGGCCACCTGTGTGGCGGTCCCCTCGCGCTCGACGAGGGCGGCACGCTCTTCCCACGCCTGCGCCTCACCGATCTTCGCTCCCGAACAGAAGACCGCCGCTCGCTCGACGGTCTCCGGATGGTCGAGCGCAAGTCGGAGGGCGATCGCCCCGCCCACCGAGTCGCCCGCGACCGTCAGCGCCCTCGCCTCTTCCGGAAGGACCGCGCGGACCGTCGTCAGCACGGCCTCCGCCATCTCCTCGATCGTGAGCACAGTGCCCGCGCGGGGCGCGACGGGAGGCGAAGAACCGTGCCCCGGCAGATCGACCGCCAGCACGGTCACCGCAGCGGGGAGGAGCTCCGCGACCGGTTTCCAGAGGGCGGCCGCCGCAGTGCCCAGCGACGGGAGGAGTACGAGCACGCCGGCGTCGGGCTCCGAGCGCGAGCGCGCGAGGTCCGCGGACAGATCCGCTCCGGACGGCCGAGCGCCTCCGGCTCCGAGGGTCGTGACGGCGAGTGAAGACATGGAGGGCGACCTTTCTCACTGCAGATGCCCTGAGCGATCTCGGCTCACGAGCGGGACTGGCGTTGTGTACGACCGGGCTCAGCCGAAGAAGTCGGACTTCGTCGCGTTGGGGTGCTGCGCCAGCGGCGTGACCTTCACTGACATGTACGGGAACATCGGAAACCCGGAGAGCACGTCGTGCAGCTGCTCCGCAGACTCCACGTCGAACATCGAGTAGTTGGCGTACTCACCCACGATCCGCCAGATCCCTCTCATCACCCCTGTTCTCTGCTGCTCGGCCGAATATTCCTTCTCCCGCTTCTGGTACTCGGCTCGAGCTGCGCGGTCCATACTTTCCGGGAAGGTCACATCCATGCGTGCGAGGAAGAGCATCGTCATCCTTTCAATCGGTTCTCGACGAGAGATGCCCTCGCCGTTCAGAGCGGTTCAGCAGGTGGGGGCGCTGCCCCGTGTCCCCGCATTCACAGGGACACCCCGAAGACGAGCGGCACGAGGGTGTAGAGGGCGGCCATGACCAAGGCCAGTGAGACGACATTGAGCCAGACGCCGGCACGAACCATCTGCCGGATCGTGATCTCCCCCGAGCCGAATGCCACCGCGTTCGAGGGCGTCGCCACCGGCAGCATGTAGGCCGAACAGACCGCCAGCGTCACCGTGATCGTCATGAAGAGCGGATCGATGCCCATGCCCACTGCGATCGAGCCGAAGATGGGCAGGAACGCCGCAGCGGTCGCCGTGTTGGAGGTGAGTTCGGTGAGCAGCAGGCTCACGACGGCCACTGCGACGATGATGAGCCACGAGGGCACCGCGGTGAGACCCGCCACCTGATCGCCCACCCACTGGCTGAAGCCGGTGGCGGTGAACATCGCCGAGAGGGAGAGACCCCCGCCGAAGAGGAGCAGCAGACCCCAGGGGATCTCCTTCGCCGCAGACCAGCTCAGCAGCGGGGCACCACTGGGATCCTCCCTCCGGCGCGTGCCCGGCACGACGAAGCACGCGATCGCCGCAGCCATGGCGACCTGAGCGTCGTCGATGGTGCCGAGGAAGGGCAGATGCTCCACCGTCCACGGGAGGTCGGCGAGGAAGGGCACGACGATCCAGAAGAGGATCGCAACGGCGAAGATCCATGCCACGCGCTTCTCCGGCGCCGTCATGCGGCCCAACGCGGCGAGTTCACGGCGGATGAGCGCGAGCCCGCCGGGAAGCCGATCCGCCTCAGGGCGGAAGACGATCTTCGCGAGGACCAGCCAGGCGATGCCGAGCATCACCACCGCCCACGGGACTCCCACGAGCATCCACTGGCCGAATGAGATGTCGATGTCCTGCGATTCGGCGAGATAGCCCTTCATGAGTGCCATGGGAGGCTGACCGATCAGCGTCGCCGTCGACCCGATCGTCACTCCGTAGGCCACGCCGAGCAGCATCGACGCGGCGAACTTGGTGCCGGCCGCGGACTCGTCGATGGAGCGGACGAGGTTGAGGATCGACACGGCGATCGGCACCATGATCACCGCCGTCGCCGTGTTGGACACCCACGCGGAGATGAATGCCGAGGCGATCATGAGTCCCAGCACGATCTGGGACGGCCGGGTGCCCACGAGGCGGATCGTCAGCAGGGCGATGCGCAGATGGAGCCGCGACTTCTCGGTCGCGAGCCCCAGGACGACCCCGCCCATCACCAGGAAGACGACGGAATTCGCGTAGGGCGACGCGACCTCCTCGATGCTCGCCATCCCGAACAGCGGGAAGAGGACGAGAGGCAGCAGGGAGGTGACCGGGATGGGGACCGCTTCCGTCACCCACCAGATCGCCATCCACAGGGCGCAGCCGGCGACCGCCCGCCCCTCGAACGCGAGGCTGTCCGGCAGCACGAGGGCCAGCAGAAGCCCCGCGACCGGGCCGAGAGCGAACACCCACCAATTCCTGCGCGCGTCTGGGTCCCCGGAGCCCCCGGCATCCGAGGGCTCGCTCCCGACGGCAGGTGTTTCCTGCCCGAGAGCCGAATCCGGCTTCTCGTTCGCTTGCTCCGGGCGTGCCGTTTCGGCCATTCTTTTCTCCTTCGAAAACGCGGCAATGACACTGGCGCGCGGTCCTGGCCGCCTAATCCCTCACATTCCCCGCAGCCTGATCGCCAGGCGTACAGGTGCATTTGGCGGCGCTGCACTCACAGTAGATTCCACCTACCCAGATGCAGAAGTACGAGTTTGCTCGCCATTCAGACGTACATCCTCTGAATCCGGGGAGAATCGGTCTTTCCCTTGTGGCAGCGGCGAACCGTACGCTGTTGCCGACGCACGAGCCGAGGACGGGGAGGGGACATGGAACTGAGGCATCTGCGCTACTTCCTCGCCGTCGCGGAGGAGAAGCACTTCGGACGGGCCGCGGAGCTCCTCCGCATGGCACAGCCCCCTCTGTCTCAGCAGATCAGACAGCTCGAGGCGGAGCTCAGCACCCAGCTGTTCGAACGCACCACCCGCCGTGTCGACCTCACACCTGCGGGTGAACTCCTCATGGAGCGGGCGAGACAGATCCTCAGCGACGTCGACTCCGCCAAGGCCGACGTCGCCGAGGTCGGGCGAGGCGCAGCAGGAGTCCTCCACGTGGGCTTCGCGGGCACAGCCACCTATCGCCTCATGCCTGAGATCGTGCGCATGGCGCGGCACGAACTGCCCGAGGTGCGCCTCCACGTGGTCGGCGAGATGCTCACCCCGGAGATGGAGGAGGGCCTTCTCGCCAATCGCCTCGACGCGGCCGTCCTCCGGCCGCCGGTCTCCTCGCCGGAGCTGCACCTGGACGAGATCGAGCAGACGCCGCTGGCTGTTGCACTGCCCCTCGAACACCCGCTGGCCCGAGACGCGGGGCCCGTCGGAGCTGCCGAACTGGCAGGGGAGGACCTGGTGAGCTATCCGCGCGGATCCGCGGTCGCGTCGGTTGCCGCAGAGGTGACCCGGCAGGCAGGCTTCCGGCCGCACATCGTACAGGAGGCGACCGAGACCTCGACGCTCATCGCCCTCGTCGCGGCGGGCCTGGGACTGTGCATCCTGCCCGATTCGTCGTCCCTGCCGATGAACGCCGCCATCGCCATACGCAGGCTCGCGCCCACCGTGGGCATCGGCCTCGCCACCGCCTGGCGCGCAGACAGCACCTCGCCATTGGTCGAGTCCTTCACCCATCTTGCACGGCGCGCCGCCGCCCGGATCGCAGAGGCACGCGCCTCTTCAGAGGGCCGGGACACGCATCACTGAACAGGCGAGTCCCGCGCCTGCCCCACCGCACACCACATCCGACACCGTGGAGACGAACGTGAAGATCACCGCCCTCGAGGCCATTCCCTACACGATCCCGTACACCCGCCCCCTGCGGTTCGCCTCCGGTGAGGTGCACACCGCAGATCACGTGCTGCTGCGGCTGCACACCGACGAGGGGATCGTGGGCGTCGCAGATGCGCCTCCCCGTCCCTACACCTATGGAGAGACCCAGGCCTCGATCGTTTCGATCGTCAACGAGGTCTTCAGCCCGCAGCTCGTGGGGATGGACCCCTTCGACAGGGAGAAAGCCCACGCCGCCATGCACCGGACCGTGCACAATCAGGTGGCCAAGGGCGCTGTCGACATCGCCCTGTGGGACATCGCGGGAAAGGCGCTCGGCGTGCCCGTCCACAAGCTGCTCGGCGGGTGGAGCGAATCGATGAGCGTGGCTCACATGCTGGGCTTCAAGCCCGCCGAGGAGCTGCTGGAGGAGGCGCTCCGGTTCGGCGAGGAACACGGCATCACGACGTTCAAGCTCAAGGTGGGCCGCAGACCTCTGTCCCTCGACGTCGAGGCCTGTCGGATCCTCCGCGAAGGCCTGGGCGAGGATGCCGAGATATACCTCGACGCCAATCGCGGATGGAGCGCCAACGAAGCACTCGAAGTGCTCAGACGCACGGAGGGCCTGGGCATCAGCCTGCTGGAGGAACCGTGCGACGCGAAGGAGACCATGGGGCGGAGGCGGCTGGTCAGCAGATCGCCCATCCCCGTCGTGGGCGACGAGTCCACACCGACCCCGGGCGACGTCTCCCGGGAACTGCTCTCCGGCGGCTGCACAGCGGTGTGCATCAAGACCGCCCGCTCAGGGTTCACCGAGGCCGCAGAGATCCTCGGGCTCTGCACAGGTCTGGGCGTGGACGTCACCATGGGCAACCAGATCGACACGCAGGTGGGGTCACTCGCGACGGTGGCTTTCGGCGCAGCCCATCGCGCCACGTCAGCACGCGCAGGCGAACTCTCCAACTTCCTCGACATGTCGGATGATCTGCTCGCGGAGCCGCTGCGCATCGAGGGCGGACGAATCCGCACGCGCGCGACGCCGGGTGTGGGGGCCGAGATCGACGAATCGAAGCTCGCTCACTACCGGCAGGCCTGAGACCGACGGGGAGTGCGCCCGGCCTGCCACCCCGCAT
>NZ_JALAHB010000027.1 GCF_022712115.1 Brevibacterium sp. | reverse complement strand
TCCGCTGCGCGGGGCTCGCCGGCGTCCGCACCGCGTCCCGCCGCGTGTGCGAGGGCCGCCTGCTCCGTTCGCTCCGCGCAGTCCGTGCAGACGGCGCGGAAGGTGACGTCCGCGGACAGGACGGTGTGCATGCCGTGGGTCTGCGAGGGCGTGAGGCAGGGGGCGTGGCCCACCACGCATTCGACGTCCTCGATGCGTCCGCAGATCACGCACTGCATGTGGTGGTGGTTGTCCGCGGTGCGCGTCTCGTACCGTGCTCCGCCGGTGCCGGGCATGTCGATGCGCCGGAGCACGCCGCGGGCGCTCAGGTCGTTGACGACGTTGTGCACGGACTGCATGGAGACGGAGGGGAGGTCGTCGCTGATCCCGGCGTGGACCTCGGCGGCGGTGCTGTGCGGATGCTCCGCGAGGAACCGGAGGGCGGCGATGCGGCCGGGCGTGGCGCGCAGGCCGACTTCCCTCACCTGCTCCACCCAGGTCTCCGCGGACGTGATGTGCATACCCGAAGCCTGTTCGCAGATTTGATCGATGTCAAATTACGAGAGTGTCAGGGTGGGGGAGGGGAGGTGAGGCGCGGCCCGTGGGAAGCGGCGCTCCCAGCGAACGCTCAGACACGACCGCCGGGAACTCTCAGGGAGTTCCGATCTACGGTGTGCGCATGCCCATGCTGAGGATCGAGATCGAGGCCGTCGACAGGATCGAGGCCGTGCGCGTGCAGGCGCTCTACCAGCGCGGTGAGCGCGTGGTGAAGCTCGATGAGGAGGTGGAGGCCCAGGCGTGGAGACGCGGCCGGACGCCGGTGGGCCGGCCCGTCTTCGTGGGACTCACCAACGGTCGTCCGCTCCTCTACCGCTTCGACGTGCCGGTGGAGGCGGCGGCGCGCTGAGCCCGCTGCGGCGAAGCGCGCCGCCCACGCGACCATGACTCCCGCTTCTCGCCCCGGACGCCCGCTTCTCTGCGGAGAAAAGCGGGTGTGCCGGACGACAAACGGGTGTCATGCCGGCATCTCAGCCGCGCATCTCAGCCGCGCAGCTCAGCCGCGCATCTCAGCCGCGCAGCTCCTCGCGGGAGAGCTCCGTGGCCGCGGCGCTGTACTCGCGGAAGGCACCGCGGTAGCGCGCCGCCGGGTGGGTGTCCGGGAGGCGGTCCTGCCCGGTGAGCGAGCCGCGCAGGGTGCGCGGGGCCTCGGCCGCGGAGCCCTTCTCCTCCGGGGCCCTGGCCAGGCCGCGGCGGCGCAGCTCCGGGAGGACGTGGTCGATGAACTCGCGGTAGCTGCCCGGAATGGTGGAGTTCATGACGTTGATGCCGTCGATCCCCGCCTCCTGCCAGGCTGCCAGCTCGTCCGCGATCTGCTCCGGCGTGCCCACGATGCGCGTGGCGCGCGCACGGAAGTGGGCCATGTCCCGGAGTGTCGTGTTCCCGTTCGGGGCCATCTTCCGCAGCTCCGCCAGGTGCCCCTGCGCGCCCTCCGTGGAGAGCTCGCCGATGGGCGTGTCCAGCGGAAGGTAGCCCAGATCCACACCCATGCTGCCGCCGGTGTGGGCGATGAGCGCGTCGTCGTCGATCGAGGCGTCGAGGTCTGCGGCCAGCGCTTTGGCCTCGGCCTCCGTGGAGCCCACCACGAAGGAGAGTCCCTGGATGAACTTCACGTCGCCGGCCGCGCGGCCGTGCTCCACGGCGCGGCGGCGGATGTCCGCCGCGTGCTCCGCGGCGATGTCCCGGCGCGGGGCCATCGAGAACGTGGCCTCGGCGTGCTTGGCGGCCACGTCGCGCCCGCGCGGCGAGGAGCCGGCCTGGAAGAGGAACGGCGTGCGCTGCGGTGAGGGGGAGGACAGGTGCGGGCCCTCCACCGAGTAGTTCGCGGAGGAGTGGTGGATCTTCGCGATCTTCTCCGGATCCGCGTGCAGGCCGGTGCCGCGCGCGTGCTCGCGCGTCTTGTCCGCCAGCAGGGCGCCGTCCTCCCAGGAGCCCTCCCACAGCTTGTAGGAGACGTCCAGGTACTCCTCCGCGAGGTCGTAGCGGTCCCCGTGGGCGGCCAGGCCGGCACCGCCGTAGTTGCGGTGGGCGTTCTCCAGGGCGGAGGTGACGACGTTCCAGCCCACGCGCCCGTCGGAGAGGTGGTCCAGGGTGGACAGCTGGCGGGCGAAGGTGAACGGGTGCGCCTGGATGACCGCCGAGGTGAGCGCCAGGCCGATCCGGTCCGTCACCGCGGCGAGGGCGGAGAGGAGCACGAGCGGGTCGTTGGAGGGCACCTGCAGGCCGCGCCGCACGTGGGAGGCCCAGCCGCCCTCGTGGTCGCCGTAGAGGCCCACCACGTCGGCGAAGAAGGCGATGTCGAAGCCGGCCGCCTCGAGGTCCTGCACGAGGTCCACCCACAGCGCCAGCTCGTTGAAGCGGTGCTGCTGCGCCTCCTCCCGGCGCCACGCGCCGCCGACGATGTGGCTCGTGGTGTTCATGAGGAACGCGGAGAGGATGAGCGGGCGCGGGGTCATGAGGTGAATTCCTTCCAGGTCTCGCCGGCGTTGTCGACGGTGACGGTGTCCACGTAGTCCAGTGCGCCGCCCAGGTACTCGGCGTACCACTCCTCGACCTCCGGGGACTGGAAGGCGTCCTGCAGTGCGCGGGTCTTCTCCGAGGCCACCTCGTCGGGGGTGACGGCGACGACGTTGGTGTAGGGCACCTGCGTCTCCTCGTCGTCCTCGAGGATGAGCGCCGTCTTCTTCACGTCGTGCCCGGCCTCGGCCACCAGCCGCGCGAATGCGAGGCCGGCGTCCACGTCCGGCAGGGTCTGCGCGGTGGACTGCTGATCGATCTCGACGAACTCGAACCCGTGCGGATTGTCGGTGATGTCGCGCTGGGAGAGTTCGGTGACGGGCACGGACTCGTCGATCTCCAGCGCACCGGCCTCCGCGAGGAGCTTGAGGCCGCGGCCGTTGTTGGCGGTGTCGACCGGCAGGGAGATGGTGGCGCCGTCGGGGAGGTCCTCGATGCTGTCGTGCTTGAGCGAGAAGATGCCGCTGGGCGCGTAGTAGACGGAGAACGCCGGTGCCACCTCGGTGTCGTTGTCCTGATTGAACTGGTGGAGATAGGCGAGGTGCTGGAAGAAGTTCGCGTCGTACTCGCCCTGCTGCACCACCTGGTTGGGCTGGATGATGTCCGTGACGTAGGTGGTCTCCAGGGTCCAGCCCTCGTCCGCCAGCAGCTCCTTGGCGATCTCCGTGGGCTCCTGGTACGGCGCGGACTCGGTGACGATCATGCGGATCGTCCTGTCGTCCCCGCCGCCCGCGGCGTTGACCAGACCGCAGCCTGTGAACGAGGCGAGGCCGAGGGCCGCGGTCGCGGCGAGGGCGGCGCGCCGGGGGAGGG
>NZ_JALAHB010000274.1 GCF_022712115.1 Brevibacterium sp. | reverse complement strand
GGCCGGGGCGGGGGGACCTTCGTCACCGGGCCGGGCTCGCGCGGCGTCACTGAGGCCCTGCGCAATGCGGTCGGGACCGCGGGCTTCCCCTCCGGGGACCTCGCGGAGGCGCGGCTGGAGGTGGAGCCCCGGTGTGCGGCCCTGGCCGCGGTCCGCATGGCCCCGGAGGCACTGGACGAACTGCGGGACCTGCAGCGGGTGATGGCGAGGGCGCGGCGCCGGCGTGAGTTCTTCGACGCGAACGCGCGCTTCCACGCGCTGATCGCGCAGAGCTCCGGCAACGCCGTGCTCGCGGCGGTCATCGGCGGACTGACGGCCCCCATCCGGGAGCTCACCGACGATCCGCTCCGGATCCGCGAGGACGAGCTCCGGCTGACGGTGCGTGCGCACGAGGCGGTGCTCGTCGCGCTCGCCGCGGGCGACGCCGAGGCCGCGGAGGCCGCGATGCGCGTCCACCTCGCCGCGCACCGCGACGTGGTCTGCGGAGTGGGCCGCAGGGATTGACGCGGCGGTCGCCCCTCACTACGCTCGTCCGGGATAGTGAACAGATCATTCGCAAATACCAACGGAGGTATTTCGGTGCCAGAGAACGACGGAGTTCCACCGCGCCGCCGCGGCCCCGGCGGGCCGAGCAGCACACACGGCCCCGGCCGGCGAGCCTGCGTCCGCCGCCCCGCGCGTGCGGCCCTCGCCGGAGCCGCGGCCGCGGTCGCGGTGCTCTCCGGCTGTGCCGGGAGCGGACCCGGGGCCGCTCCCCTCACGCTCGCCGACAGCTACGCCACGACCCACATGTTCGCCCGCTACGGAGTGGAGGGCTTCCTCGAGGACGTCGCCGCGCAGGGTCCGGGGGAGACGGAGATCGACTACTTCCCCTCCGGTCAGCTCGGCGGACCGCGCGACATCGCGGACCTCACGCAGGCCGGCGCGATCGACATCGCCCCTGCCGCTCCCGCCTACCTCTCCGATCAGCTGCCGCTGTCCAGCGTGACCGACCTGCCGGGCCTGGCGGAGGACTCGTGCACCGCCTCGGCGGCGTTCTGGGACCTGCTGGACGAGGACGGGATCCTCTACCGCGAGGAGTACGAACCCCGCGGGCTCCGGCCGCTGTGGGTGGCGGTCATCCCGAGCTACGAGATCATGACGGTGTCGACGCCGGTGAGGAAGCCGGCTGACCTGGACGGTCTCACCATCCGCTCCTCCGGCGGGGCGATGGACACCAATGTGGAGGGACTGGGCGGCGCTCCGGTGAGCATGCCTGCCGCCGATGCCTACGAGGCGCTCTCCCGCCACACCGTCGACGGGATCTCCTTCCCGTACGCGAGCGTCACGCCGTATCGGCTCGAGGAGGTCCTCGGGTACTCCACCAAGGGCCTCAACGCGGGCAGCTTCGCGATCCCCTATGTGATCGCGGAGGACGCATGGCAGCAGCTCCCGGCGGAGCAGCAGGAGAGGATCCGGACAGCCGGGGAACAGGCCTCGGACCGCCTGTGCGCGGGCATCGAGGAGGAGAACCCCGCGTCCGAGCAGCTCATGCGGGACGCCGGGGTGGAGTTCACGGAGCTCACCCCCGAGGAGCAGGAGGAGTTCGCCGCCCGGCTGGATCCTCTGCGGGCGGAGTGGGCGGACGCGATGGACGCGGCCGGCCGCCCCGGCACGGAGGTCCTGACCGCCTATGAATCGGCCGTTCAGGCCCACTCCGCGGACGCGGACACGCCCGCGGACGAGAGGAGCGGAGAGAAGTGAGCGCACAGCAGGAACTCCTGCCGGAGCCGGCGGACGCCACCGCCGCCGGACCGCAGTTCAAGGACCTCCACCCGGCGGTGCGGGTGATCGCGGCGGGCAGTGTGACCGCCGCGGCCGTCGCCCTCGCCGTCCTCTTCGCACTCATGCTCGCCGAGGCCGCGGCGCGGTACCTCTTCGCCTCGCCTCTGGGCTGGAACGTGAGCCTGGTGGAGCGCGTGCTCATGCCGGGCGCGGTGTTCCTCGCCCTGCCGTGGATGTACGCCTGCGCGGGGCACGTGAGCGCAGGCCTCGTGTACTCGCGGCTCCCGTCCTCGGTCCAGACGGCGGCCCGCGTCGTCACCCTGATCGCCGTGCTGGGATCCGCGATCGTCCTCCTCGTCGCGGGGGTGAACGGGGCGGCCTCGGCGTTCGCGCTCGGCGATGCCCCGCCTCCCGGTTCCTCGGACATCGGACTGCCCACCTGGGTGTGGCTCTCGCTGCAGCCGGTGGGAGCGCTGGGACTCCTCGCGGTCGCGCTCATCGACGCACCGCGCTTCCTGCGCAGCGGGGAGGTCGAGTCGTGATCGTCGTACTCATCACCCTTCTCCTGCTCGTCCTCATCCTCCTGCGGGTGCCGGTCGCCTTCGCGATCTTCGTCTCCGGCCTCCTCGGCCTCATCGCGGTGGACGGCGTCTCCGGAGCGTTCGCGGTCTTCGAGGTCATCCCCGTGAGCGCCTCCGGGAAGTTCTCGCTCTCCGCCATCCCGCTCTTCATCCTCATGGCGCACTTCGTCCTCGCCAGCGGTGCGCTGAACTCGCTCTTCGTCAGCGCCCGGGTGCTGGTGGGCCGGGTGCGCGGAGGCACGGGGATCGCCGCCGTGCTCGCCGGCGCAGGGTTCGCCTCGGTCTCCGGCTCCTCGACGGCGGCCGCTGCGACCCTGGCCCACACCTCGACGGGGGAGATGGTCAGACAGGGCTACTCGAAGGAGCTCGCCACGGGCTCGGTCGCGAGCGCGGGCACGCTCGCGGCGATGATCCCGCCCTCGATCCTGCTCATCTTCTACGCCATCACCGCGGAGACCAGCGTCGGGCAGACCCTGCTCGCCGGCCTCGTGCCGGGGCTCCTCATGGCGATCGTCCTGTGCATCGTCGTCTACGTGCAGGCGCTGCGCGGCCAGGCGCCGGCGGCGAAGGCCAGCAGCATGGGGGAGAAGCTGCGTGCCGTGGTGGGACTGCTGCCGGTGGGCATCCTCTTCCTGCTGGTGGTGGGCGCGGTCTTCTTCGGCATCACCACGGCGACCGAGGCCGCCGCGGTGGGTGCCCTGGGTGCCCTCGGGATCATGATCGTCAACCGGAAGGCGAGCTGGCAGGCGCTGCGGGAGTCCGTCGTGGGCACCGTGACCAGCAGCGTCATGATCATGGCCATCATCGTCGCCGCACACGTGTTCGGGCACTTCCTCGCGGAGACGCGGGTCACCCCCGCCGTCGTGGACGCAGTGGGCGCCTGGGACGTGCCGCCCGCGCTCATCATGGTGGGCCTCGTGCTCGTCTACCTGGTGCTCGGCTTCTTCATGGACCAGATGGCGATCATCGCCCTCACCGTCCCGGTGACGCTGCCGCTGGTCGAGGCCCTCGGCTACGACCCCATCTGGTTCGGCATCGTCGTCATCCTCGTCGCGGAGATCGGTCTGGTGACCCCGCCGCTGGGGCTCAACGCCTTCGTCACGGCCAGGGCGAGCCGCATACCCCTGGAGACGGTCTTCCTCGGAGCGGTGCCGTTCATCGTCGGCATGCTCCTCGTCGTGGTGCTCGTGTTCGTCTTCCCGCAGCTCGCGCTCTTCGTCCCGACCCTCATGGGCGGGTGAGGACATGGACCCACGAGAGCAGAGCGCCACGCCCCCCGGTCCGCTCGCCGGTGTGAGGGTGCTCGAGGTCGGCTCGGTGATCATGGCCCCCTACGCGGGGAAGATCCTCCGCGACATGGGAGCCGAGGTCGTGAAGGCCGAGCCTCCGGGCGGCGACATCGGCAGGCGGATCGGGCTGCTGGGACCCGGCGGGACGAGCGTCCTCTCGCTGAACCTCAACGCGGGGAAGAAGAGCATCGTCGTCGACGCCGCGACGCAGCAGGGGGCGGAGGAGATGCGGAGGCTCATCGGCTGGGCGGACATCGTCCTCACCAATGTCCTTCCGCACAGGCGGCGGCGGTTCGGCCTCTCCTGGGAGCAGGTCGAGGCCGTCAACCCCCGTGCCGTCCTCGTCACGGGGCAGGGCTTCGCGAGCGACTCCGCACACGCGGACGCTCCGGCCTACGACGACGTGGTGCAGGCGGCCTCGGGACTGGCGGACTCCTATCGCCTGCGGGACGGGGTGCCCCGCTACTCCCCGTACGTCGTGGCGGACAAGGTCTGCGGGATGTCCATGGCCCAGGCCGCGCTCGCCGGACTGCACAGCCGCGGCGCGACGGGGACGGGGTGCTGGGCGGATGTGCCGATGGTGGACACGATGGCGGCGTTCACTCTGGTGGAGCACATGGGCGGGCAGACGCTCACCCCGCCGGAGGGCGAGGTCGGGTGGTCCCGCGTCCTCGCTCCGGAGCACCGACCGCACCGCGCGCTCGACGGCTGGGTGTGCGTCATGCCCTACTCGGACGCGAACTGGGCGCAGTTCTGCGAGCTCCTGGAGCGTCCTGACCTCCTCACGCACACCCACCTCGTCGACAACCGCGCCCGCAGCGCGGCTCCTGCGACCTACGAGGCCGTCCTCGCGGACTACGCGGCCGGACGCACCTGCGCGCAGATCGAGGCGGAGTGCGGCGAACGGGGGATCCCCGCGCACCGGGTCACCCGGATCGACGCGGTGCGCGAGGACCCCTATCTGTCCTCGCGCCCGCTGCTCGAGCACGCCGTGCACGCAGAGGAGGGCGAATACGTCCACGTGGGCTCACCGGTGGTCTTCAGCGGGATGGACCGCCCCGGGCCGGCGGACTGCGGCCGGGAGGACGCTGACCGCGCGGAGGTGCTGCGGATGCTCGACACCGGTGGGGAGGAAGCGGGGCGGACAGTGGGATCATCGTCCCATGAATGCTGAACATCGCACGGTCTCGCGCATCGTCGCGATCCTGGAGACAGTCGCCGCCGCCGATTCCCCGGTGACCCTGTCCGCTCTCGCTGCCTCGCTGGAGGCACCCAAGAGCAGCGTGCACGGGTTCGTGCGCGGCCTGCTGCACACCGGGTACCTGGTCGAGGACGGCCGCGGGTACGCCCTGGGCGCCGGGGTGCACGCACTCCTCGGACCCACGGGGACCACCCTGCCGCTCCTGCTGGGCGAGACCTGCGAGGAGATCGCCGTGCGCACCGGCGAGACCGTCACCCTCGCGCTCCGGGTGGGGGAGAGGTCCGTCGTCTACGTGCACGCAGAGCCCTCCGCCTTCGAGGTCTGCTACTCGCCCCGGCTGCGGCAGCGGAGACCGCTGCTCCCCACCAGCTCCGGCAAGGTGTTCCTCGCGGCGGCGGGTGCGGAGGACCGTGCGCGCACCCTGGAGCACTTCTCCCCGCCGGTGGCGGAGGCGTTCCTCGCGGAGGTCGAGGGCATCCGCGAGACGGGCCTCGCCTTCAACCGCGGGGAGACGGTCCCGGACGTGGGCGCGGTGGCGACGGGAGTCCACATCGACGGTGCGCTGGTCGCCGGGCTCACCGTCGCAGGTCCTCTCAGCCGGGTCTCCTCACAGCTGGAGCGCCACGGTCGGCTCGCGCAGGAGGTCGTCCGGGCCGAGGGATTCGGTCCGTCCTGAGGGGGCTCCCGCGGTGTCGTGTGTGGGAGTCGCGGGTGCGCTGGACGCCGCTCATGCGCACGGGAAGCACCGAGGCCCTGGACATGCGGAACTGCGTGTCCAGGGCCTCGGTGCGTCAGTGCCGCCCGGCGGCCGGCGATCGCGCTGACCGGACGACCACGCCGGCCGCAGCGGTCAGGTAGGGCTCACTCGTCCGTGAGGCGGAGGGTGAAGAAGACCCTGTCCTCTCCGGGGCCCGCGTAGTCCTCGAGACGGGAGCCCTCGAAGCCCAGCGAGGAGTGGAAGGCGATGGCGTTGGCATTGTCCGGCAGAGCGGTCGCCTGCACCTCGTCCTCCCCGTTCGCCTTGGCCCGGGCGATGAACGCCTCGTAGAGGCGGCGGCCGATCCCCAGATGACGGAAGTCCTGACGCGCGGACACGAGGTGGATGTAGGAGGGACCCTCCTTGGGGAACACCCCCAGGAGATATCCCACGATCTCGTTCTTGTACCGGGCGATCAGACCACCGGCCGCGAACTGCCGGAACCAATAGGGTTCGTGGTGTGCGGACAGGTCGCGCTCTCCCCAGAACTTCTCCTGCGCACCGATGATCTCCTCACGGAGCTCCAGCGGATCGAGTTCATCGAGGGGGCTGATGATGAGGCTGTCGGCTTCGAAGCTCTGGTTCTCGGTCATGACCTTCTCCTCTTATCGGTATGGGCCCAGCATACGCGCGGACCAGGCGGCACCAGCGGCGACGTCGTCATGGACGGCCACGGGAGATGCCTCGCATCGGTGCCATTCTGACATGGTTCCCGGGGTGAGCGGTACGCGTGAGGGCTCCCCCGGCGTCTGCGTTCCCTCCGGTCCGCGGCTCTGCGAGAATGCGCACATGCTGAGAATCGCGACTGTGAATGTGAACGGAATCCGTGCTGCGCTCCGCAAGGGGATCGGCCCCTGGATGGAGGAGGTCGCGCCGGACCTGCTCACGCTGCAGGAGGTGAGGGCGGCCAACGACATCGTGTTCGACGTCCTCGCGGACTGCGGGTACACCGTCCACAGCGCGGACGCGGAGGCCAAGGGGCGCGCCGGGGTGGCGGTGCTCTCGAAGGACGCGCCCGAGGCCGTCCGCGTGGGCAACGGCGACGACTACTTCGACACGGCGGGCCGCTGGCTGGAGACGGATCATCGCCTGGCCGACGGTTCCCTCCTCACGCTCGTGAGCGCGTACGTGCACTCCGGTGAGGCGGACACGCCCAAGCAGGCGGACAAGTACCGCTTCCTCGACCGGATGCTCGTGCGGCTGCCCGAGCTCGCCGCGCACGCGGACCACGCGCTCATCACCGGGGACATGAATGTGGGCCACACCGAACTCGACATCAAGAACTGGCGGGGCAACCGCAAGAAGGCGGGCTTCCTGCCGGAGGAGAGGGCCTACTTCGACAAGTTCTTCGGTGAGACCGGCTACGTGGACGTGGCCCGCAGCCTCGCCGGCGAGGTCGAGGGGCCGTACACCTGGTGGTCGATGCGCGGGCAGGCGTTCGACAACGACACCGGCTGGCGGATCGACTACCACATGGCGACGCCGGGTCTCGCGGCCGCCGCGAAGGAGGCCACGGTCCACCGTGCCGCGAGCTATGCGGAGCGCTGGTCGGATCACGCTCCCCTCGTCGTCGACTACGATCTGCCCGCGCTCGCGGGCTGACTTCCTCGGGACCCCTGTCCCCTCGGCGCCCGTCCCTCAGGAGCCCCGGGCCGCTCCGCCGGGCCCGCGCCTCGGGCGCACCCGGCGGGACCAGCGGCACGGACGAACAGGGCGAAGGGTCATGCGGAATCCGCCCCGTGAGGCGAGCGGGCATGCGCGGCACCCCCGCCCCGGCATCGAGTCCGCGCGGACACACAGATATGCAGAGCCCCGTGAGGACTCGATGACGACACACGCAGAGGGGGCTCCGCAGAGATGATCTCTGCGGAG
>NZ_JALAHB010000273.1 GCF_022712115.1 Brevibacterium sp. | reverse complement strand
GTGGGCGAGCGCCGCCTCCACGGCCGCGACCTTCCGGGACAGGCCGTCCCGGTCGACGCCGGTGCCGCGCCCGACCCAGTGGGCGGGATCGCCGCCGAACAGGGCGGCGTAGAGGGCGGCCGCCACGGTGGTGTTGCCGATGCCCATCTCGCCGATGCCGAGGCAGTCGGTGCCGGCGGCCACCGCCTCCATGCCGAACGCCATGGTGGCGACCGTGGCGCGCTCGTCGAGGGCCGGCGCTTCCGTGATGTCGCCGGTGGGCATGTCGAGGGCGAGGTCGAACACCTTGAAGCCGAGGCCGTAGGCCGCGCAGATCTGGTTGATCGCCCCGCCCCCGGCGGCGAAATTGTCGAGCATCTGCCGGTTGACCGCGTCCGGGAAGGCCGAGACGCCGGTGCAGGGTGCGGGTCAGGAGGTGCGCGCACTGACGGGGACCGTCGAACGCCTGCGGGCGGGTGCCGTCGTCGTGCAGCACTGGTCGGGACGTGAGATCTCCACCGGCGCGCACAAGACGCCGGTCACCGCGCCCGTCCGGGTGGGGGTTCTCGGTCTGGACGGGGACGCGCAGGGGAACACGAAGGTCCACGGCGGCCCCGACAAGGCCCTCTGCTGCTATCCGGTGGAGAACTACGGCGCCTGGGCCGCCGAGGGCCGGGAGATCGGCGAGGACGGCTTCTTCGAGAACCTCACGCTGCGCGGGCTCACCGAGGCGCAGGTGCACCTGGGGGACGTCTTCCTCCTCGGATCCGCGCGTGTGCAGGTGACGCAGCCCCGCAGGCCCTGCACCACCGTCTCCGCACGCTGGGGAGACCGCGGCCTCCCTGCGCGCATGCAGGAGACGGGGCGCTGCGGGTTCTACCTGCGGGTGCTGGAGCCGGGAGTCCTCGCGGAGGGGGACGCGATGACGCTCGCGGAGAGGCTGCCGGAATCCGTCTCCGTCGCCGAGGCCAACCGCGTCATGAACGTCGATCGTCTCGATCGCGCCGGCATCGGGAGGCTGCTGGCCTCACCCGAGCTGCCGGAGCGCTGGCGGCGGGATCTGGAGCAGAGGCTGACGGGGCGGCTCGGCGACGACTCCGCGCGCCTGGGCGGGTGAGTGCCGGGTGCGGCAACCCGCACTCGTCCCACGGAGTGGGACAACTGGGCGGGGGAAAGCCGCAGATCGGCGCGGAATCGAGAAATGTGAGCGGATATATCCCCGCCCGGGGTGAGACCGGCGGGAAACGCATCACGCGCGTACTACCATAGAAGCACGTATCGGTGCTCGGACGGCGACATGGGACAGCATGCCGCGCCTGCTCGCCCCCTCTGCCGCCGGTCCATCGATGAGTGTTCGTCCTGGTGAGAATGAGGTTGTGAAATGGTGCGCAGGGCACGGGAGCTGAATGCAGAGCAGCGGACGCTGGTGTCCGCTGTCAAACGGGTGGCTCGTCAGCGGGCGCGTGTCAACGCGAGCTACGTGGACGCGATCCTGACCGCCCGTGACGCGGGAGTCACCTATGCGGCGATCGCCGAGGCCGTGGGCACCTCCTCGCAGGCGGTGCAGGAGATCGTCCGCCGGCACCGTGCGGGCCGCGCGGCGGAGGCAGGCGGCGAGGACGCCTCGCACGCCTCCGGCGGCTCCGGGCTCGCAGGAGGCGTGGCGGCAGTCACCGGTATGACCACCGGCGTCATAAGCCTGAGCGGGGAGCAGAGCGCTGTGAGCGGCGTGAGCCCCGTGGCGCTCTGATCCGATGGCGGCACTCCACGACGATCCCCTCCTCGACGCCGCGCGGCAGAGCGCGGTCATCGCGGTCCACCGCATGCGGCACTGGTCGCGAGAGCTCACCGCGGCCGCCGTGGACTCCAAGGACGGGCGCAACAACCTCGTCACCCTCGCAGACGCGGAGATCGAGGCACTGGTCCGGGGGCGGCTGCTGCGGCTCCGCCCGGAGGACGTCGTCGTGGGCGAGGAGAACTCCGCCTCGGTCCGTCTCGAAGACCATGAGTCCGGGGGCGAGCTGACCGCCCTCCTCACCGGCGCGTTCGAGCGTGCACCGGAGAGCGGTGTCCCCGAGGACGCCGGCGCCGTGGGGGCGCGGACCCATGAATGGCATGTGGACCCCATCGACGGCACCGTGAACTTCGTCCGGGGGATCGAGCACTACTGCTTCTCCGTGGGGGTGCGCGCGCTGCCGGAGGCTGTGCCGGGTGCCGCTCCGGCCTCGGGTGCGGCTCTGCTGACGGGCGCGGACCAGCCCGCGGCTGCGGACGGAGCGGCTGATGCGGACGCGGGCTGGGTGGCCGGCCTCGTCGCCGCGCCCGCGCTGGACCGCGTGTGGTTCGCACGTGCGGGCAGCGCCTGGACGGCCCCGCTCACCGCGCTCACGGACCCCGCTGTCGAGGCCGTGCCCCTCACCGGGGCCTCCGCTCCCACCAGCGGCAGGGTCGTGGCGACCGGATTCGGGTACTCGCGGGAGCGCAGGGCTCAGCAGCTCGCCTCGCTGGGCGCCGTCATGGAGGAGTTCGACGACCTGCGCCGGTGCGGGTCCGCGGCCCTGGACCTGTGCATGGTCGCCGAAGGGCGGGTGAACGCCTACTACGAGCGGGGCCTGGGGATCTACGACTTCGCCGGCGGAGCCTACATCGCGGAGTGCGCCGGCCGGTGGGTGCGCCGCCGCCCGGACGCGTTCGGTGCGGGCGCAGGCGGCGTGAGGGGCGGCAGCGCGAGCCCGGCCTCGGGCGCGGAGCCGGTGGGCGCACCCGAACTCACCGTCGCAGCGGACAGCCGCGAGCGCCTGGAGTTCCTCCTCCGCACCGGCTGAGCCTCCGCACCGCCCGCACGTCGCGCACGGCAGGAGACTGCGCCCGCCGCGCAGACGCTCACCAGAGCCTTCGCGCGGCGGACGCCGCTCAGCGGATCCGGGCGAGGACCTCTCCGACCGCCACCATGTCACCGACGGCGGCCGCATGCATCAGCGTCCCCGCGGCGGGTGCAGGCACTCGCGTCTCCATCTTCATCGCCGAGAGCACCGCGATGTCGTCCCCCTCTGCGACGTCCGCACCGTCCTCGGCGAGGAAGGCGACGACGCTGCCGGGCACCGGTGCGCGCACTGCGGTGGACCCGTCGGAGGCCTCGGCGGGCGACCCTCCGCGAGCGCCGGACTCCGCGGCTTCAGCGCCGGCCGCCGGACCCACGCCGCCGCCTAGGCCGTCCCCGCTGCCGCTGAGGGCGGTGACGAGGGCCTCGGGCAGTCCCACCGTCGTGAGCCTCCCGTCGATCTCGATGTCGAAGCGGGTGAGGCCTGCAGGCCCCACCGGCGCAGGCCGGTCCTGGACCGAGAGCCGGGGCAGGAGCTCCGTCTCGATCCACTGCGTGTGCAGACCGAACCCGTGATCGCCGGAGCGGGCCGGGGCGCCTGCACCCGCATCCGCGTCTGAGCCCGCACCCGTCTCCGAGGATGCGCTCGCAGCCGACTCCGCCGTGGAGCCCGCACCTGCCTCTGTGCCTGCGTCCGCGCCCGTGAACGCGGGATGACGGAGGATCTCCGCCGAGCACGGCAGCACGGTGGCCGGGCCGGTGATCGTGAGCTCCTCGACGGCGGCGAGGGCGCGGGCGATCGCCGCCGGACGGTCGGGGCCGTGGACGATGAGCTTCGCGAAGAGGGAGTCGAACGCGGGCTGCACCGTGTCGCCCGCCCTGACTCCGGAGTCCCAGCGCACACCCGGGCCGCCCGGCACCGTGAGCGTCTCGATCCTCCCCGGCGTCGGGAGGAAGCCGCGGCCCGGATCCTCGGCATTCACCCGCAGTTCGAGTGCGTGCCCGTGCACCGGGGGAGTCGCGGTGAGTGAGAGGCCCTGTCCGAAGGCGATGCGGAACTGCTCGGAGACGAGGTCCACGCCGGTGACCGCCTCGGTGACGGGGTGCTCGACCTGCAGCCGGGTGTTGACCTCGAGGAAGGTCATGGTGCCGTCCGCGGCGAGGAGGAACTCGACGGTTCCCGCGCCGCGGTAGTCGACCTCCGCGCAGATCGCCTCGGCCGAGCGCTGCAGGAGTTCGCGCTGCTCGGGGGTGAGACAGGGCGCGGGAGCCTCCTCGATGAGCTTCTGGTTGCGGCGCTGGGCCGAGCAGTCGCGATCGCCCACCGCCACGACTGTTCCGCAGCCGTCGCCGATGACCTGGACCTCGACGTGCCGGGGGCGTTCGAGGAACTTCTCGACGAAGCACTCGGGGCGGCCGAACGCCGCGCGGGCCTCACGGGTGGCGGACTCGAAGGCCCCGCCCACCTCGGAGAGCTCGCGGACGATGCGCATGCCCCGGCCGCCGCCCCCGTGCGCGGCCTTGATGATGAGGGGCAGGCCGTGCGCCGCGGCGAACTCCTCGACCTCGGCCGCCCCCGTCAGCGGTCTGTCGATGCCGGGAGCCAGCGGCGCGCCCGCCTTCTGCGCGAGCCGCCGGGCCGTGACCTTGTCGCCGAGCGCGGTGATCGACTCCGGGGTGGGACCGATCCAGACGAGGCCCGCGTCCTCCACGGCGGCGGCGAAGTCCGCGTTCTCGGAGAGGAAGCCGTAGCCGGGATGGACGGCGTCTGCACCCGCTCGCTTCGCCGCGGCCAGCAGCGCCTCGCTGTTGAGATAGGTCTCTGCGGCGGTGCTGCCGGGAAGCGCGACGGCGATGTCCGCGAGCTGCGTGTGCATGGCGGCGGCGTCCTGATCCGCGTAGACGGCGATGGATGTGTGCCCGTTCTGCGCACAGGCGCGGATGACGCGGACGGCGATCTCGCCGCGGTTGGCGATGAGGATTCTCGACATGGTTCAGCTTTCGTCGGTGGTGGCAGTGCGGAAGCGGATCCTCACGCCCGGGGCGAGCTGGGCGGCGAGGTCGGTGTCGTCGACGCTCGCGATGATCGGATAGCCGCCGGTGAGCGGATGGTCGGGGCCGAAGAGCACGGGCTGTCCGCTCGGCGGCACCTGGAGAGCGCCGGTGACCGCGCCTTCGCTCGGGAGCTCCCCGGAGCGGGCGCGTTCGAGGGGCACCTCGCCGGTCAGCCGCAGACCCACCCGGTCCGATTCGTGCGTGACCGTCCACTCCTGGCCGAGCAGCGTCTCGATCCCGGCCTCGGTGAACCAGTCCTCACGCGGTCCGAGGGTGAGGGTGAGTTCGACCGTCTCTCCCGGGGCGGGCAGGCGCCGTCCGCCGCCGAGGTCCGGGTCGACGAGGTGCGGAGCTGCGGCGGGTCCGTGGAGCTCCACGGTGTCGCCGGCGGAGAGAGCCGCGGGTCCGAGGTGGCCGAGGGTGTCGCTCGAGGCGCTGCCGAGGGCCGTCTCCACGGCGATCCCGCCGCGGAGCGCGAGGTAGCGGCGCACCCCGCGCTCGGCCGGCCCGAGTTCGAGCCGGTCGCCGTCGACGAGGGAGAACGGCTCGCCGGTGCGGGGACGGTGGACCGTCCCTCCGCCGGCGGTGACGGTGATCGTCCCCTCGGCGCCCGTCACGGCGGCGACGCCGTCGCCGGTGACCTCCAGGCGCACGTTCCCCCCGAAGCTCTCGAGGCATGCTGCGCTCTCCGCGTTGCCCACGAGCCTGTTGGCCCGCCGCAGCGCCGTCCGGTCCGCAGCACCCGCAGCGGAGACGCCCAGCGAGGCGAACCCGGGGCGCCCGAGGTCCTGGGGGAGGAGCTGCAGGCCGGGTCGGACGACGGTGAGGGAGGGGGCGGAGTCCTCTGCCGCTTCTGCGCCGCGCGCTTCGCCTGCACTGGCCGCTGCGCCGGTCGAGCGCGCTGCGCCGGGCTCACCGGCGACGACCGTCTCCCGTTCCGCTGATCGGAACGTCACCACGGTGCCGGGTACGAACAGCGCGGGCGGGTCACGGTCGAGGTCCCAGAGGGTCGCATCGGTCTGGCCGATGAGCTGCCAGCCGCCCGGTGAGCTGCGCGGGTAGACGCCGGTGAACTCTCCGGCGAGCGCGACCGCGCCGACGGGGACGCGCGTGCGCGGGGACCCCCTGCGCGGCACGTCGAAGAGAGGATCGTCGCCGGCGAGGTAGCCGAACCCCGGCGCGAAGCCGGAGAAGGCGACCTGCCAGCGGGCTCGCTGGTGGCGGGCGACCACCTCGGCGACGGAGACGGAGAGGAGGTCCGCCACCTCGGCGAGGTCCTCCCCGTCGTAGTGGACGTCGAGGGTCACGGACCTCTCGGCCTCCGTGGCGCCGGCCGTGAGGTCGAGGGAGCGGATCGCGTCCGATAGCGCCGCTGCTGAGGTGCGGGCGGGGTCGAAGCGGATGAGCACGGTGCGGGCGGCGGGCACGAGCTCGAGCACGCCGGGGAGTGCGGCGGCCTCGAGGCTGTGGTGCAGGCGCATCGTCTCTGCGAGGTCGGCGCATTCGGCGAGGAGGTGCTGTCGCGAGGCGGTGTGGAAGGCGGTCACTGGCGGTAGTCGCTTTCCTGCGCGTCGGTGATGAACATCCGACCGGGTGAATGGGTGAGTGCGAAGGGCGGCGCGGATTCCGCGATGGCTGCCTGCGGCGTGACGCCGCAGGCCCAGAACACAGGGATGTCTCCCGGATGGAGGACGGGAGCATCTCCGTAGTCGGGCCGTGCGAGGTCTGTGATGCCGAGCTGTTCGGGCGCTCCGATGTGGACGGGGCTGCCGTGCACGGCGGGGAAGCGGTCGGTGATGCGGACCGCCGCCGCGACCTGGGAGGCGGGGATGGGCCGCATGGACACGACCATGTTCCCGCGGATCCGGCCGGCAGGCCTGCAGGGTGTCGAGGTGCGGTACATCGGGACGTTGCGGCCGGCCTCCTGGTGGCGGACGGGAATGCCGGCCTCCGCCAGACCGGCCTCGAAGGTGAAGCTGCAGCCGATGAGGAAGGAGACGAGGTCCGGGTGCGCCGCCCACACCTCCGTGGCGTCGTCGATCTCCGCGCTCAGCTCCCCGTGCTCCCACACGCGGTAGCGGGGGATGTCCCTGCGGAGATCGCTGCCGGGAGCCAGGGCGGACTCGACCCGGCCGGGTTCGAGGACGTCGATGACCGGGCAGGGCTGGGGGTTGCGCTGTGCGAAGAGCAGGACGTCGAAGGCCCAATCGGCTGGTACGGCGATGAGATTGGCCTGGACGAGTCCCGGTGCCATTCCCGAGGTGGGGCGGGTGTCGCCCTGCCGGATGCGTGCGCGCGCCTCGGCTCCTGCGTCGCGCACTCCGGGGGCTCCCGTCGTACCCGTCACGGCTGCTTCCCGGTGAACGGCGCGATCGTCACACCTGCGTCCTCGAGGACTGTGCGGGAGGCTCGCGCCATCTCGATCGAGCCCTGTGAGTCGCCGTGGAAGCAGATCGACTGGGCATCGACGGTGATCGTGTTGCCGTCGATCGCTTCGATCTGCCCGGTTTCGACGAGGCGGAGCACGCGGGCGGCGACGAGAGCCGGATCGTGGAGGACCGCGCCCTCCTCGGACCGTGAGACGAGCGAGCCGTCGGGGTTGTAGGCGCGGTCGGCGAAGGCCTCGGCCGCCACCTCCAGCCCGGCCTCGGCGGCGACCCGGTTGGCGACGCTGCCGGCGAGCCCCAGGAAGACGAGATTCGGGTCGACGGCCCTGACGGCGGCGGCGACCACGCGGGCCTGTGCCTCGTCGTGGACGATCGCGTTGTAGAGGCCACCGTGGGGCTTGACGTAGCGGACCGTGCCGCCCACCGCCGTCGTCAGCCCGATGAGCGCGCCGATCTGATATTCCACCTGTGCCTGGAGGGTGGCGGCGGGGACGTCGAGCGCGCGCCGGCCGAATCCTTCGTAGTCGTCGTATCCGGGGTGGGCTCCGATGACCACGCCGCGTGCGGTGGCCTCGGCGACAGTGGCCCTGATCCCCTCGGGGCTGCCGGCGTGGAAGCCGCAGGAGACGTTGGCGCTGGAGACGAGACCCAGCATCGCCTCGTCGTCGCTGACGATGCGGTCCGGCACGTTCTCGCCGAGGTCGGAGTTGAGGTCGATGGCGGGAGAAGAGGTCATGGTCATGCTCCTATTCCGATCATTGCGAAGATGGGGCCGACCGACTGGACGGCCATGTACCAGGTCAGGACGGTTGCCGCTGTGCCGATGATCAGCAGCCACTTGGGGTATGCGTCAGTGCGCAGCAGGCGGGGCTTGAACCAGCCTATGTACATGAAGATCGTCAGGCCTATGGGCAGGATGAGTCCGTTGAAGCCGCCGACGAAGACGAGCAGGGTGGCCGGAGCGGTGCCGACGACCAGGTAGACGGCGAGCGAGATGACGATGAAGCAGACGGTGGCGAGCTGGAGCGGCCAGCCGCCGCCGAGCTTCTTCGAGAACGCGGAGAGGAACGTCGCCGAGGTGTAGGCGGCACCGATGACGGAGCTCAGGGCTGCGGCCCAGAAGATCGCACCGAAGATGCGGATGCCCGCGTCGCCGAGCACGGCGGCGAAGGCCTGTCCGGCGGGATTCGCGACCTGGCTCTCCAGGTCGAGGGCCACTCCGGAGGCGACCACGCCGAGGACGGCGAGGAAGAGCACGTAGCGCATGATGCTCGTGACGAGGATGCCGGAGAGCGCCGAGCGCATGACGGCGGGGGCGTTCTCCGGGCCGGTCCTGCCGGAGTCCAGATAGCGGTGGGCGCCGGAATAGGTGATGTAGCCGCCCACGGTGCCGCCGACGATCGTCGTCACGGTCGCGAAGCTGATCGAATCGGGCACGAAGCTCTGCCGCAGGGCGTCTCCGACGGGCGGCTGTGAGACGAACGCGACGACGCAGGTGAGCACGATCATGCCGAGGCCGAGCACGAGGACGACCGCATCGACGACCTTGCCCGCGCGCTTGAAGAGGAAGACGCCGATGGCGAGCACGCCGGTGATCAGCCCGCCCAGCTTCGGATCGATGCCGAGCAGGGCGTTGAGCCCGAGGCCGCCGCCGGCGATGTTGCCGATGTTGAAGGCGAGCCCGCCCACCACGATGAGGACCGAGAGGAGGACGCCCGAGTAGGGGACCGCGGAGGAGGCGAGCTGAGCGGCGCGCTTGCCCGAGGAGGTGATCATGCGCCAGATGTTCAGCTGGATGGCGAGGTCGATGAGGATCGAGACGAGGATCGCGAAGGCGAAGGCCGCGCCCATCTGCGCGGTGAAGGTGGCGGTCTGGGTGATGAAGCCCGGTCCGATGGCCGAGGTGGCCATGAGGAAGATGGCGCCGACGACCGCACTGCGGCTGACTGCGGCCTTCGTCCTGTCCCGCGGGTCGGGCTGGGCGGTCGTCTTTGACATGGGATCTCCGGTGTCGGATCGAGGTGCGGGGAGAGCGGTGCGGTGGGGTGCCTCACGTGCAGTTCACGGAATCGGTAGACAACTTAGCACTGATTGTTCAACAAAAATAGACCTGTGTCACAGTCATCTGCTCGATCTCGTTGATCGCCAGAGTGGCTGCGTGTGCGCAGCCGCGGCCTGCTGCGCTGTCGCTCCGCCCGCCGATGTCTCTACGATGGAGAGGTGAAGCATGAATCGTCCCTGGTCAATAGGCTCACCGAACGGCTGATCGCCGGTGAGCTCCGCCCTGGAGCCCGGTTGTCCGAGGCGGCGCTCGCACAGGAGTTCGACGTCTCACGCAATACGCTCAGGGAGGCGTTCCGGGTGCTCGGGGAGCAGGGGCTGGTCGAGCACATCCCGCACCGCGGAGTATCGGTCGCCTCGCCGCGCACAGCGGATGTCGTGGACATCTACCGGGTGCGCAGGACGGTCGAGTGCACCGTCCTCGCGCAGGCGCCCCGCGGGCACCCGAACGCCGCGCAGATGCTCCGTGCGATCGAGGAGGGCCGGGCCGCGGCCGAGGCCGGCGACTGGCTCGGGGTGGGAACGGCGAACATGGCCTTCCACAACGGCGTGGTCGCGCTCTCGGACAGCGCCCGTCTCATGCGCACGTTCGGCAACGTCCTCGCAGAGCTGCGGCTCGCGTTCCTCAAGGTCGAGCTCCTCGACTTCCTCCATGCGCCGTTCGTGGAACGGAATGGGGAGGTCTACGAGGCGTACGTCGAGGAGAGCCCCGCAGCGGCGGCGGCGCTGCTGGGGACGTATCTCGGGGACTCCGAGCGGCAGGTGCTGGGCGCCTACGCCCGGGCCGGCGAAGACTGACCGCCCCGGCAGACATGAGCGGGCGCCGCGGCTGAACGCGTCTGCGGATTCGCCCCTGATCCGGCCCTGGGGCGGCGAATCCGCAGACGGGAAGGGAGCGGGCGCCCCTTCCCGTCTGTTCCTGTTTCAGCAGAAGCAGGCGAGTTTCAGTAGAAGCAGGCGAGCCGGCCGCGCGGTCCCTCGACCACGTCGATCGGTGTGTTGAAGATGTCGGAGAGGATCTCCGGGACCATGATCTCCTCCGGCGTCCCGAACTCGACGACCTTCCCGTGCTTGAGCGCGCAGATGCGGTCCGCGTAGTGGCTCGCGAAGTTGATGTCGTGGAGGACGATGACGATGGTCCTCCCCAGCTGCACGGCCGCCTCGCGCAGGTGCTTCATCATCTGCACGGAATGCTGCATGTCGAGGTTGTTCATGGGCTCGTCGAGGAGCACGTACTCCGTGTCCTGCGCGAGGACCATAGCCACGTATGCCCGCTGCCGCTGGCCGCCGGAGAGCTCGTCGAGGTACCGCGATTCGAGCTCGCCCAGGTCCAGGAAGTCGATCGACCGGCTGATGACCTCCTCGTCCGCGCGCGTGAGCCGGCCCTGTGAGTACGGGAACCGGCCGAAGCCCACCAGCTGGCGCACCGTGAGCCGCGCGACGAAGTGGTTCTCCTGGCGGAGGATCGAGACGATCTTCGCGAGGTCCTTGGACGGGGTGGTGGACACGTCCAGGCCGGCCACCTCGATCTGCCCCTCGTCCATGCCCATGAGCCTGCCGATCATCGTCAGCAGCGTGGACTTGCCCGCGCCGTTGGGCCCCACGAGCGCCGTGATGCCGCCGGCGGGGATGTCCAGGTCGACGGGGCCGATCGCGACGTCGTCGGTGTAGCGGCGGGTGACGGTGCTGAGCGTGATCACAGGCGGCCCTTTCTGAGGATGTAGAAGAGGAAGAACGATCCGCCGACGATCTCGATGATGATCCCCACCGAGCCCTCCGCGTAGAAGAGGTTCTTGAGGACGAAGTGCGAGCCGGCGAGCACCACGATGCCCACCAGCCACGCGAGGGGGAAGATGAAGCGGTGGTCGTAGGTGTCGGCGAGCTGATAGGCGATCATCGCCACGAGGAAGCCCAGGAACGTCATGGGCCCCACCAGCGCGGTGGAGATCGCCATGAGCACCGCGACCAGCAGCAGCACGACGATCGTCTGCCGCCGGTGGTTGATGCCGAGGTTGATGGCCGTCTCCCTGCCGAGGGCGAGCACGTTGAGGCGGCTGGAGCGCAGCCAGAGCGCTCCGCCGGCCAGGGCGGCCAGCGGGATGGAGACCCACAGGTACTCGGTGTCCGCCGTGGCGATCGAGCCGATCAGCCGCGCGGTGAGGACGTCGAACTCGCTGGGTGTGAGCAGACGCTGCATGAACGTCGAGGCCGCCCCCAGCCCGCCTCCCAGGACGATGCCCACGAGGAGGGTGATGTGGAGGTTCCCGCGCCGCCCGGCGAGCAGCCAGCCGTAGAGCGCTGCGGCGAAGCCCACCATGAGCCCGATCTGCAGGAGGAACTGCCACAGGCCCGTGAGCGCGGCGATGCCGCCGAGCCCGATGAAGAACACCGCGCCGGTCTGCACGAGGATGTAGAGGGACTCGAAGCCCATGATGGAGGGCGTGAGGATGCGGTTGTTCGTCACCGTTTGGAAGGACACCGTCGCGATCGCCTGGCAGAACGCCACGACCACGATGACCACCAGGTTGGTCGCCCGCATCTGGGCGATGAGCCAGAACCCGCGCGAGCCCACCGGCATGGGGTTGTCCCACGCCAGGGAGCCGAACATCGCACCGGCGGACAGGAGTGCGAGTGCGGCGAGGATCAGCCAGTAGCGGCGCTGCGCGCGGCGGCTCGGCAGCGGGCCCGACTGCCGCCCGGTGGGGCGCCACGGGGAGGCCAGCGGCGGAGTGCGCCGGCGGACGGCGGGGCGCGCGCCGGTGGTGCGCGCGCCTGTGGCCCGTGCACCTGTGGGGCGGGCCGTCGCTGCCTCCTGCGCTGCTGCCGGGGTCGGGGTGGCAGCGCCCGCGGCCGGGCGGTCCGTCGCCGAGGCCGGGGAGGCTGTCCCGGCATCCGTGTCTGCGGTCGTCTGCTTCTCCACGTCAGCGCCTCCGGGTGATGAGGACGATGAACACGACGGCCCCCACGACGCCCAGGATGAGCGAGACGGGAACCTCGAACGGGGCGATGAGCGTGCGGCCCAGCAGGTCGCAGACCGTGACGATGCAGATGCCCGTCATCGCCACCCACGGGAGGTTGGAGCGCAGATCGTCGCCGCGGATCATCGAGATGAGGTTGGGGACGATGAGCCCCAGGAACGGCAGGTTGCCCACGACCACCGTGACGATGCCGGTGGCGATCGCGATGAGGCCGTTGCCCAGCAGCACCACCTTCCGGTAGTCCAGTCCGATGTTCGTGGAGAACTCCTCGCCCAGTCCCGCCGCGGTGAAGCGGTCCGCCGTGACGAACACGACGGCGACGATGATGAGGACGGCCCACAGCGGCTCGTACTGCCCCTTGAGGACGGAGGTGAAGGAGCCGGCGAACCAGATGCCGAGGCTCTGCAGCATGTCCGTCGAGAGCGCGATGTAGGTGGAGACGGCCCCCACGACGGAGCCGAGCATGATGCCGACGATCGGCACGATCACGGAGGACCGCAGGGTCACGCGCTGCAGGAACGCGAAGAAGATCATGGTGCCGATGAACGCGGCGACGATGGCCGCCGCCATCTTGGGCAGCAGCCCGGCCTGCGGGAACAGCACCATGACGAGGAGGAGCCCCAGGCCCGCCCACTCGGTGGTGCCGGTGGTGGTCGGCTCCACGAACCGGTTCTGGGTGATCATCTGCATGACCAGCCCGCACATCGCCATGGCCGCCCCCGCGAGCACGAGTGCGACGGTGCGCGGGATGCGGGTAATCGCGAACATCGCGGCGCCGTCGGGGGCGCCGAAGACGTCGTAGACGCCCACGAACAGCGAGGCGGTGACGAGGCCCAGCGTGACGAGCACGCCTGCGAGCATCGGCCAGGTGAACAGTCTTCTGGGGCGTGCACGGCCAGAGGCGGACCCCGTCCCGGAGGTCGCTCCGGTGACGGGATCCGCCTGCTCGCCCGCGCTGTGTGCGGAGGTCAGTTCGCCGCCTCCATGGCATCCGCGATCGAGTTGTAGAACTCGGTGTAGTTGATGATGCTCTCGTCGAGGTAGGTGTAGGACGGCATGTAGACGATGTTGTCATCCTTCACCGCAGGGACGTTCTGCAGGGCCTCGGACTCCGCGATGAGCTGGTTCGCGGGCTCGGCGCCCTCCTCGCCCACGCCGGCGTCGCGATCCATCACGAGGATCCAGTCCGGGTTCGAGTCCGCGATGGCCTCGACGGAGATGTCGTCGCCCTGGTGGTCCGTGGAAGCGTCTTCGACCTCGAGTGCGGGGGTGAGGCCCAGTGCGTCGAAGGCCGGCCCGAGCGTGCGGCCGGTGCCCGGTGCGGAGTAGTTGATGTCGCCGCCGGAAGTGATGACGCCCATGACGGACTCCTCCGGATCGTAGGCCTCCTTCACCCGCTCCACGGCGGCGTCGTAGTCCTCGACCAGCCCGGCGGCCTCGTCGTTCTTGTCGAAGATCTCACCCAGGACCGTGGTCTGGCGCTTGAGCTCCTCGCTGAAGTCCTCACCGTCGCGGGCGGTGACGTCGACGTAGGCGGCGTCCGGCGCCAGCTCCTTGATGTCCTCCGCGTAGTCGCTGAAGCGGTAGCCGCCAATCACGAGGTCGGGCTCGGCCACGACGATCTGCTCGAGGTCCGGCTCGCGGTGATTGCCGATGTCGGGGATGTCGCTGTCCACGTAGGAGAGGTCGTCCGGCATGAGGGAGACGGCGGCCGCGGAGAGCTCCACGCCGAACGTGTCGAGGGTGCGGAAGGACGTGTTGTCCAGCGCCACGACGCTCTGCGGCGGGTGGTTGACCTCGACCTCGCCGTCGTTCGTCTCGACGGTGATGGTGGAGGATCCTGCATCCGAGCCCGCAGCTTCGTCGGTCGCGCCGCTGCCGCAGGCGCTGAGGCCCAGTGCGAGTGCTGCGACGGAGGCCGCGGCGAGGGGAAGGCGGTGCCTGAGGGTCATGAGCGTGAGGCTCCTTGCTTCGGTCGCGGGCATGGGCCCTGCGAGGGTGCGTGTGTGGGGAGCGCGCCGTGTGCGGTCCCTGCCCCGGCGAGGTGCGTGCGACCGGCGCGGACACCGCGCGGGAAGAGCTGTTCTCGAGGAGCTGCTTCCGCAGAGTTCGCTGAGGGCCACCTGACCTAACTGAGGCTGGGCTAAATAATTCCACAGTGTCTGCAGATAAGCAAAAGGTCCATGCGCTATTTGTCCGGGCGCCGGCTGCCGGTCCCGGCGGCGGGTGTGCTTGCATGTGTGCATGACCACAGACTCTCTGCAACCGGACCAGCTGCGCCTCTTCTCCGGTGGGCGCGTTCACTCCTTCGCGGAGGCCGCCGCCGGGTCGCGGCCGGAGAACCACCCGGCAGGCGCCTCGGGCGGGGACTCCGTGCTCACGGCGGGAGGCAAGGTCGTCGCGGTGGGGGAGCGCGACGCGCTCCGGGACATGGCGGGCACCCGGCTGGGCGACGAGGTCGATCTGGGCGGGAGGGTGGTGCTGCCCGGGTTCACGGACGCACACCTCCACGCGGTCTCCACCGCCAACACCATCGCCGAGGTGGACCTGCGGCAGGTGCGCAGCCTCCGGGCGGCGGTGGACACCGTGGCCGCGCATGCGCGCACACTCCCTCCCGGGCAGTGGGTGACCGGTGGACGCTGGGACTCGAACACCTGGGACATGGGCGGCTCCGGCTCCTACCAGCCGGACCGCCGTCTGCTCGACGAGGCCCTGCCGGACACCCCGGTGGCGCTGTGGTCCATCGACTACCACACGCTGTGGCTCAACGGCGCGGCGCTCGAGGCGGTCGGCATCGACGATTCGACGCCCAACCCCGTGGGCGGCGAGATCGTGCGCGATTCCGCAGGCCGGGCCACCGGGATCCTGCGCGAGGACGCCGCGACGATCGCGGAGCGGCGGATGCCCGCACTCTCGCTGGAGCAGCGGCGGCAGAACATGCTCACGGCCCAGAGCCGCTGGCTGGCGGAGGGGCTCACCGGGCTGCACGACATCGACGGGGCGGCCTCCCAGGAGGCCTGGGACGCGCTGCGCGCCGAGGGGCAGCAGCACATGCGCGTGGTGAAGTACCTGCGTCTCGAGGAGCTGGACTGGGCGCGCGCGGTGGGCTGGCGCACCGGGGACCAGCTGGGCCGCACCGGTGAGCGGGTGCGGGCCGCGGGAGAGCCGGAGGCGGACGGATGGTTCGTCCGCGGCGGGCTCAAGCTGTTCTCGGACGGCGCGCTGGGTTCGCAGACCTCGCACATGACGGACCCGTTCCCCGCGCACCCCGGGGAGGACCACCTGCCCAACTACGGGCTGCCGATCGCCAGCGAGGACGTCCTCGTGGAGCAGATGGAGACGGCCTTCGCCGCGGGCATCGGCGTGGCCGTCCATGCCATCGGCGACCGCGCCAACCACCACGTGCTCACAGCGTTCGAGCGGGCGCGCGCCGCGGCCCAGGAAGCCCAGGAGCGCCACGGTCGGAGCCTTCGCCACCGCGTGGAGCACGCGCAGTTCATCCGGCCGGAGGAGATCGCGAAGTATGCGGAGCTGGGGATCGTCGCCTCGATGCAGCCGCGCCACTGCATCTCCGATCTGCACCTGCTGGAGGCGCTCAAGCCGGACCCGCGTCTGTGCGCCTATGCGTGGAAGGACCTCCTGGCCGCAGGCGTGCCGCTGGCCTTCGGCTCCGACGGGCCGGTGGAGCCCACGAATCCGTTCGCCGCGATGTACGCCGCGATGACCCGTGCCGACATCTCCGGTGATCCGGCCACGACCTTCCAGTCCGAGCGGCGCATCCCGGCCTGGGACGCCATCGCCGCCCACACCTCGGGCGCGGCCTATGCGGCGGGGCTGGAGGGCACCACGGGGGCACTGGCGCCGGGGCAGAACGCGGACTTCATCGTCGTGGACCAGGACCCGCTGGTGGCCGACGGCGGCAGCGGGGTGACGGGCGAGTACGCCTCCGAGGCCGCGCTGTTCGAACACGCGCTCGCCGTCCGTGACACGCAGGTGCACATGTCCGTGGTGGCCGGCGAGGTGGCGTTCGCGCACGTGTGAGGCGCGGCCTGCGCCTTCTGCCGGACGTTGCGCACCTTCTGACGGTGTGCGCATGTGTGCTCGCGTGAACACGGTCGGAAAGTGCGCAACGTGCGTGACTGAGGCATGCGGCCGGGGGCAGAGTATGGGAGCGTCGGACGAACAGAGGCAGTGTGGCTGAAGGAAGGTGCGAACGATGACGGAGCGCAGAGGACTCGGACGGCTCGACGGCAGGGTGGCCGTCGTCACCGGCGCGGCGCGGGGGATCGGCCGGGCGATCGCGCTCGGCTATGCCCGCGAAGGGGCGAAGGTGGTGGTCGTCGACCTCAACGGCGAGGGTGCGCAGGCGGTCGCAGAGGAGATCGCAGCCGCCGGCGGCACCGCCCTGGGCCTCGCCGCGGACGTGGGCGAGGCCGCGGACGCGGACTCCGTGTTCTCCCGGACGCTCGCGGAGTTCGGCACCGTCGACGTGCTGGTGAACAACGCCGGCATCACCTCCGGCGTGCGTCACTTCTTCGACGTCGACGACGACTGGTGGGACACCGTCATCCGCACCAACCTGCGCGGGCACTGGCTGTTCCTCTCCCGCGCGGCGCGGATCATGGCCAAGCGCGGAGGCGGAGCCGTCATCAACTTCTCCAGCGGCGGAGCCACCCGGGCCCACCGCGGCATGGTCCCCTACGACGCCTCCAAGGGGGCGATCGAGGCGCTCACCCGGGCCTCGGCGGTGGAGCTCGCGCCGTACGGCGTGCGGGTCAACGCGATCATCCCCGGCTTCATCGCGACGGCCGCGGAGGAGCCGGCGGAGGTCACCGCTCTGCGGGACGCCACCGTTCCGCTGGGCCGCGGCGGGAAGGCCGAGGACCTCGTGGGCGCGGCGATCTTCCTCGCCTCCGACGAGGCCGAGTACGTCACCGGGATCGGCGTTCCCGTGGACGGCGGCACCCTCGTCCAGCAGCGCAGCCCGCAGGTCGACACCTTCCCACTGAGCGAGTACCCGGCAGTGGAGGACGTGGAGGACTTCCGCGGCTGAGGCCCACTCGGCCTCGGGGACTCTCTGACGGCGCAGGGACCCTGCGGGGGCCCTGCGCCGTCAGAAAGTCCCCTTTCGCATCGGCACCGGCCACCCGGTCCGGCGTTGGCTCATGTCCGCGGCGTGTCCTATCCTGATCTGTGACTGCCGTTACGACACATCGTGGGAGAGCCGCCTCGCTCACGTCCGCCCGCATGCCACCGGGTGCGGACACGCAGGGAAGCGGCGCCGTAGGTGCAATCCCTCCCCGGGAAACTCTCAGGCCCAGTACCACGATGCGCAGGCACCTCTGGAGCGGTTCACCGCTGTGACAGAGCGGGGAGGACGAGCCCATATGCGAGCCCGTCCCCTCAGGCGGGCACATCCAGTGGAGGAGATCCATGACCGCCGGTGCCCACAGCACAGCCGCCTCGACCACGGAGGCCGCGCAGACGCCCAGCGCGCAGGCCGCGCACTCCCACCTCACCC
>NZ_JALAHB010000272.1 GCF_022712115.1 Brevibacterium sp. | reverse complement strand
GCCCGGCTCCACGAAGCTCTCGACTACCGCCCCCCCGCATCGGTCGAAGCGGCCTACACTCACCCCACGACGACCGCGCCCGCGACCGTCTAACCACGGAACGAATCCCAGGGCGCTTCAGCCTTCGAAGATGATGGTGCCCTTGTAGTAGGGGTTCTGCAGGGTGCGGTGCAGGGTGGACACGTGGATCGGCTTGGACGGACGCCGGGGTGTGGGTACTGATGTCAGTCCACGGACGGTGAGTTCGTTGAGGAGCGTGTTCAGGGTCCATTCCCCGCTGGCGTAGGCGGTGAATGCCCAGGTGATCAGTGGTGCACGGTCGGGGTCTGTTTCGACGGTGCGCACCACGCCCGGACGCCGCACCAGCCAGCGTCGACGATTCATCACGGGATTCATCCCCGAAGCCACCGGCCCGATGCCCGCCGATATGAGACATGCTCTGGATGAACTCCGGCAACACATCGAGGAACGAGCAGAAGCCCTTGCAGAGGAAGCCGTCACGACCCGCCCTGCCTGGATGAAGAGCCTTGGCACCGTGCCAAGAGAAAGCACGAACGCACGTGAGCGATGGGAGAAAACGCTCCGCGCGGTCGTCGCCTACCGGGACCGATACGGAATCGACACCCCTACGAGCTTGCTTGGTCCGGCATCGGACAACACGCAACACCGCATCGACCGGGAACGCATCGAAACGCTTCTCGCCGAGCCCGCTGAGCCCGCCTCGTCCCACGCTCCATCAGCGATGACTCGGGAAGGGGTGCAGCGGTGAGGGCTGCATAGTGCGTTGCGTCGACGACTTCGCTCACTACCTCAGGATGCTGCCCCGCTGGCTCACCTCATGCCCGTACGAAGTCCCCCATTTCCGAACGCGTCATACTGTGCTCTTGGCGGGAGGTGGATGGTCATGCAAGCACGGCGAGGCGGGCTAGGTAGGTGTCGAGTGCGGTGGTGATGCTGTCGGGGGTGAAGGTCTTGGGGGCAGTGATCGCGTTGAGCGTGAGGCCGTCGGTGAAGGCCCGTAGCAGGGTGGCTTCGCGTGCGACGTCGGCACGCGGAGCGAAGGCGTGCACGGTGACTTGGCACAGGTGCTGAAGCCCGTCGTTGACTTCTTGGACGATTGTTCGGAGTTCCGGGGTTCGCGCTGTTGCGGTGACGGCGAGCCAGACGTGGGCCTCGGTGCGGCGGGCGTCGTCCAGTGGGAGTGCCTGAAGCCACGCCTGTCGGATGTCGTCTCGTGTGCTGCCAGTCGGCGTGAGGGTGGCGAGTCGTTCAGCCTGATCATCGCGGAGCATCTGGATGGTCGAGGCGAGCATGCCGTCGCTGCTGGGGAAGTAATGCCGCAGCGTTGACGGCTGTACGCCCGCTTCGGCCGCGACTGTGCGCACGGATACGGTATGGGTGCCGTCGCGTTCGATCACCCGGGCAACGGCGCGCGAGATCGCAGTCCGGCGTGCTTCGTGATCAACGATCTTTGGCATCGAGTCTCCTTTGCCTGTACCCGCGCCTATTATGGTACGACTGTACTATATTACTTGGCGCCTCCGGAAGGATCCCATGTTCAAACTCTCCGCCCGTCACGTCACGGGGCTCCTCGTTGTGGGCACGACCTCGGGCATGGCCATCCCGCTGACGCTCTGGCTGCTTCGCGATCCTGTACGCTTCACTGCCGATCTCCTCGGGATCGGCCAATCCGCGGGCTTGATCCCATGGGCCTGGGGGATGGCGACGGTCATCGCCATCACTTATGTCACCTATACGTTCTGGGCGGTCCCCTTCGTGAGGGAGCACGCCACAGAGCTCACCGGCCTGAAGCTCCTTGCCGTTCCGCTGGCGCTGGTCAGCGGAACGCTAGAGGAGCTCATATTCCGGAAGTTCCTCATGGACTGGCTTGGTGCCCTTGGCGCAGCCGGCTTCTTGCAAGTCCTCGGGACCGGAGTGGCTTTCGGTGCCGCACATTCTTTGTGGGTGCTGTTCTCGCGCGATGCGCGGATCATCCTTCCCGTCACCACCGCCACCACCGTCCTCGGGGCGGCGCTCGGGATGACTTACCTTCTCGCGGATCGCAACGCGCTCCCAGTGATCGTTGCGCACATCGTCATCAATCTCATCATCGAGCCATGGCTCCTCCTGAGTGCGGTCAACAAAAGGTGGGGCGCGCCGCAACCTGTACGGGCGGTTCACGAGCGATCGCGCACAGGCTGTCCCTAGCGAGGTCCGGCATCCTCAGGGCGGCGCGCCTGGCCGGTTGGCCAGGCAGACTTTATGTCTGATAAAGTAGTTGCATGCCTGATAAGAAGTTCTCTGTTGATGATGCAACTCGTCTGGTCGCTGTGGGCGAAAAGGCTGAGGCGGACGCCCGGCGTGCGGTGCGGTGGTTCCGTGTGTTCGTGGTCATGCAGGCGGTGTACGCGCTAGCGTTCACTGTGTCGATCGATGTGGCCGGAGTGGACTATTGGAAGGCGTTCGCGCCGTTCCTGCTGGTCACGCTGTGCATCTGGATGATCGCGCTCCAGCACCGGCAGTCCGCGCCGCGGCACGGCCTGCGGAACATGGGCATCGCGGTGGCGACGTGGTTCGCGCTCTACACGCTGATGCTCGACCCGGCGCTTCAGCTGTTCAGCGCGTCTTCGCCGTGGTGGTGGGTGCTTGCCGGCATGGTTTCGGTCACACCGATCCTGGCCTGCGTGTTCGCGAGCTCGCGGCGATGAGTCATCCGCGCAAGGACATCGACACACTCATCCACTCCCCGGTGCGGTTCTCGCTGCTGGCCGCGCTGCGCAACCTCGAAGACGTCGATTTCCGGTTCCTCGCTGACCTGTTGGAGGTCAGTGACTCGACGCTTTCCCAGGCCCTGACCGTGCTGTCGGAGGCGGACTTGGTGAGCGTCCGTAAGGAGGCGGTCGGGCGTCGCACCCGCACCTGGGTCAGGATCACCAAGGTCGGGCGTGAGGCGTTCGAACAGCACCTTGCGACCCTGCAGGCCATCGTCGAAGCCGGCACCCAGACCTCACGTGGAGAAGAGAAGCCCGATGACACACCAGCTCCCGCATGATGACACGGCAAGACCTGAAGAACCTCGCTTGGAAGAGCCACGTCTTCCGGGGATGAGCTCAGCGACGATATGGCCGAGCACGCTCATCCTGACCGCGGGAATCGCGGGGCTCGCCGTCCTCAACGCAGAAGGCGATCTGAAGCTCCCCGGCTCGGAACGGTTGCAGGTCCTTGACGATCCTGAGGGGCTGATGGGGCTGATCTCCTACGCCGGAGTCGTCCTCGGCGCCATCGCCTTGGGCGCACTGGTGTTCAGCTGGTGGCGCGGGCGTCGCAAACCCGCTCATGCTCTGACCTACTGCGGATCGGGACTTGTCCTCTGCGCGCTCGGCGTGGCACTCATCATCGGTGCAGGCGGTGAGCGCCCTGTGCCTTTCGCCGCGCTGGCCTGGACCACAACGGCGATCGGCCTGATCATGACGGCCTCCTCGCTGACGCGCCTGATCAAGCCTCATCCGACTGACCGAAGCCCCTGACTTAAGAAAAGGCCGACGCACCCGTACCTGGGTGGCGATCACCGACACCGGCTGTGATGCCTTCGCACGCCACCTGGCGACCCGCGCCATCATCAGCTCCGGCGCCACCGACCCCAGCAGCGCCGCAGACCCTCAAGAGAGTGACCGATGAACACCTCCATCCTCCTGGCACGCCCAAGCGATCTTGATCCGGCCGCCGATACGCTCAGTTCTGCGTTCGAGCAGTACCCGTGGACCCGGCACGTCATCCCCGAGACCGGATACACCGCACGACTGCGTCAGCTGCAGCGCCTCTACCTCGGCTACGCGCACGCCCACGGCCTGGTCGCCGTGACCGAGGACCTGGCAGGGGTCATCGCGCTCCTGCCTCCGACCGCTCCTGAACCGGATACGGAGATGATCGAGCAGATCATCCAGTTGCATGGCGACCGGATCGACAGGATCGCTCCTGGTGAACCGCCGGCAGGCGCATGGCGGTTGGAGACTCTCGGCGTACGCCCGGACCGGCAAGGACGCGGGATCGCCACTGCGCTGCTGACCTTCGCGCTGGCCGAGGTCGCCGACCGGGGTGGGAAGCAGGTGGTGCTCGACACCTCGGACCCGCGCAATGTCCGCCTGTATGAACGTCATGGTTTCCGTGTCACCGCGCACATCCCAGGAACTGATGGCCCACCGGTGTGGACGATGCGCGCAGCCATCGAACGACCACCCGGCCATGTAACGTCGTTCCCCGCATCCGCCGAAGTCGCCCTGAGTGAGTACCTGAAGGCGACCAACACGCATGACTTCGATCAGGTCGAAAAGATCCTTACCCCCGGCGCGGTCTACTTCTTCGGTGACGCGACCTGCGTCGGCCTCACCGAAGTCCGGGCCTACTTCGAGAGCACCTGGGCAGCGATCCCTGATGAGCGGTACTGGGCTGAGGACATCTCGTGGGTGGTTGCCGGTGCCGACGCCGCGGTGGCCGTGTACACGTATCGCTGGTCCGGGACCCTGGACGGGGCGCCACGCTCGGGAGCCGGGCGCGCCACGAACGTGTTCACCCGCACCGGCCAAGGGTGGCGACTGACCCACGAGCACCTCAGCGGCCTGCCCGTTACAGAGAACCCGAGAGCTCAGGAGGAGACCGCATGAGGACGCTGTGCGTCGTCACCCATCCCGAGGCCACACACCACGTGCATGAGCTCGTCGGGGGCTGGCACGACTCCGAACTCACCCCCCCCGCTGACTACAACGTCATGACCTCATACAACTAGGCCGTCGTCTTTCCCGAGAACCAGCCGCCGGTGAGAGAATGGTACATATGCCCACCACGACCGAGCCCGAGAGCGGGTCTGCAACAGAGTTCGACCTCTCGGCGTTGAGCGCTCCCGTGGGCCGTCGAGCGGCGCGGGCGTTCTTCGACTCCGATGACCCGGCGATGATCCAGCTCGAGGAACAAGTCATGGGCCGGCATCGCCGGTACCGGATCTTCGCGATCGTCGGGGTCGTGGCTTTCCTCATGGGCCTCGCCCTTCACTTTTGTCTCCCGCTGGATGACGACGGTCGCTTGGCGCGCTTGCTCATTGGCTGCGGGTTGCTTGCGATCGTGATCTCTGTCTTCCAGTTGCGTCGCACGGGCGCGATGCGCGCCTACCAGATCGCGCGTTTCGCCGAGGCCAACGGTTTCAGGTTCTCCCACTTGAAGCAGTCCGCGGGTTATGAGGGGATGCTGTTCACGACCGGCTGGGACCATCACCGGTGGATGACTGTGAACGGGACCATTCGCGGTCGGCCCGTGGAGTTCGGTAACCTCACTTTCACCCAGGGCGGGGCCCGTCACTACACGCGGATGCGCGGCTACATCGCGATCCGGCTTCCGGCGCGGCTGCCGCGGATGCTGATCACGGCCGGGTCGAACCCGCTTTTCACGACGACGATCCCGGACTACCCGCACCGCGACGATCTTGTCGATGTCGGACAGGGGCGCGCGTTCCGGCTCTACGCGCCGGAGGGTGCGGCGGTCATCGCCCGGGCGTTGTGCACTGCTGACGCTGTGGCGCTGTTCGCGGGGCTCGCGAAACGCTACACGATCGAGATCACCGGTGACATGCTCTTCCTCACCCGCTTCCGGGAGGTCTCCGTCGGCCGTGCCCGGCAGTGGCGACGACAGCTCGCCGACGTCCAGGCCCTCACTCGGATGATCGGCGTCTCGGATGTCTGGCAGGCGATGCGGGCGCAGCCGAAGCGGTTCCTTGCGCAGCTTCCCGAGATGCGGCAGCACTTCATCTCACGGTCGCCGGTGCTGACCGCGCTGATCCTCGTCGCAGGGATCGTCGCGATCTCCGTCCTCATCGTCCTTCCACTGATCATCATGGAGTTCACATGACGGCCGACCTGCCCGACATCGGACCGGACCCGTCGGCACCGACGGCCTGGGCGGGGAGCGTGTCGCGCTATGACCCGCACGGTCTCGACGTGCTGGAGGCCCACGTCATCGCGCATCGTACGAGCGCGGCCGAGTGGACGGTGATGTCGGTTCCTCGGCGGATCTGGACAGGGCTTGTCGAATTCGTGCCGTGGCTGGCGTCGATCGGTGGGTTCGCGATGCTGCTGGGCGATGACCGTGCGATCCGTCTGGGCAGGATGACCGAGCGGGGCGCAGAGCATATTCCCTTCGCGGCGGTCTGTTACGCGGTGGCGGCCCTCGGGGTCGTGGTGCTGTTCGTTCGATGGTTGCGGGGAGGGCGCAGGCAGACGAAGGGAATGCGTCTGCATCTGGTGCTCGTCTTCGTGTTCGGAGCCCTCGGGATCCCCGTGGCGTATATGCTCGCGACTCGCGACGGCGTCGGTATGGGGCTCATGATGGTACCGACCTACGTGATGATGGGGCTCGCCACTGTTCTGTTCGTCCTCGTGCAGCTCTCGCCACCCCCGGAGCCCAAATCGGAGATCGCGTTCGAGGACCTCGACGAGAAGACCGTGAAGCGCCTCATGACGCTGCGCGGGCGGGCGATCGACACGCTCGTGAAGCGCAGCCTGCTGCCCGACGAGAACATCGACGCGCTCAAAGCGCGCCCGCTCGGTCGTCTGCACATCGAGGATGAACCGTCATGAGCGGCGTGCGGGGCGAGAGCTTGAAGAAGGCTAAGGAGGACGGAGAATGATCGTCTGCTGTGGGCTCGAAGGTGCACGGAGCCTTTGTCGTCGGTGTGAGCCGGGCGCACGTTCCTCGCGGTCCTGGGCACCGCGCTCGTCATCAGCGCTCTCTGGGTCGGGATCGCGTGCCTCACCGCCGACTCGCCGCTGGACATCGCTCTCGTGCCCGCGATCATCGGCGTCATTGCGCTCGTCGGACTGCTCGTCGGCGCGCCGCTGCTCTCCCGTTTCGTCGAAGCACAGGAGGTCGCCGGCCGCATCGAGGTGCGGTACGTGCTGAGAGCCCGCCGCGTGATCCCCGTCCCGGACATCGACGAAGTGGTCTTGGTGCGGACCCTGCGCCTATCCTCGTGGAGCGGTAGGCCGTCCTCGGCCCCGCGGGTAGTGCTGCGGCGAGGCGGGCGTACCGTGGAGCACGGCCACATGGAGCGGATCGGTGACGACTTCTTCGAGGTCGTAGTGATCCTTGATCTCGTCCCGAACCCAATCCTTGGCTGCCTTGCGGGTCGGGAACGTCATACTGGGCAAAACTACTGGCTTCGCGACACCCATGTCTCGGCCTCCTCGCATGTCCATCCAGGAAACGTCCCGTCCCGGTGAGACGCAGGCGCTTGGCCGCCCGACAGAACAGTAGAATCGGCAGCATGTCCGACCTGTTGCCCAACGCGGAGCCTCTGGCTGAGATGCTCCAAGGCGCCACCGAGCCAAAGAACGATGCCCGTGCCATCGTTGCGGCAGCCAGCGCAGCATCATCGGTCGACGAAGTCGATACGGCCATCGGCACGCTCATCGAAACCTGGCGCACGTCATGACACAGACCACGATCGTATCGCTGGAGGTGCGAGGATTCCGAGCATTCGGTACAGATGCTGCGCGCTTCGAACTCGACGCGCCCGTAACAGTCGTCCACGGTGCGAACAGCCAGGGCAAGACTAGTCTCGCGGAAGCGATCGAGTTCCTCATCTCGGGCCGCAGTAGCCGCAGAGACCTCCTTGGCGGCGCCAAAGCCGAATACAACGACAGCCTCCGCAACGCTCACCTCCCAGCAGGTGAGCAGGTCTACGTTGAAGCTGTCGTCCGGATTGGAGACGGCTCCCTCCACACCGCTCGGAGAAACCTCATCGGTGATTTTGGCCGCGGCGCGGAGTGCGACAGCGTAGTTCTGATCGATGGCGACGATGCGGAGGATCTGTCCAGCATCGGGCTCTCGCTGGCAGACCCGCCCGTGAGCGCGCCGGTCCTCCTGCAACACATACTTCGCCACGCGCTTTCCACCGAGCCGAAGCAAAGAGTCGCCTACTTCAAGTCACTTCTCTCGCTCAGCGACCTCGACCTTCTCAGAGAGCGAGTCGCCGAGGGCCGGAAGCAATTGGAGCAAGAACCGGACGGACACTGGCTGCAGCAGGTCGCGACCCTTCCCGAAGAACTTGTCGACCTTCAGAAGCGGCTCAGCTCTATCGCACGGACAGCAGAATCACCCAACGATCTCGCCGCCGCCATCGGCGATGCCCTGCGAGACGCAGCCGAGATCGTCACCGGTGATACGCACGCGTCACTGGCTGACGCCAAGGTAGCCCTTGAGTCGCGGGTGAGCGCGAAGAGCGAAGCCGTTTTTCCGATCGCTGGATTGCGCGCGCAGCCGATACCGACCGTCGACCTTGTCGCACCCGAGACGAAGCAATACGCCGAGGTCCTCTCGGCAGTCGACGCGGAGGTCGCGCGACTTCAGCCGATCCTGGCGGCCGTGCTCCAGGTCGAAGAGATCGCCGACGCCTGCGCACCAGTGGACTGCCCCGTGTGTGCCACCCCAGAAGCGCTAACACCTGCCCGCATCGAAGCGCTGCGAGCAGAACTGGCTAGCGCCACGAATCTCGATCAGATCGCGGCCGAGACGCTCGCCGCCATCGACCGTGCGCAGGACGTTCTCACTGTTGTCACCCGTTATGTCACGACCGGGGTGCCGCAAGCTGCAGACGCACCCGAGTCTGATATCTCGCCTCTAGCAACCAAACTTGACTCCTGGGGACTCGACGCGGATCTTGTTCGTGACAGCTACGCGAGCGCCAGAAGCATCGCAGCTGACATACGCTCACTCACGCCCGACACACAGGCTACTAGTGAAGCGCTGATTGCGCTCAGAACCGCTGTCCAGCGACGGCAGCCGCTACCAGAAGTAGCTCCTGACTTCGCTGACCTCGACAACAAGCTCCACTCCCTCCGACAGCAGCATCAGGCGCACGCCGACACAGTCAGTGCGCTTGAACAAGCGGTCGCTCCCGTGATCACGCAACGAGCAGAGATCACCGACCAGCGCCAACTATTGCGGCTCTTCGACGCGGTCGCCAGGCTGGGTGAAGACCTCACCCGCGCGGCGCAACGAGATCGAGCACTAACACGCGTGAAAGCGGCAGAGAAAGAACTGCAGAAAGCTTCTATAGCGTTACTGGACGCGCGCTTCACCGAGATGAGTGAGACTATCAAGGCCTGGTGGCTTACGATCCGGCCAGAAGAACTCGTCGACTTCCTCGGCGTGAAATCCAAAGCCAGCGGCAACCGCTTCGTCAACCTCATCGCCGCCCTGCACACCGAAGCAGGGACAACCCCGGTCGAACGAGACGCCCTTGGGGTATACAGCGATTCCCAACTGAACGCCCTGGGGCTTTCCATCTTCCTGGCACGAGCCGAGCTATTAGGCTCACCCATCGTCGTCCTCGACGATCCCATCCCAGGCAGTGACCCCGATCACCGACTCACATTCGTCCAGAACACACTCACGAAGCTCCTTGACGCCGGAGTCCAAGTCATACTCACGACCTACGACGGGAAGCTTGCTGACTGGAGCAAGAGTCACCACGACCATCGTGGACTTGTGTCCTATGAACTCAACCTAGCAAGCCCTAAAGCAGGCACCGTGCCCACACAGACTTCCGACGTGTTCAGCCAGCTCATGCTCGACGCAGAAGACAACCTGAACGCTCCGACCGCTCGGGGCAGGCGCGCCGCGTGTGGCAGTTACCGCTCGGCCGCGGAACGGCTTGCGAAGCAGATCATCGCCACCGCACGCACCGAATCAGGCACCCTCTGTTCTGTAGCGGACGTTGAGATGGAAGCAAGCGTCCTCGGGCAACTCGTGCCGCTTGTTCGCGGATTCGCGCTGAGCAACGATGAGAAGGGGAAGTGGAACACGTTTTCAACCGTGTTGAATCCTGGCAATCATGACGACGATGTTCCTTCCACAACAGAACTCAAGGTCATGCGTGGGAACCTCCGTGTGATCGCGAAGTCGCACCGTGCCCACTGGACGAACGGTCTGGTGGCGTAAGCTTCCACTTCCCGACATGGCCCGTGAGGTGCGCAGTTGCTGACTATGAACGTCAAAGCGACCGCGGTACGGACGATGGGCGCATCTCCACTCCAGCGCGCACAATCTTGGACCGAACTGTTCCCGGGCTATACCCGAAACGCTCTCCGAGACGAGCGAGAGACTCACCATTCTCGTAACGACGTGCAGCATCTTTGATTTCGGCTTCGGTCATTCTCCGAGGCGGAGACGCGACGCCTGCGTCATGCAGAATCTTCCGGACCGATGTTTTCGTGACCCTCAGGCTGCTAGCGATGTCCTTGACATATGTCCCGGCGTGAAACAATCGAATGGCTTCGGCTCGGTCCGCGTCCGAAATCTGGGACTGCTGCACGGATAGGTGACAGGTTGTAGTCACGCCGCCAGTGCGACGGTCGTGTTCATAATGGTCTCGAACTCGATGGGCGTCAAACGGCCCAGGCGGGCCTGACGTCGACGGCGGTGGTAGGTCCGCTCGATCCAGGTCACCATCGCGATGCGCAGCTGCTCTCGGGTGGTCCAGGTGCGGCGGTCAAGGACGTTCTTCTGCAGCAGCGCGAAGAAGCTCTCCATGGCTGCGTTGTCTCCGCTCGATCCGACTCTTCCCATGCTCCCGACCATGCGATGCCGGGCCAGGGCACGGAGCATCTTCCGGCTGCGGAACTGAGATCCCCTGTCCGAATGCACCACGCAGCCGGCGACGTCGCCGCGCATCGCGACGGCGTTCTCGAGCGCCTGGACGGCCAGCCGGGACTTCATCCTCGAGTCGATCGAGTACCCCACGATGCGCCCCGAGTAGACGTCCTTGATCGCGCAGAGGTAGAGCTTGCCCTCCGCGGTCCGGTGCTCGGTGATGTCTGTCAGCCACAGCTCGTTCGGCGCGTCCGCGGCGAACACGTGCCGGGTCTGGCCGTGCTCGTCGACGACGGCGCAGAGGTCGTCGTGGACGGGAGTGCCCGGCTTGCGGTGCTTGCCACGCTTGGGTTTCCCGAAGACGCTGAACCAGCCGTTCGCGGACGCGATCCGCCAAGCGGTACGGTCGGACATCGCTTCGCCGTGGTCGCGGGCCTCGTCGGCGAGGAGCCGGTGACCGAACTCGGGGTCGTCCTGGTGGGCGTCGAACAGGGCGTTCGCGCGATAGGCCTCGACCACCTCGCTGTCGGTGATGGGGGCGGCCAGCCACCGGTAGTAGGGCTGGCGAGAGAGCTTCGATACCCGGCACGTCACCGTCACAGGGATCCCTGCGGCGGCGAGCTCACTCACGAGCGGGTAGAACCTTTTCCCGGCAGGTTCGCTTGCGACAAATACGCCGCCGCACGGCGGAGGACCTCATTCTCCTGCTCGAGCAGCCGGTTCCGCTTCTTCAGCTCCCGGATCTCCGCGGCCTCGGACCGTGACTGGCCGGGCTTGGCACCCGAGTCGATGTCGGCGCGACGCAACCACTTCTGCAGCGTCATCGGATGGACACCGAAGTCTTTCGCGATCTGCTCGATCGTCACTCCGGGCTCACGGTTCTGAGCGACGCGCACGACGTCGTCACGGAACTCGCTCGGGTAGGGCTTGGGCACAGCAACATCCTTCCAGGCCGCCCTCCCGGGCAAGCCAGATCAGATGTCACCCATCCGTGCAGCAGTCCCCTTCCGTCGCGTGATCGATGTACACATCTCTCCCCGTGCGTCGACAGCCCCCGAAACGTTGGCTCGCTGGACCTTTCCGTCCCTGACACGGGATGCGGCACGGGCAAGGCGCTGAGTGGATCCGCCGTGTTTGACCGTCTTCGCGTCCATTCCACAGTGAGCAGAAGCCCTGCACCGCAGATGAGCGGTGCAGGGCTTCTTCGTCGCATTGATGGAAGCGGTGCCGTGATGGCAGCGCTCCTGCCGACTACAGTGGACGGCATGGGGAGAGCGCAGGCCGAACTGACCGAGGACGGCCGGTACATCGTGGTCGACGGGCGGCGGTGGCGGGCCGCGGATCCGGACATCCCCGCACCCCTGAAACAGGAGCTCGTGGATGAGCTGATGCGGGCGCGGCGGCTCATCGGGCGCGGTGAGACCTCGGCGCGGGCCCGCGTGCAGGATGCGAAAGTCGCTCTGGGGGAGCGCGGCCGAGCCTGGTGGGATCCGGACGAGGAGAGCAGGGACGTCCGCGCCGTCGCCGCCCTCACCGCGCTTCTTCGCGCCCGCGACGGCGGGTCTGTGCGCCTGGGCGAGGTCGCGCAGATCGTCGCCGGGAGCGAGTGGCGGAAGCACCTGCACCGTCTGGCTGCGCTGCTCGAGGAGGGAGCGCGTGCAGACCGCTGGTCGCTGTCCTGCGAGGAGCCGGAAGCGGCCGATCCGGCCGATGTGCTCATCGCTGCAGGCCCGGAGTTCGAGGCGGAGGAGACCGCCGGGTGAGGCGAGGCACCGGGTGAATGGACGAGGCAGGGCGGATTTGTCTCCGAGTAAGCCGTCGCCTATGATTGTGCGAGTCGCCAGGTGGACCTGGTGAACGCCTTTCGGGGGTATGGCGCAGTTGGTAGCGCGTCTCCATGGCATGGAGAAGGTCAGGGGTTCGAATCCCCTTACCTCCACAGCGGGCCTGGCTCGTCTCACTGAGAATGCAGTGAGACGAGCCAGGCCTTTCTGTTGCCTGCAGTGCATCAGTTTCGGCCGCGGAGACGGATGTCTGCCACCTGGGTGGTGCTGTCGAACCTGACGGTCAGGAACTCGTCCGCAGGCAGACCACCCACGAGGTGCGGATAGGGGTTGACCCTGATGCGGGGACACTGCCACCGGCCCTGTGATCCACGTCCGGAGATCGTCGGCCTCGACCCGAGCACAGGTGAAGGAGTCCCTCCCGGTACCCCTCTCGCCCGGGACTCCCTCATGGAGCGGATCCCTGGTGGGCTGGTGGATCGTGGCCGCCGGCATCCTCCGGCGCCGTGTCCCAGTGGCATCCTCACAGAGAAGAAAGCTCGTCCACCACCCCTCATGGCAACTGATACAGAACAGACCGCGCCCGCTCCCTCGCGGCTGCCCTTCGTCACGTGGATCCTCGCCGCAGGCGTGTTCCTCATGGGCACCACGGAGTTCATCGTCGCAGGCATCCTCCCGGAGACCGCTGAGGACCTGGGCATCCCCGTTGCGGATGCCGGGCTCATGATCACCGTCTTCGCAGTCGGGATGATCGTGGGGACGCCGGTCATGGCGATCGTCACCCTCAAGCTCCAGCGCAGGCTGACCCTGACGCTCGCTCTCCTCGTGTTCGCTCTCGGGCACATCATCGCAGCGCTGACCTCGGTGTTTCCGCTGATCCTCGGCGCCCGGTTCCTCACGGCTCTCGCCACAGGAGCGTTCTGGGCGGTCGCCGCCGTCGTCGCCTCGAAGGCCGCTGGCGCTCGGCTGGCCTCCACCGCGATGGGGATCGTGCTCGGCGGCGGCATGCTCGCCAATGCCCTCGGCGTCCCGCTGGGTTCGTTCGCCGGACAGGTCCTCGGCTGGCGCGGACCGTTCTGGGCTCTGGCCGTGCTCGCTCTCATCGCCGCCGTCTTCATCCACCGCCTGGTCGAGCCGGATCCGTCCGGCGGCCCGCTGCCCTCGGTGCGCCGGGAGATCGCCGCGCTCAAGGACGGGCGCGTGTGGCTGGTCCTGGCCGGAGCCGCGATCGTGTGCGGCTCCTCGCTGGCCGCCTACAGCTTCATCTCCCCGCTGCTCACGGAGAACACCGGACTGCCGGCCTCCGCTGTGCCGCTGGTGCTGCTCACCTACGGAGTGGGCGCGCTCATCGGCTCCAACGCCGGCGGTGCGCTGGGCGGGCACAGGCCGTACACGGTGCTGTTCACCTCCGCGACGATGACGTTCCTCGTCCTCGGCGCGCTCGCCCTGTTCTCCCACAACGCCGTCGTCACGGTGATCCTCGTGGGACTGCTGGGGCTGTTCGGCATGTCGACGAACCCCATCCTCATCAGCAAGGCCGTCGGCTTCGCGGACCACGCCCCCACCCTGGCCTCGGCGCTCACGACCTCGGCGTTCAACGTCGGCACCGCGATCGGTTCCTGGATCGCGGGGCTCACCCTCGCCACCTCGCTCGGTGTGACCGGACCGGTGGTCGTTGGCACCGCCATCGCGGCGCTGTACTTCCTGCCCCTGGGCTTCCTGTTCTGCAAGGAGCGCCTCAGCCCGCTGCGCCGCCGCCGCGTCGTGGAGGCTCCGGAGGAAGTCTGAGCGCGCGCTTCAGCGCAGAGGCCGCTGCTCCGCGTCCGCGGCCTCCGCGCTCTCGCTGGCGGCCCAGGAGGCCAGGAGCCGCATCCTCTCTGCGGAGGCGGACCCGGGTTCTGCGGTGTAGATCGTGAGGGTCAGCCCGCGCTCGGCCTCCATCTCCATCCCCTCATAGGCCAGGGTGAGGTCCCCGACCACCGGATGATGGAACGACTTGAACCCGGAGCCGTGGTGGCGCACATTGTGCGCACCCCACCGGGTGCGGAACTCGAGGCTGCGCGTCGAGAGCTCGCCGATGAGGTCGTGGAGCTCCTTGTTGTGCGGATCGCGGGCGGCCTCCGTGCGCAGGATCGCGACCGTGATGTCCGCGAAGCCCTCCCAGTCCGGGTAGAAGGCGAGGGCGCGTTCGTCCAGGAACGCATGGCGGGCGATGTTGGGCCGCTGCCCGGGCATCTCGTAGAGCTCCGTGTAGAACGCCCGTGCCAGCGGGTTGACCGCCAGCAGGTCCATGCGGCCGTTGCGGACGAAGGCGGGGCCGGCAGTCACGGCGTCGAGCGCCCACTGGAGGCCCGGTTGGGGCCTCCAGCCGTTGGCGCGGCGGCGCTGGGGAGGGCGGGCGACGGGGCTGGCGGCATGGGCGAGGTCGAACAGATGGGCGCGCTCGGCATCGTCGAGCTGCAGTGCCTTCGCAAGACTGTCCAGGACCTCGGGTGAGGCGCCGCTGATCGCCCCGCGCTCCAGCCGGGTATAGTACTCGATGCTCACCCCGGCCAGCGCGGCGACCTCGCTGCGGCGCAGACCCTTCACCCGGCGGTTCGTGCCGGCCGGCAGGCCCACCTGCTCCGGAGTGACCCGCGCCCGGCGTGTGGTGAGGAACTCACGCACCTCTGCTCGATTGTCCATGACGGCATGGTATTCCGGCGCCGGGGCGCGAGGGAGTCCCTCCCGGTACCCCCATCAGCAGGGTCTCCCCACGCTGCTCCGGCTGTGGTGGCATGGAGCGGTATCCATCCATCCGCCTCTTCAAGGAGCACCACATGCGCGCAGTCATCATGGACGCACCCGGAACCGTCACCGTCACGGACCGTGAGGACCCGCAGATCGTCGAACCCACCGATGCCGTCATCCGCATCACGGCCGCCTGCATCTGCGGCTCCGACCTCTGGCCCTACCGCGGCACAGAGGAAGCGGACCACCTCCTCATGGGCCACGAGTACGTGGGCGTCGTCGAGGAGGTGGGCGCGGCGGTGAAGACCGTGAAGCCCGGTGACTTCGTCGTGGGCTCCTTCGTCATCTCCTGCGGCGAGTGCGAGATCTGCACCGCCGGGTTCCCCGGCCGCTGCGTGCACGCGGAGTTCGTCCACGGCGGCATCGGCACCCAGGCGGAAAAGGCCCGCATTCCCTACGCGGACGGCACCCTGGTCGCCACCCCCGGCCAGCCGGACGCGGATCTCATCCCCTCCCTGCTCGCCGCCTCCGATGTCCTGGGCACCGGCTGGTACGCCGCCGTGACCGCCGAGGCCGGGCCGGGGAAGACCATTGCCGTCGTCGGCGACGGTGCGGTGGGCCTCATGGGTGTCCTCGCCGCCCAGCAGCTGGGCGCCGAGCGCATCATCCTCTCCTCCCGGCACGCGGATCGCCAGGCGCTGGGCCGCGAGTTCGGCGCCACCGACATCATCGAGGAGCGGGGCGATGCCGCGGTGGCGCGGATCAAGGAGCTTACGAACGGCCTCGGCGCTCACGGCACCATCGAGGCCGTGGGCACGCAGGAGTCGATGATGCAGGCACTGCGCTCCACCCGCCCCGGCGGCAACCTCGGCTTCGTGGGCGTGCAGCACGATGTCGCGATCCCCGGCGACGAGCTGTTCTTCTCACAGGTGCGGGTGCAGGGCGGACCGGCCCCGGTGCGCCGCTTCCTTCCCGATCTCATCCAGCGCATCTGGGACCGGAAGATCAACCCGGGACGGGTGTTCGACCTCACCCTGCCGCTCGAGCAGGCCGCCGAGGGCTACCGGGCGATGGACCAGCGCACCGCCACCAAGGTCCTGCTCACCGTCTGACCCGCCCGACGGAACCGCACAGACCGTCGGCATCTGAGCGGCAGGATCCCGAAGGCACGGGGACGCCCCTCACCTCCTCCCGCGCGCTACCGTCTGCTCCATGAAAGAATCGTCCCGGCCGGCACCGGCGCGCCGCACGCTCCTCGACCGGCTGTTCCGCGTGGGGCTGGTGCTGAAGGCCCTCGACGGCGTTCTCGAACTCGCAGGCGGAACCCTGCTGCTGTTCGTGAGCCCCGCACAGATCGGCACGTTCGTGGGGCTGATCACCCAGCACGAGCTGAGCGAGGACCCGCATGACCTGATCGCGAACGCGCTCCGCCATCTGGCGACGGGTCTGGACGTGTCCGCCACGCTGTTCGCGGCGATCTACCTGCTGGCGCACGGCGTCGTGAAGGTGGTCCTCGTCTGGGCGGTGCTTCGCGACCGCCTCTGGGCCTATCCTTGGCTGATCGGCTTCCTCCTCGCGTTCATCAGCTACCAGGTGTACGAGATGACGGTGCGCTTCAGCTGGGGGATGCTCCTGCTCACCCTCTTCGACGCCGTCATGGTGGCGCTCACCTGGCGCGAGTACCGGCTGCACCGGCAGCGACTGGGACAGTGACCGGATCGTGCCGCCCGGAGACCGGTTCGTGTCTGGCCTCACCGGCGGGGAGGGGCAATGATCGAAGCATGACCACAGCTCTCCTCGTCCTCGACGTCCAGGAATCCTTCCGCGCCCGGCCTCTCTGGTCCCAGGTCTCGAACCCGCAGATCGTGGATCGGGTGAACCGCCTTGTGGCGGCCGCGCGTGCCGGGGGACATGCCGTGCACTGGATCTGGCACGCGGAGCCGGGCAGCGGAACCGTCTTCGACCCGGAGCGCGGATTCGTCCGACCCCTCGAAGGACTGGACGTGGACGACGGGGAGCCGCAGCTGACGAAGACCTCGCGGAACGCCTTCACGACCACCGGGCTCGCCCAGCGGCTGACCGCGGCAGGCGTCACCGATCTCGTCATCGCGGGGATCCAGACCGAACAGTGCTGTGAGACCACCGCCCGCGTCGCCGCGGACCTCGGGTACTCCGTGACGTTCGTGACCGAGGCGACCGCGACCTTCCCCGTCACCCGCCCGGACACGGGAGCGACCCTGAGCACGGATGCGGTGATCGAGCGCACCGAATTCGCCCTCGCCGGCCGCTTCGCGCGCATCGCGACCGTCGACACGGCCTTCGCCGCCGCAGCGCTCGCCGCCGCGCATGAGTGAGGAAGGCACGAGGGAGCTGGAGGGCCCGCACACACCGGCTGCAGTTCCGCAGCGGCCTGCGCCGCCGCAGCGCGTGGAGTACGTCCTCGCGCCGGGGCTCCAGCTCCTCGACCTCGCGGGGCCCGCTCAGGTCTTCGGCACCGCCGCGGAGGCCTCGGGCCGGGGGTGGGCGCCCTCCTACATCGCCGAGGCCGCGACGGTCCTCTCGCACCAGGGGCTCCCGCTGCGCGCGGAGACGGAGTGGCAGCCCCTCCACCCCTCCGACCTCCTCGTGGTGCCGGGGTGGCAGGTGGGCGGGCAGAGACGCCCTGTGCCCCTCGGCGCAGCCCTCCTCGACCGGATCGCCGCGCACCATGCGCAGGGCGGGACCGTGATGAGCGTCTGCGCCGGCGCGTTCGCCCTGGCGCGCGCCGGCCTGCTCGACGGCCGGCGCGCCACCACCCACCATGCGCTGCAGGACGAGCTGGCGCGCCTGCATCCCACGGCCCGGGTGGTGCGGGACGTCCTGTTCGTCAGAGACGGCCGGATCCTCACCTCCGCCGGGATCGCGAGCGGCATCGACCTCGCGCTGGACCTCGTCGCCCAGCGTATGGGATCGCGGCTCGCCTCCCGCGTGGCACGGGCGATGGTGGTCTACGTCCGGCGCAACGGCCATGCCCCGCAGGAGAGCGTCATGCTCCGGCACCGGGACCACGTCGACGACCTCGTGCACCGGGCGCAGGACCTTATCGACGACCGCTACGCGGAGAGCCTCTCACTCACGCTGCTGGCGCGGGAGCTGCGCGTGAGCGAGCGGACCCTCACGCGGGCCTTCTCCCGCACCCTCGGCACCACGCCGCTGCGCTATCAGCAGAGCCTTCGCCGCGAGCGGGCGCAGCTCCTCGTCGGCGCAGGTGCGGACAGCGAGACGGCCGCTCGCGCGGTGGGGTTCCGGGACGCGCGCATGCTCCGCACGCTGCGCCGGCGATCCGGTGGCATCACCCCGCCGTGACGCCCGCCTCCTCCATGAGCAGCCTCCGGACGTCCTGCTCCAGACCCACGTACTCCTCCGCCTCGTAGGCGAGCCCGTCGCGCACCCGGACGAGGATGGTGTTGTGCATCCGGAGGGAGCCCAGCGCGAGTGTGAACTGGACGAGGAAGCCGTCCTCGGTGACACGCCAGCTCTCCCGCTCCCGAGGCGGCAGGCCCCCTCCGGAGCGGACGTTCGCGATCGCCGTGTCCACGGAGACCCAGGCGTCGTCGGTGCTGTGCCAGACCCGAGCGTCCGGGTGGCAGAGGGGTCTGAAGCTGTCCAGCTCGTCGAACGCCCGCAGCCATGCCTGCGCGAGCTCCGCCATCGTCCGGTCTTCCTGCGCGTGATCCGTCATCGTCGTCTCTCCGATCCTCTCGGTGTGCGTCGCGGCGTCGTCGCCTCGACCTCCTCAGCAGAACGGACCCGAGCACGCGGAAGGGAGGGAGAGATCCTTCCCTATCATGTATGAAACATCATGCATTATCGTCGCGGACAAGGTCGCGACCGGGCCCGTGCGGCACGGAGCACCTGAACAGAACTCACGCGGTACGAAGGAGTGCGAACATGCTGAGCTTCGAGGGAAAGGTCGCGCTCGTCACGGGCGCGGGTCAGGGCCTGGGACGGTCCCATGCGCTGGAACTCGCCGGCGGCACTGCCGCGGTGAGCCGCGGCGATGTGACCCAGGACGCCGAGGCCATCGTCCGGACGGCGCTCGACGAGTTCGGGCGCCTCGACGTCGTCGTCGACAATGCCGGGGTGAATACCCCGAAGGCCTTCGGCCCGGGCATCGAGGAGGAGGTGCGGCGGCACATGGAGGTCAACTACCTCGGGACGGTCGCCGTCACCGCGGCCGCCTGGCCGCACCTCGCGGCCAGCGGTGCCGGACGCGTGGTGAGCACCACCTCGCCCACCATCGTCGGCTGGGAGGGGCAGGTCCCCTACGTGGTCTCCAAGGCCGCGGTCTTCGCATTCACCCGCACACTGGCGATGGAGGGTCTGGCGCAGGGCATCAAGGTCAACGCCATCGCCCCGACCGCCTACACCCCGATGGCCGCTGCGGCGGAGCTGCCGGAGGAGCTCAAGGAGAACCTCCGGGCGAACATGACGACGGAGATGGTCTCTCCGTTCGTCGCGTACCTCGCGCACGCGGACTGCGAGGTGACGGGGGAGTCCTTCCTCACCCAGGGCGGGCTCATGCAGCGCATCACCCTGGCCGTCAACGACGGGTATGCGAATCCGCAGACCACGGCGGAGGACATCCAGGCCCACCTCGCGACGATCCTCGACGACGCGACGAGCACGCCGCTCGGCCGCATCGGCACCGAGGACGCGGGCTCCCTCCTGGACATGCTCGGGAGCTGAGGCCCCACGGTGCGCACGCCCGGTCCTCGGCGCGCAGCCGGCGAGGACCGGGCGCGTTCTCCGTTGACAGAGTTCATGAAGTGGATATTGATGAAACTGTGTGGAAACATCGCATAGTCACCACGTCGCATCGCCGGATACCGCGCATTCCGCAGGGCTGTGCTCCCGCTGCGCGCTGGCCGGGGGACGCGGCGCGCTGACGGTCCCTTCTGTCTGTCGAAAGGAGAGTCCGTGCTGTCAGCTTCCGACAGTTCGCACCTCACCCAGCTGGGCACTCCCGGCGTCCTCGCACTCCTCCTCCTCTTCTACGGGGGCACGATGTGGATGTCCGTCGCGATCTCCAGACGCAAGGAGAACGCGGACGGCTACATGACGGCCGGCAACAGGATCGGCTTCGGCATCTCCGCCGCCTCCATGACCGCCACCTGGATCTGGGCATCCTCCATGTACGCCTCCGTCACCGCGGGCTACACCTACGGCGTCTCCGGCCCCATCCACTACGGGCTCTGGGGTGCGCTGATGATCCTGTTCATCTACCCCTTCGGCAAGCGCATCCGTGCGGTCGCCCCCAAGGCGCACACCCTCGCAGAGGTGATGTACGCCCGCCACGGCCGCTCCTCGCAGCTCATGCTCGCCGGCTCCAACGTGCTGGGCTCCGTCATCTCGCTCACGTCCAACTTCATCGCCGGGGGCGCGATCATCGCGATGCTCTCGCCCCTCAGCTTCGGCGCGGGCATCCTCATCGTGGCCGGCGGGGTGCTGCTGTACACCCTGTGGTCCGGCTTCCGCGCCTCCGTGCTCACCGACTTCGCGCAGGTCATGGCGATGCTGGGAGCCGCGGCGATCGTCATCCCGGTGATCTTCTTCGCCGCCGGCGGACCGGACATGTTCGAGGCCGGACGCGCGGCCGGCACCGTCACTCCGCAGCAGGAGAGCTTCCTCTCCTCCGAGGCCTTCATGAACCAGGGCGCACCGTACATCGCGGCGGTGCTCGCCTATGCGATCGGCAACCAGACGATCGCCCAGCGGCTCTTCGCGGTGCGCGAGGACCTCATCAAGCCCACGTTCGTCACCGCCACCGTGGGCTACGGCGCCACCGTGATCGGGATGGGCATGGTGGGCGTCATGGCCCTCTACCTGGGCGTCCAGCCGCTCGACGGGGACGTCAACAATCTGCTGCCCCAGATGGCCGGCGAGTACCTGCCGGTGATCCTCCTGGCGCTGGCGTTCGTCATGATCGTGGGGTCGCTGTCCTCGACGGCGGACTCCGATCTTGCCGCGCTCAGCTCCATCGTGATGGCGGACGTCTACGGGCAGTCGGTGGGCCGGGACAAGGCCGACCCCAGGAAGATGCTGCTGATCGGCCGCATCACGATGGTCGTGGCGACGGCGGCGGCGCTGTACTTCGCCACCGCCCGGTTCGACATCCTCGATCTGCTCGTCTTCGTGGGTGCGCTGTGGGGCTGCCTCGTGTTCCCGGTGATCGCCTCCTTCTACTGGAAGAAGGTCACGAACCTCGCCTTCACCGTCTCCGTGCTCGCCGCCCTCGCGGTGTTCATCCCGGTGCGCTTCGAGCTCATCGCGCCCACCGGCGTCTGGGCGCTCGTGGTCGAGGCGCTCTCGATCCTCGGCGTGGGCGTGGTGCTGGGCATCATGGCGTTCGGCTTCTTCGGCAGGCGCACCGCGGTGATCGTGGGCGTCCTGGCCACACTGGCCGTGCTGCCCTTCGGCTTCGGACACCTGCGGGACTACGCGGTCCTGTCCGGTTCACTGGTGGCCTACGCGGTCTCGTTCCTCGTGTGCTGGGGCCTGTCCGTGCGGTCGCGGATGAACTTCGACTTCGACCGGATCCGCACGGTCACGGGTGACTTCGACACGCGGACGGCCGCGGCCGAAGCCCCCACGGGCACCGCGCACGGCTCCGCCGCCGTGGCGAGCGCGCGCCGTCTCACCGACAACGACGAAGGGAACTGACCATGTCCGCAGCCGTCCTCACGGTGTACGTCCTCGTCTGGCCCGTCCTCGTGGCGGGCATCCTCGTGACGATCGCCCGCGGCTTCGCCAAGGACGCGAAGGAAGCGCGCGACGAGGGCCGTCCCCTCATCTGAGCGGGACACCACCCCGGGTTCGCCGAGGCCCTTCTCCCCGTCCGCACGGAGGGGGAGAAGGGCCTCGGCCGCGTCATCGGCCCTGCACGGCCAGGACGGAGTCTGCGGCTCCGCGGGCGCATCGCTCCGGCACCCCGTCGGCCTCGTCGAGAGGGACCTCAACCGCGGTGAAGGTCGTGTGCTCGCCCACCTGCACCGTGCCCAGCATATCGGCGGTGACGGAGGGGCGGTCACCGCGCAGGACGAACTCGGTGCCCTCCGGGAAGACCGCGAGCCGTGGGCGCTGCTCGTCCCCGGCACCGTCGGACACCACGGACAGGCATGCGCCGGGGCCGACGACGAGGCGGCCGGAGACCTCTGCGGCCTCACCCTCCGTCTCCTCGACGGGGGAGGCGGCGGTGAGACCCATGGGGCCTTCGCCCTCGGCGGCGACCGTGAGGCCCGCGGCTCCGGAGCCGGTGGCCGGTCCCATGCTCGCCCCGGCGTCCGAAGCCGTTTCCCCCTCTGCCCCGGGAGAGGCCTCCGCCGTCCGCTGCGGCACCTCCTCGGGAGCCTCGGTGGGGTCCGCCTCTCCTGCCGGGCCGGTGCAGGCCGCGAGTGCGAGCGCGAGGGTGAGCCCTCCCAGCACGGTCCGGGATGCGCGTCCCGCCTTCAGCACCGTCGTCATACCAGTCCTCTTCCCTTCCTGTTCGTGCCGAACCGTCGCCGCACCGCACGCCTCGTGCGCCGTGGTGCGGACCGCCCAGTCCATCACAGGGGACACGGCCGGCGCGAACCCGCCCTATTCTGTGGGGATGGACATGACGGGTGGGTGCTCCGGCGGAACGGGCCTCGGATGATCCTCGGCGAGGAGATCGAGCTGGCGCGCGACGCACTCCGCGCAGGATGGAGCGTACGGATCACCGGCAGCCGGGGGAGCGGCCGCTCACGGGTCGCCCGGGAAGCCGCGGACGCGCTGGAGCGGTCCGGGGCACCGGTGCTCCGCTGCCGTGGTGAGCACTCGACCGCGGACAGCCCCGGCTCCGTGCTGCGGCAGCTCGCGGCGGAGCTGGGACTGCGCCCGCGCGGAGCGGACGGCCGGTCCCCGGCGGGGCAGGGCGCGGAGGATCTCGCGGGAGTCCTCGACCAGGTGACGCAGGGACTCACGGCGTCGACGCTCCTCGTCGTCGACGACCCTCACCGCATGGACCCGGTCTCCCTCCGTGCGCTCGCCACACTCCGGGAGCGCACCGGTGCGCGCACGGTCATGAGCGAGGTCACCGGCGCCTCGGCCGCGGAGAGGCTGCCGCTCCACTGGCCGGAACGCGTCGTGACGGTCCGCCCCCTCGACCTCCCCGCGGCGGGAGCGCTGGCCCACGCCGTCCTGGGCGCTCCGCTCTCCCCGGCGGTGCTCACCCGCGTCCTCACCAAGACCGGCGGCTCGCCGCTGCTGCTCACCGCGCTGCTGCAGAGCGCACGGCACCGCGGGCTGCTGCAGGTGTACGAGGGCATGTGGACGCAGTCGGGCTTCGCCCTCTGGAACGACGACATGGCGCCGGTGATCGACGAGATCCTCACCGGGGAGGGCCCGCAGGGAGTGGCACTCCTGGGCGACCTCGCGCTCGAACCCGCACGCTCCGAGGCAGAGCTGGTGCGGGCCCACGGGGAGGGGACGCTGCGCGGGCTCCGGGAGAGGGGCCTCGTCCGCTCGACCGCGGCGCAGGGGAGCCCCGGCCTCGTCGTGTGGCCGCCGCTTCTGGCGGAGCGCTTCAACCGCGAGCGGATCCCCGCCCTCACGGTGGAGGAACCCGTCAGCGATGTGCCGGACTGGTGCGGCTCCGCGGACAGGCTCGCTGCGCTCGCCGCCCGCTTCGTCGAGTCGTCCCTGGCGCAGGCCGGACGCGCGCTGGCGGCCTGGCGGGCGGACCCCACGGTGGAGCACGCGCTCGCCTACTGCGCCGCGGCCTCCGGCGACCCGCGTCAGCAGGACGACCTCGAACGCGTGCTGGCGGACACGCCGACGGCCGGACGTCCCGCGGACGCTGCTCTGTTCCGCCTGGCGTACGCGCGGGCGCAGTGGACGGCCATCCGGCACCACGATCCGGAATCGGCCCTCTCCTCACTGTGGGAGTTCGGGCATGCCCATGCGCCCTGGCGGGAGTCGGCGGAGTCCGCGAGCACACTCATCGACCTCTTCACCGGCAGGGGAGTGCCCGCAGACCTCGACGGGGTGCTGAGACCGGGACCCGATCCCACCGGTGTGCGCGAGGCCGCCGCCCTCGTGGCCCTGCTTGCGGCCGGACGGATCGGGCGTGCCCGGCGGGAGGCGGACGCCCAGCCCGGTGCGGAACGGGCGGTCACGGACTGGGCGCGGCAGGTCCTGCCGCTGTTCGAGGGCGACTTCCTCTCCGCCCTGCGGATCGCGGCGCAGGAGATGCGCCGAGGGGAACGGGAGCTGGACAGGGTCGCGTTCGTCTCCGCCGGCTACACGGCGGTGCTCGCGCATCACTCGCTCGGCAGGTACCGGGCGGTGCAGGAGTGCGTCGACGCGATGGTGATGGTGGGGCGGCCGCAGGTCGACTACACGTCGATGTACGCCGCGGCGCTGAATGTCCAGGGGCTCATCGCGGTGTTCGGCGGACAGCCGGAGGCGCGGGACTCCTTCCTCAGCGAAGCAGCCGTGCTCATGCCGCAGCCCGGACCGTTCCTCGGCATGGGGACCGACTCCTTCCAGCCGCTCCTGGACCTCCGCAGTCCGGCCGCCGTGTCCGACGGCGCGGCCGCGGAGACGGTGCGGAGGCGACGGCGGCTGGGCTACCTCGCGGGAGCCGCGCAGACCGGCGCGGCGCTGCTGACGCTCGCCTACGGCCGGGAGACGACGGAGGAGCTGCGCACGGTGCTGCGCGAGGCCGATCTTCCGGCCTATCGCACGGCGGGGGAGCTCACCGCGCTCATCGACGCCGGTGCGGGCGCCTCCCGGCTCGCAGAGCTGCTCGGCACGGGTGCGGGCCGTCAGGACGGCGCGCTGCTCCGCTCGCTGCTGCGCTCCGCGGCGAGGCGCATCCGCGCCGACGGCGAACCGCACCGCGCGGACGAGCTCGAGTCCGTGGCACGCACCGCCTTCGACAGCGCCGCCGGTCCGGACCTCGACCCGCTCGAGCTCGACCTCCCGGCGCGGGGGACCCAGGTGCTCACGGCGCGCGAGCGCGAGATCGCCCTGCTCGCCGGGTCTCTGGGGAATCGGGAGATCGCGGAGCGCCTCAGCCTCAGCGTGCGCACCGTGGAGAACCACCTCGCCCGCGCCGGGCGCAAGCTGGGGTCGCCCGGCCGCGGGGAGCTGGCACGGCTGGCGGAGCGGACGGCCTGATCCTCAGCGCCGCGGAGCGCTGCGGGACCGCCGGTGCGGCGCCAGCAGCAGGAACGCCGCTGCGAAGAGCGCGAGAGCACAGGCGATCCCCGCCGGCGTGCGCAGGACGAGGGCGGCCAAGCCGAGGAACGGCAGGGTGAGGACGTGGGCACCCACCTGCCGCACCGCGTAGGGGCTCGGATCGTCGGAGGAGTTGGCATCGCCTCGCAGCGTGAGCGCGACGATGCCGTCCTCGCCCTTCTCCGCGGCCACGACCCGGTGGGTGAGCAGACCCTCGCCGCCGGGGCGGGGGACCGTGACGATGTCGCCGGGGCCCACCTCGGCGGCGGGGACGGATCTGAGGAGGACCAGCGAGCCGACGGGCAGCG
>NZ_JALAHB010000026.1 GCF_022712115.1 Brevibacterium sp. | reverse complement strand
TAGCTCAGTCGGCAGAGCGTTTCCATGGTAAGGAAAAGGTCAAGGGTTCGATTCCCTTTTGGGGCTCAGGTGAACCAGTGTTCGCCCGTGGCGGGGTAGCTCAGCTGGTTAGAGCGCACGACTCATAATCGTGAGGTCGCGGGATCGAGTCCCGCTCCCGCTACAGAAGAAGCCCCCATCTTCGGATGGGGGCTTCTTTCATTCACGAGTTCGTCCCCGGGCAGCTGTGGGGCGGGTGCGCATTCGGGCTGCCGGCGGTGAACCCTGACGAACGTTGCAGGTGTTGCTGGGTTGACTGTGCTGGTATGCAATCACTTTGCGACAGCAGCCCTGGCGTGGTCCGGGCTCATACCGTGGTGGAGAACCTGAGGAGCTCTCTGACGGGCCTCGGGTCCCGTCAAAGGGCGGGACCGCAACCCTGACTTGTGATGGGCCGGGCGAGCTGAACTCGGTGTGCAAAGCCCAGACCATCCGCACCACGGCGACCTTCTGCTCCGCGCTGGAGCGACACGCCGTCGAGTTCTCAGCCTGTCGCTGCTCCCGCATGACCTCATCTTCGCTTCCTGGCTCAGGAGTCCTGACCGAACCCACGATGATGTGCCCATGAGTCCTTTCGGCGGTCGGGAGGGCTCAGCTCAGGGATTGCACACGCACGAGCACCTCGTGCTGCGCACCGCCGGCTGAGGCCACGGCCTCGTGCACCTCGCGCTGAACGTCTTCCACGACGGCGCGCACCGGGCGCGGGCCGGACAGTGCCAGCTCCACCGTAATCAGATGAGCATCGGGATCGATGGTCAGCCCGAACCTGGCACGCTCGGCGCGGCGGCGCAAGCGGGCATCCAGAGTGCGCAGAGTCGTGGCAATTCCCGGCTCCATGCCGCGGATCCCCGGCACGGCCTCCACAAGGCTCACCAGTTGGTCGGCCGGGAGTGCGGGGCCGCGCGGCGTGGATATGTCAGTGCTCATGGCGTTCCTCCTCGTGGAGGTCCTCAATGTGTACATCGATGGGCAGGTCGTCCAGGCCCAGGTGATCGTGGCAGGCTTGCGCCACGGAGCTGCGAACGCGTCGGGCCAGGCTCGGGAGGTCCGACGTGTCCAGCGCCGCGGAAATGCGCACGCGCAGTCGCTCGGGACGTCCGCGGGTGCGAGCACCCTGGGCGGAGACGGCGTGCTCGGCGGTGGTGCGCAGTGCAAGGGCTCCCGGGACGGCGTCGACGGCGGAGCGGACCACTCCGCGCAATGAGGCCTCGGAGACAGTGAACGGGCCAGCCGGCGTGGGAGGCATCTCCACATGAGCACCGTGCCGGGAGTCAGCTCGTACGGCTTCCCGGATGGTGTTCCGCGCTCGGGCGGAGAGCTGGACCCCAGCATCGCCGTCACCCTCGAGGGCTGACCATTCGCGATGCATGGTGCGGATCATATCCAGATACTTGGCCGTGGCGACGTCGTCGTTGGGGTCCGAACCAGATGTGATACTGCTCACCTCACTCACCTCCATTCTTCCATGTGCTCGACGATGTGCGCGCGGGCTCGCGCGATCCGCCCACGCACTGTCGATTCGGTGGCGTCAACGATGACGGCGATCTCCCGATAACTCATGTCGCCGACCTCGCGCAGTACCCAGCAACTGCGCACTGAGGCGTCCAGGGTCTGCAGGATGCCGGCCAGTGCCGTCATCTGAGCCTGCACCAGAGCGGAGTGCTCGGGATTCAGAGGATCTCCCGAGGTCGCCGTGCCGAGAGCCGGGGCCGGGGGCAGCCGTTCGAAGACCTCGCCATCGGTGGCATTCGTCGCACGTCGAGTCGCACGGCGCACCACATCGGTGGCCGCTCGGGTCGTGATCTTCGACACCCAGCCGGAAAAGGCTGCCGGATCCTCCAGCAGTCCTAGACGGCGCCAGGCCAGAACCAGGGACTCTTGGACCACGTCCTCGGCGTCCATCCGGTCGTGCAGGATCATGTAAGCGATCCGGAAGAGCCGGCCCTGATAGCGATCGACCAGCATCTCGAACGCCGCTACGTCCCCATCCTGGGCTCGCAGTACGAGGGCGTGCTCGGGGATTGCCGGATTCGGGGTCATCAACGCAGAACCGCTTCGCGAACCGGCGCCCGCTCACCCGCCGAGAGGCCCAGAGCCGCGTTGCGGGACGACCTGCCGGTCCGCAGCCGCACCAGGAGGTCGACAGTCTCGGGGGCGGTGGCCAGAGTGGTCTCCACATCCCGGACCAGGCGCGCGCGCAGGAGCTGGACCACCCACGCCATCTCGGCCTCCTCGGCCAGTGTGGTGGTCGCTTGCACCCAGGGACGCTGGGTGCTGCCCCCGAAGCGAACATCGACATTGAGGACGCCCGGGACCTTTGTCATGTTCTCGGCCAGGGCGCGCTCGAACACTTCGGGCTCCAAGGAGCCCAGGAGCTTGCCGTCTGCATCGGTGATCCGGAGGACGGCTCGCGCCGGTGGGCGCGGTACCTGGCTCACCAGCAGGCTGATTCCGGCGACCACCGCCACAGCGCCGATCGCCAGGAAAGTGGGCAGCAGCCAGGCCGCGTGGGCAGCAGCGATGCCCGAACCCGTGGATTCCCCGCTGAGCAGTTCGTCCCGGTGCGGTGGAAGCCAATCGCCCAGAGGCGTTGTGATGAGGGCGATCCATGCGGCTGGCAGCATCAGGAGTAGGCCGCCGATGGCCAGGATGACCCGGTTACGGGTGCCGGAAACGGTGCGCATGGCTGATTCCTCCTCGGATGGTGAGTTCGTGTCAGCGTGTCCGGCTGAGATGAACGCGGGAGCGGATGTGAATGACCGGAGTGAGCTCAGCGATGGTCTCCTGCACGGCGGTGCGTACCTGGCGGAGTATTGACTCGGACTCATCGACCGGCGTGCGCACCTGGACGGAGAGCACGTGGCCGGAGAGTCGGGCCCGTACTGCGGATACGCCGTCCACCTGCTCCACCTGGCGTTCGACCCGGCGAGCGATGTCACGACGCGACATTGCAGTCTGCCCGGGCGTTTCACCGGCCAGGATGGCGAGGTGTCTGGCGGCCCCCGGAACCAGGGCACTGATCAGGAATGCCAGTCCGATGATCGCGAGGATTCCGACGATGATGCGCACCGGCATCCCGTCCAGGCGAAGGCCGCCGATCCGGTGTGCCGCTGAGGCCCCGACCCCGGACCAAGTGCCGTCCAGGAGGCGAGCGCCGATCGTCCAAACCAGCAGGCCGCCGACAGTGATGGCCATGAAGGCGAGGATGATGGCGGGCACCCTGCGGGCGGGGCGGCGCGTCAGAGCTTGGGGGTGAGTGCTCATCGAAGAATCCTCCGTCCGGTCGCGGTGCTGTTCAGCCAGGAGATCTGGACGTCGATGCGCCCTACCTCCAGGCCGCTGAGTTGCTCCACGCGTGCGGCAACGTGCTCGCGAAGCTCTTTCAGCGCATCGCGCAGGGTTGTGGGGAACGCGATGCCGACATTCAGGCGCAGGACCACGATGCTGCCGTAGATCTCCGCCTCGGCGCTCGGGCGTGTGGCGAAGTCGCGACGAGCACCGATTCCCAGCACGCCTCCGGCATTGGAACCGACGCTGGCGACCTCGAAGGCGCACTGCTCGGCGATCCGGGCGACTACCTTGGCCGGCACGGTCGTGCGTCCCCGGTCCTCGGGAGCGCAGGCAGTTGGTCGACGCTCATCCAGGGCGGTCATGGTCATCTCCTCCAGCGGTCGGTCAGACCCCGGATCTCGACGCGACCGTCGATCGTCATGCCCACTGCGAGGCCGATGACGCCGAATACCAGGACGAGGAAGAACTGGCCGAAGCTGCCGAAGGCCAGCACGGCTCCGAGGAAGAGGCCGACCAGAAGGGCGAAGTGGGTGATCTTCATGGATGCTCCTCAATGAGGGGGCGGCACCGGGAAGGTCGCAGACCTCCCCGGTGCCGCCCAGGGATGTCACTTCAGTTCATCGCCGCGCTGGCTGTTCACGGACTCGTCGTCTTCCTGCGGCAGGTGGACGTCGACGACGTTGACGTTGACCTCCACGACTTCCAGGCCGGTGGTGGACTCGACCTGGTCGATGATGTTGCGGCGGATGGCGTTGCCGACCTCGACGATTGAGGCGCCGTACTCCACCACGACCGTGACGTCGACCGCGGCCTGTGTCTCGCCCTTCTCGACACCGATGCCACCGGCGACATTCGTCTGTGAGTTGGGAATGCGATCGGTCACGGCGGAGAAGGCGCGGCGCGCGGCATTGCCCATGTCGTAGACTCCGGGAACCTCGCGGGCGGCCATGCCGGCCACCTTGGCCACGACGGTGTCCTCCAGAGTTGTGATGCCCCGGGTGGTTTGCAGGGGGCCGCGGGGGACCCTTTCCACGGTCTGCACGTTCCGCTCCTCGCGCTCGGACGCCTCGCGCTCCTGCTGACTGCCGGTCCGAGGAATTGACACGTTAGACATAGCCTCTCCTTCACCAGATGACCGGCGAATTCGCCGGTCATGTTTCATGCGGACACAAGGAAGACGTCATGAGTCCGGAGTTCGTCACGAGAGTTGACTGTGATCTGTATCACTATATGGAGTCGTACTGGGCGCTCAGCGTCGCATTGTGCAATGTAGGGGTCCTCCGGGACGCGCGTGCGAGGAAGGCTGCTGCCCTCTGCCGGGTGAGTGCGGCCTGCAGCTGCGGCGTTTCAGCATCACAGCGGGGCTGTCCGGCCGGCTTTGACGCGCGGTGCTGAGGAGCTGCGGACGAGGTGGGGCGGTGCGGCGTTTCGCGAGGAATCGAATGTGCGCACGACTCACAAGCGTGAGGTTGCGGGATCGAGTCCCACCCCCGCTGTAGAAGTCTCCATCTTCGGATGGGGGCTTCTGCGTTCGTCGGCGTGCCCGGAGAGCTCCCGTGAGGGGGCCGCTTCGTGTCCCGGTCGCGCCCGGCCGCCGGGGTCCGCCTTCGGTGCCGTAGACTTTCAGTGGGTCCGCAGACGACGGCGACGAGGAGGGGGTGCGGCCGTGCTGGCGACCATCTGGGTCATGGTTCAGCTGCTCCTGTTCGCCCTCGCTCAGTTCGCGGGCTCGTATCCGCAGGTGGACATCCCTGCGGCAGTGCTCCTGGCCGTGGTCGGGATCCTCGCGGTCTCCGCCTTCACTCCGGTCGCGCTCCGCGTGATCGTGCGCGTCCTCGGGCTCGTTCCGCAGCCGAGGTCCCGGCCGGCCCGCGCCTGGGCCGCCCAGCTCCCGGACCCGCCCTGTGCGCCGGGATCCCGCGGCACCGTCCGGGTGCGCGCTCCCTCCGGTTCCCCCGAGTGAGCGCATGAGACTCCTCTCTCCCCTTCCCGGGCGGACCCGCCGCTCCTGCGCGTGTGCAGGGCTGAGCTCCGCCTCCCTGCCGGCATAACTGGGGTTCCCGCCGCGGCGGGTATGACCGTGAGCCGAGGTCCCGCACCCTCCCCTCCTGGTCTCGAGCAGCTCACGCACGGCATCCTGCGCCCTCCGCGCACCTGTCACGCCGCTGCCGCACCCGCCTCCGCCGAGCCCGGACGCACGATCGTCCCCGGCCGGAGCGCGGCCTGCGTCCGAGTCCAAGGACCTCGCACATGAATATCTATGCCTTCCCGCCCATCGCCTTCCTCATCCACGCAGCGCAGTGGGCGCTCACCCACATCAGCGACCTGTTCGTCCCTCTCGCGGGCGGAGCGAGCACCGCCCTCGCCGTCGTGGCGCTGACCGTCCTGGTCCGCGTGCTCCTCCTCCCCGTCGGCATCTCGCAGGTGCGGGCCGCTCTCGCCCGTGAGCGCCTGGCACCGCGCATGCGCGAGCTCCAGCAGCGCCACAGGGGGCGGCCCGAGGAGCTGCAGAAGAGGATGATGGAGCTCTACGCGGAAGAGGGGACCTCGCCGGTGGCCGGCTGTCTTCCTGCGCTCGCGCAGATGCCGGTGCTCATGGCGATCTACGGCCTGTTCATCCTGCCCACCATCGACGGGCTGCCCAACACCCTGCTGAGCCAGACGTTCATGGGGATCGAGCTGGGCTCCGGCTTCGTCGGGCTGCTGCGCACCGGCGGTCTGACGGCCACCACCGTGCTCGTCTACCTCCTCGTCGTCGCCGCCATCGCAGTCGTGGCGCACTTCTCCCGCAGGGCGCTGGCTCCGCAGCTCGAATCGCAGACGGCGGAGCCGCAGCCGGGCATGCCGGACATGCGCGGCGTCATGCGCACCATGAGCTTCATGCCGTTCATGACCGCGGTCATCGCGCTCTTCGTGCCGCTGGCGGCGGCCCTCTACCTCATGACCACCACGGCCTGGAGTCTGGGGGAGCGTCTTCTCCTGCGTCGGTTCCTGACGGCCCGGCGGCCCGGATGACGAAGGTCACCCTCGCTTCCAAGTGCACTTTCAGCCGCAGGGTGCAGAATTGCACTCTGTGAGCGACAGTGCAATCGGTCCGCGTGAGAAGCGCAGACGCGAAACCATCCGGCAGATCGTCGAACTGGCCCGTGCGCGCACGGCCCGCGAGGGTCTGAGCGGGTACACGGTCGAGGAGCTGTGCGAGGCCGTCGGCATCTCCCGGCGGACCTTCTTTAACTACTTCGCCTCCAAGGAGGACGCGGTCCTCGGGATCCTCGTGGCTCCGGGGGAGGAGGAGCTGGAGGCGGCCTTCGTCGCCGGTGAGCGGCCGCATGCGGCCGGTGAGGCCTCTGCCGTCCGCCGGGAGGGAGGCGGTGAGGCGGTGTCGCCCGTGCACGCTGACCGTCCTGGCCCCGGCGGCCTCGGCGCGGGGCTGTTCGACGACTTCCTCGAGCTGCAGCTCGCCCGCTGGCGGCTGGCCGCGCCGCTGGTGACGAACCTCGACTCCCTGCGGGCGGCGGTGGAGCGCGAACCGCGTCTCCACACCCGGATCCTCGAACGCATCCGGTCGAACGAGCAGCGCGACACCGCGCTGATCGAGCGGCGGGAGGGGCTCGAGCCCGGTGACGCCCGTGCGGACACGCTGGTGCATCTGGTCGGCGGTCTCAGCCATGCCGTCGCCGCCGAATACTTCAGGCGGACGGACCTGGTGGAGCTCGACCCCGACGACCTCGCAGAGAGATTCGCCGAACGGGCGGCGCTGGCCCGCGCACTCCTCGCAGCTCCCTGAGCGGGCGCGGCACCGGCCCGGCAGATCCGGACCGACAGCGCACCGCACCCGCGCCGGTGCCGACGACCTCGGCACGCCGCGCACACCCGCAGATCCGCACCACCCAGAACGGACCACCATGACAGACACCCACTCCGCGCCGTTCCTGCTGACGCAGCGGCGCATCTGGATCATCTTCTCCGCGCTCATCGCGGGCATGCTGCTCTCCAGCCTCGACCAGACCATCGTCTCCACCGCCATGCCCACCATCGTGGGCGAGCTGGGCGGGGTGGAGAACCAGGTCTGGATCGTCACCGCCTACCTGCTGGCGACCACCATCGTCATGCCCATCTACGGCAAGTTCGGCGACGTGCTCGGACGGCGCCGTCTCTTCCTCGTCGCGATCGCGCTCTTCACCCTGGCCTCCGTGGGCTGCGCCTTCGCCGGCGACTTCTGGACGTTCGTCGTCTTCCGGGCCATGCAGGGCCTGGGCGGCGGCGGTCTCATGATCCTCTCGCAGGCCATCATCGCGGACATCGTGCCGGCCAGCGAGCGCGGGAAGTACATGGGTCCGCTCGGCGCCATCTTCGGGCTCTCCGCCGTGGCCGGTCCGCTCCTGGGCGGCTACTTCGTCGACCACCACACCTGGCAGTGGGCCTTCTACATCAACATCCCGGTGGGCATCGCCGCATTCCTCGTCGCGTTCTTCGCCCTCCGGCTGCCGGACAAGAAGGCGGAGAAGCCCATCGACGTCCTCGGCGTCCTGTTCCTCTCCGCGGCGACCACGTGCCTCATCTTCTTCACCGACTTCGGCGGGGACGCAGAGCACGGCTGGTCCTCCGGCGCCACCTGGGCATGGGGTGCGGGCCTGGTGGTCGCAGCCGCCGCGTTCGTCCTCGCCGAGGCGCGTGCGGCCGACCCCATCATCCCGCTGAGCCTGTTCCGCAACCCCATCTTCATCAACGCCACCGCGATCGGCCTGGTCCTGGGCATCGGCATGTTCGCGGCGATCGGCTTCCTGCCGACCTTCCTGCAGATGGCCTCCGGCACCTCTGCGGCGGTCTCCGGGCTGCTCCTCATCCCCATGATGGTGGGGCTCATGGGAACCTCCATCGTCTCCGGCCTGGCGATCAGCAGGACCGGCAGGTGCAGGGTCTACCCGATCCTCGGCACCGTCATCACCGCAGCCGCCATGCTTGCCTTCACCACCCTGAAGGCGGACACGCCCATCTGGCTCATCTGCGCATTCCTGTTCGTGTTCGGCGTGGGGCTGGGCTTCATCATGCAGGTGGTGGTCCTGGTGGTGCAGAACGCGGTGCCGGCGAGCCAGATCGGCACGGCGACCAGCACCAACAACTACTTCCGCGAAGTGGGCGCCTCCCTGGGCACCGCCGTGTTCGGCACGATCTTCACCACCCGGCTCACGGAGAACCTCGTGACCGTGTTCGCCGGCGCGGGCGCGGATCCCTCAGCCGCCTCCAGCGCGGCCGCCTCGATCGAGCCCGCCGCCATGAGCGAGCTGCCGGACGCGGTGCGCGAGGGCATCGTCAGCGCCTACGCGGACGCCCTCGCCCCGGTGTTCTGGTACCTGCTGCCGTTCATCGGCGCGGCGTTCCTGCTCTCGCTGTTCCTCAAGGAGATCCCCCTGTCCGACACCGCCGGGCTGGTGGAGCGCGGCGAGGCGATCGGCGGCGAGGAGGCGGAGAGGCTGGAGGCGGACCTCCGCGCCGGGAAGCAGCGCGGACGGAGCAGCTCCGAAGCGCTGAGCGGACAGGCCGGGGCGTATGTGCCGGCCACGTCTGCCGGCCGGCCCGTGCGGGGCAC
>NZ_JALAHB010000271.1 GCF_022712115.1 Brevibacterium sp. | reverse complement strand
CGCGCTCTCCGCTCCCAGTCGTGTGCGGGTCCTGCGCGGCCACTCCCGCGGTGTGCGGCGGGCTGAGGGGTGGGGCTGGAGGGGGCGTCCGCCGAGGCGGGTGCGCCGGAGGAGCCTGCCGGCGCCTCGGGCGCGGTCCCGGCCTCGGAGGCACGCGCCGCGGCGAGGGAGGCGAGATCCGGTGAGGGCTCGCCCATGCGATAGACCGCGAGGAACTCGTAGGTGGCGGTGTCGCGGACGGCGTTGAACCACTTGCGGCAGCCCACGGAGTGCTGCCAGCGCTCCGCGTACAGGCCCTTGGGGTTCTCGCGGTAGAAGAGGTACTCCGCCCATTCGCGGTCGCTGAGCGCGGCGGGGTCCTCGGGGTAGGCCACGTGCGCCTGCCCGCCGTAGTGGAACTCGACCTCGTCGCGCGGCCCGCAGTGGGGGCAGTCGATGAGAAGCATGATCTGTGCCTTTCTGGGATCTGCGTGCTGCCGGGCGCGTCAGTGGGCGACGGCTGCGGCGCCGTGCTCGTCGATGAGGTGTCCCGTCTCGAACCGGTCGAGGACGAAGGGCGCGTTGAGCGGATGCGGGGAGCCGGTGGCGATGGTGTGGGCGAAGGTGAAGCCCGCCCCCGGTGTGCCCTTGAAGCCGCCCGTGCCCCAGCCGCAGTTGACGTAGAGCTCGTCGATGGGAGTGGGGGAGACGATGGGCGAGGCGTCGAAGGTCGTGTCGACGATGCCTCCCCAGGTGCGCAGGAGGTGGGCCCGGGAGAAGATGGGGAACAGCTCCACGGCCGCGGCCATCTGCTCCTCGATGACGTGGAAGCCGCCGCGCTGGCCGTATCCGTTGTAGGAGTCCACGCCGGCGCCCATGACGAGTTCGCCCTTGTGCGCCTGGGAAACGTAGACGTGCACGTGGTTGGACATGACGACGGTGGGGTGGACCGGCTCGAACAGCTCGGAGACGAGCGCCTGCAGCGGGTGCGACTGGATGGGCAGCCTGAAGCCGGCCAGCTCTGCGAGCACGGAGGAGTGGCCGGCCGCGGCGAGGCCCACCTTGCCGGCGCTGATGCGGCCGCGGCTGGTCTCCACGCCCACCACGCGGTTGCCGTCCTTGACGAAGCCGGTGACCTCGCAGTTCTGGATGATGTCCACACCCATCTCGTCGCACTTGCGGGCGAAGGCCCAGGCCACGTGGTCGTGCTTGGCGATCCCGGCCCGCGGCTGGTAGGTGGCGCCCATGACCGGGTAGCGGATGTCGTCGGAGATGTTGATGATGGGGCACACCTCCTTCACCTGCTGAGGGTCGAGGTACTCCGCGTCCACGCCGTTGAGGACGTTCGCGTTCACCCGGCGGCGGGACTCGCGGACGTCCTGCAGCGTGTGCGCCACGTTCAGCACGCCCCGCTGGGAGAAGAGGAAGTCGTACTCGAGCTCCTCCGGCAGCCCCTCCCACAGCCTGAGCGACTTCTCGTACATCCCCGCCGACTCGTCCCACAGGTAGTTCGAGCGGATGATCGTGGTGTTGCGGGCCATGTTGCCGCCGGCCAGCCAGCCGCGCTCGAGGATCGCGACATTGGTGATGCCGTGCTCCTTGGCGAGGTAGTAGGCGGTGGCGAGGCCGTGCCCTCCACCGCCCACGATGACGACGTCGTAGCTGGGCCTGGGGTCGGGGTTCCGCCACAGGAACGCCGGGTGTTCGGGCAGGAGATCGGCCACGGATGCGCTCCTTCGCGCTGGTCGGACGGTGGAAGGCAACTGATATATCAGAAGTGCATCTATAGTAGATCCGTCGGATCCGACGATGCAAGAGAGATGACGCAAGAGAGCGGAGCAGATGTGAGCCGGCTGGATGCGAGTGAGGCGGAGTCCCTGGCGGACCGTGCGTACAGGATCATCCGCGACCGGCTCATCATGCTGGACATCGCTCCCGGCGAGCCCATCTCCGAGGCGGCGCTCACGGACGAGGTGGGTGTGGGCCGGACCCCGCTGCGTGAGGCGCTCAAGCGCCTCGAGGCGGATCATCTGGTGGTCTCCTACCCCCGGCGCGGCACCTTCGCGGCCAGCGTGGACCTCACGGACCTCGCGGAGATCACCGATATCCGCGAGGCGCTGTTCCCGCTGGCGGCTCGTTCCGCGGCCGCGAGCGGCGGAGGTGCGGCCGCGGAGGCACTGGCGGAGTCGGTCGCGGAGGTGCGGTCGCTGAGCGGTCAGGAGAGCCGCCGTGCGCTCATGGAGCTCGATGCCCGCATCCACCGGCAGATCACCTCTGCGGCGGGCAGCCCGCACCTCGAGGAGATCCTCGTGCGGCTCGACGGACTCATCACCCGCCTCTGGTGCCTCATGATGGAACGCCTCCCCGTCATGCGCGACCACATCGAGGAGCACCTCCCGCTCATGCAGGCGATCCTCGACGGGGACGAGGGGGAGGCCGAGCGCCTCGCCCGTGAGCACGTGCGCCACTTCGACGCCGAGGTCCGCGCCGTTCTCTGAGCCCGCGGGGTGCGTGACTCCGTGAGCCCGCAGCTCTGCACCCCGCACTCCAACCCGGCACCCCGCACCCCAATCCGGCAAGTTACGTCTGCGTAGCGGCCGCCCTACACGGCCGCTACGCAGACGTAACCTACGGAGGAGGGGCCTTGCGCCCGGGTTGCGTGACGTCGGGCCCGGGTTGCGGACCTGTGGTGCCTCGCGCAGCGGCGGCGTGCGTGTGCCGTGCCTCAGCCGCCCTGCGGGGCGGTGAGGGACTGGATCTCCCGAGCTGCGGCACCCAGCGCGTCGAGCGCCTCCGCGAAGATCTGGTGGGAGCGCGAGCCGCGGCGCAGCACCGCGAGGATCCGGCGGGTGGGTGCCGTGTCCCCCTTCAGCGGTATCCGGACCGCGCCGGAGTCGCTGCCCAGCCGCATGAGCCGGGGGATGAAGGCCACGCCCAGTCCGTTGCTCACCAGCGATTCCTGCGAGCCCCAGTCCGAGACCTGGTGCACCACCTTGGGCGTGGCTCCGACCGAGGTGAAGGCCGTGACGAAGAGCGCGCGGTAGGGCGTGCCCGGACGGTCGGTGATCCACGGCTCCCCGGCGAGCTCCTCCAGGCTCACCGCGCTCCTCTCCGCGAGCGGGTGGGCCGCGGGCACGAGCACGTCGAGGGGGTCGTCCAGCAGGGGGACCTGCTCGATCATGCTGTCCGTGGCCTCGGGCCGGGCCTGCATGCTCACGATCACGGCGAGGTCGAGGCGCTCCGCGATGAGCAGGTCCACGCACCGCTCCGGGTCGGCCTCGATGATGTGCACGTCGAGGGACGGGTGGTCGCGGCGCAGGCGGGCGGCGACGGGGGAGAGGAGCGAGGCCGTGGCCGTGGAGAAGCCGCCGAGCCGGATGAGCGCGGGCGCGACCTCGCGGTCGGCCGCGCGGACCTGGCCGTGGACCTCCTCCCAGAGGGCGATGAGGTCGTCCGCCCGCTCCACGAGGGCGGCGCCGGCCGCGGTGAGCCGCAGTCCGCGTCCATCCTTGACGACGAGCTTCACGCCCAGCGCACGCTGGTACTCCCGCAGCTGTGCGGACACCGCGGAGGGCGAGTAGCCCAGCGCGGCGGCAGCGGCGGTGACGGTGCCGCACACGGCGAACGTGCGCAGAACGACGAGACGGTGGTCCAGCATGATTGATGCCTCTCAGTCCGCAGAGGGCCAGGGGTTGGGCGTGCAGCCGTGCAGACCCTTGGTCTGCTGCTGCATGAGGGGTGCGGGCTCGCCGGGTCCCGGGCAGCTCTCGTGCCCGTGACCCAGTGCGTGGCCCACCTCGTGATTGACAAGGTACTGCCTGTAGACGGTCAGCGAGTCGAACTCCGCCGTGGCGGACAGCCAGCGACGTGCGTTGAGCACCACGTCGTCGCCGCTGCGGCAGGAGAGCTCGCCGTGCGTGCTCAGGGGGCTGCAGAGGCGGTCGGTGGTGTCCGGGCTCGCTACGGAGATGATCGCATCCGCGCCCGAGGCCGCGCCCACCAGGGCGAACGACACGCCGTCACGGTCCTGCCAGCCCCGCTCGTCCCGCAGCGTCGCCATGATGAAGTCCGCGGTCTCCTCCAGTGGGACGGGCAGGCCGTCCTCCACGCGGACGGCCACGGCGAAGCGTCGTCCCTCGCCGGTGGGGCCGGAGTCGCGTGCGGGATCGGCGAAGGTCCAGGTTCCGCTGCCCGCCGCGGGCACATCCGTGGGCAGGGGCGAGGGGGCGGCGAGTGAGGGCGCGGCGAAATCCTCCCCTGCAGGGGCCGCCTCGGCGGAGTCCTCGCGGAGGCCTCCCACCTCCTCCGCGGCCAGCGGCGAGACGGTCCCGGAGTCCTCCTCCGGTGGCCGCGCACCCGCCGGAGCACAGCCCGTCACCACCAGTGCCGCGGCGACGGCGCTGGTGAGGGCGAAGGGGTGTGCGTGGGGCATGGGGCAAGGATCGCAGATGCGCCTGTGGTGTGCTGCGTCACATCAGGGCTAGTATCGAAGCATGGGCCAACCGCATCACACGGCTGATCGCACAGGTGCGCTGCAGTTCATCGCGGAGCAGCAGCGTCACCCGGCCACAGCCTGCGCATATCTGGGAACGGACGCCGCCAGCGTCGAGGCCGATCTCCTCGATCTCGACCAGCCGTGGGCGCAGACGCTGCGGGTGACGACGGGCGCGCAGGGGGAGATCACGGGTGCGGCCGTCATCGAATGGGATGAGGAGGTGGGCCGCTCGTGGGTCCACGGGCCCTGGCTGAGCGACGAGGTCACCTGTGAGGAGGCGCATGCCCTGCTGGGCTCGGTGATCGCGCAGTCCCCGGTCACGGCGCATGAGATGTACGCCTCCACACGGAATCAGCGGATCGCGCGCCTGGCGGAGGCGGCCGGCTGGAAGGCGGGGCCCGCCCACTTCGAGTACGTGCTCGCCGGCCCGGTGGAGGCTCCTGCGCAGGATCCCTCCCTGGTGCTGCGGCTGCCGCACGACGAGGACGAACCGCACATCGCCAGGCTCCATGAGGCGGAGTTCCCCCACGCCTACGCCACCGCCCGGCAGCTGCTGGATCCCGGTCAGCCGTACGCGGTGCTGGTCGCGCAGATGGACGGACGTGCGGCCGGCTACATCGCTGCGCAGTCCGAAGGCGATGCGCTCTACATCGATTTCCTCGCCGTGGATCCGGAGGCGCGCAGGCAGGGCGTGGGCGCTTCGCTGCTCGCAGGCATGGTGGGCCTGCTGGGCGGGGACCGTATGCGGCTGACGGTGAGCGAGGAGCAGGCCGCGGCGCGGGCCATGTACACGGCCCTGGGCTTCCGCGAAGGCGCGTCCAGCCGCGCGTTCCACTCGGCCTGAGGTTGCGCCCGCCAGGCGGGTCTGCGGTGTCCTCCTCTGCCTGCCCCATCTCTCCTCCGGGGTCGCGGCCGTCTGGCTCACGGCGGTCGTGTTCCCGCGCCGCGTGGCCCGCTGACGACAAGGTTCATATCGGTTTGGGAACGGAGCGCCGAAAGCGGGGTCCGCGCGCCCGAGGCTGCTGTACGATCCTCGCGAGTGTGCATTTCCGGCCCTCTTCCGCAGGGCATGTCCACTCGTCTCATCCACCGCATCCCGTGTGCCTTTCCCAATGAGGGGAATCCATGTCCCAGAACACCACCTCAGCCCGTCCTGCCCGTTCCAAGAAGATCCGCGCGCTGCTCGCCGGCGGTCTCGTGCTCGGCGTGGGAGCCGCCATCACCCTGGCCAACTGGAACGATTCCGAGTTCGCCCTCGGCGAGTTCGACTCGGGCTCCTTCAACCTGGAGGGGAGCACCGACGGCAGCGCCTACGGAGAGCACCCCTCCACCGCCGCCGCGCCGCTGAGCTTCAGCGTGGACGCGGCGAACCTCTCTCCCGGTGATGTGGTCTCCGCGCCGTTCGCCGTCCGTCTCGATGCGGACACCACCTACGACGCCGCTCTGCGGGTGCGGGCGGCCGGGACCCAGGGCTCTGTCTCCGGTCTCACCTATCGGCTGACCGTCCAGAGCGCCTTCGGGTGCGACGCGGCCCAGGCGGGCACGGTGCTGGTGGCCCCCGGAACCGCCCTGGGTTCGGGAGCCAGCGATGCGCCGCTCACCCTCGCGGCGGGGAGCGGTGGTGCCGCCGGCGCTCCCGTGAACGTGTGCTTCACCGTGACGGCCGGCTCCTCGCTGGAGCAGGGCCAGTCGGGGACCGCGACCTGGGAGTTCGCGGCCGAATCGGACAGCTGACACGGCTGTGGGCACCGGCAGGCATGCGGCGCGCCGCACGGGCGGCGTCGTCGGGTCCGCACTCGACCTGATGCGTGCGGCCGCTTCCGGGCGCAGGCCGTCCGGCGGCACGTCCTCCAGCGGTACGGCCTCCGGCCGCACGGAGCCCGGACGCACCGCTTCCGGACGTGCGGGCTCGGGCCCTGTGCGCGGCTCGGCAGCCGCCCGGCGGCGTCTGTTCCTGCGCGTCCGCGCGCTCCTCGCCGGCGGCCTCGTGCTGGGCGCCGGCGCGACGAGCACGCTGGCCGCCTGGACGGACGAGGCGGTGGTGAAGGGTGAGTTCGCGGCCTCGACCTTCTCCGTGCAGGCCAACGCCTCGAAGCCGTACTCCGTCTCCGGCCCGTGGACCTCCGCGGATTCCGACGTCGCGGTGCTCCGTTTCGACGCGAGCGGCCTCGCCCCCGGCTCCGTGCGGTATGCGCCGCTGGCTCTGCGCACCGGCGCTGGGTCGCTGGGAGGGAGCGCCGTCCTCGGGCCGGCGCAGGTCACCTCCTCGGGGACCGGAGAGGCGGACCTCGGCGCCGCACTGCGGTATCGGGTCGTCGTCGCGGACACCTGTGCGGAGACAGCCTTCTCCTCCGGCGCCCGCTACCTCGTGGGGGCTGCTGGAGCCTCCGGGGCCGTGCGGCTGACCACGGGCCAGGACGAGGCGACACCCTTGGCCCTCCCCGCCGCGGCGGCGAGCGCACCGGGCACTCCCGTCCGGATGTGCTTCGAGCTGACCCTGCCCGCCGGTGCGCCGAATGCGCTGCAGGGCGGGACCGCCACCGCGAACTGGCGGATCACCGCGATCTCGGAGACGCCATGAATCGCGCAGTGCATTCGGCACCTGCCACCCGTCCCCGCCGCGCGCCCCGGCGGCGGGCGCTCTCCCTGCTGCTGGGAGGCGTGCTCAACGCGGCGGCGGTGGGCGGGGCGATCTGCATCCTGCTGGTGATCCTGGCCGTGGCGATGCATATCAGCCTCATCCTGTTCCGTACGGGTTCGATGGATCCCACGATCCCCCAGGGATCGCTCGCCGTGGTGAAGGAGATCCCCGCCTCCGAGGTCTCCGTGGGTGACATCGTGACCGTGGACCGGGAGGGCCGACTGCCGGTCACCCACCGCGTCATCGGCCTCGAGGACACGGACGGCGGTGCCACGCGCCTCACCCTGCAGGGCGATGCGAACCCGGTCCCGGATCCGGCCCCCTACGACGTCACCACCGTGCGCACCGTGCTCTTCGCAGTGCCGGGGCTCGCCGCGCCGGTGGCGGCACTCGGCTCCCCGTACGTACTGGGCTCCGTCACCCTGGCGGTGAGCGCCCTGGTGGTCTGGGCGCTGTGGCCCCGCCGGCGCGACGACGGGGGCGCTGGTGCTGGTGTTGAGGCCGGGACGGGGACAGGGACCAAGCCAGACGCGCGAGAGGCCGAGGTGCCTGCTCCACGCTCGGAGGCAACGTGAGCCGGAGGCTGATCCGGGGTCGGAGCGGGATTCGACGCCGGTCCCGGAACCGGATGGAGCCTCGGGGTGGAGGGTGGAGCCGGGGCTCGGCGACGAGACCGGGTCCGGACCCGAGGCGGGGAGCGCGCCTGCGCGCACTGCTGGCGGGCCTCCTGGTGCCCGTACTGCTGTGCGCCGGTCTCGCGCTGCCGCGTCTGGCGGAGGCGACCGAGGCCGGCTGGACGAGGACTGCCGCGGTCCAGGCGGAGGCGAGTGCGCTGACGGTGCCCGCTCCGGCGCTCACCCGCGCGTGCGAGTTCCGGCCCGGACTCCTGGGCCTCGGTGCGAGGGTGCTGATCCACTGGCGACTGCCCGCCGGGTACGCGCTCTCCGATGCGGAGGTGGTGGCCTCGACGAGCGGGCTGGGGTCCGTGCTCGCGCCCCTCACCGGGTTCAGCCTCTCCGGGAGCACCGCCCAGAACTCCGACGGCACCCTGACGACCACGGTTCCCACGAATCTGCTGGGCGGACTGCTCGGACTGGGCAGCGAGCTCGAGATCGCGGTCAGGGTGAAGGGGCCGGGAGGCTGGACCTCGCAGCGTGCGTCGGTGGCGACGAATGCGGGCCTGCTCGCAGGGATCGGCGGCAGCTGCCGCAATCTCTCCTGAGCGGCCTCTTCCCGGAAGCCCTCCGGATCCGAACTAGCGGCGCAGGCGGTAGGACGCCTCGGAGGTCAGCTGCCGCAGGCGGGCTGCGAGCTGGGTGTTCTCCTCGGAGAGCGCGGCGTTCTCCGCCGTGAGCTCGGAGATCCTGTCGGTCTGCTCCTGCTGATGCGACTCCTGCCGGTCCTGCGCCTGCCGGCCAGCGTCCTGCTCTGCGGAGACCCGCGCCTCCGCCTGCGAGAGGCGCTCCTGCAGCTCGTCGTTCCGCGCGCGGAGCTCCGCGGCCTCGGCGCGCAGCTCCTCCGCCACGCCAGCGGCCGCGGCGTTCTCCGTGCGAAGGGCTTCGTTCGAGACGGAGAGCTCGGTGAGCATGGCGTTGAGCTCCATGACCTTCGTCTTCAGCTCAACCACCCGGTCGTCCAGCCCCCGCGTGTCACCGGCGACCGGGGCGTCGAGGCCGTCGGCAGCCGGTGCCTCGGTCCGCGGTGCGTTCGCCTCCTCCGGGTGAGCGGGAGCGCCGGGGGCCTCCTCCGCGGTCTCGGCCTCGGCGGCGGCCTCCGCTTCCGCGACGGCCTCCGCGATGGAGGGCCCGACCGGCTCTTCCACCGGCACTCCGGCCTCGCGCGCGGCCTCCGCCGTGAGGAAACCGGCGGCGACCAGATCGCCCACCGGTATCTGCCACGCGCCGCCCGGGCCCTTGGCGGCGTGCGGGAAGTCTCCGCGGTCCAGGCTGCGCCTGATCGCGGGACGGGGCGTCTCGCATCTCCGCGCGGCTTCCGTCAGTGTCCAGGTGGTCTCCGCCATTGGCATGTCTTCCTCGGTGGTCCGGCTGATGCCCTCCCCATCCTAGGGTTCCCGGCCTGGGAGACGCCGGGGCGTCCGCCCGAGCCTGCCCGCCGCCCTGCCCGCGTCACCGTCCGCCGCACGGCCTGCCACACCGCCCGGCCCCGCTCCCTCCGGCGCCGTCGCCCGTCTGCCACCCTCCCCGCAATCGGTGACTCACCTCACGGAAGAAGTGCGCCTCCGCTGTGGAATAACCCTCGCACCCTGAGAGTTGAGTCAGGTGTACGCAAGATTGGTGAGGCTCCGGTTGACACACCGGAAGCCCCGCACAAGACTTGCACCGGACATTGAGCCGACGAGGCTCAGGCAGAGACGAACAGGAGAGTGACAAGCATGGCTCGTGCAGTCGGCATCGACCTCGGCACCACCAACTCGGTCGTGGCAGTCCTGGAGGGCGGCGACCCCAAGGTCATCGCGAACGCGGAGGGTGCTCGCACCACCCCGTCCGTGGTCGCGGTGAACAAGAACGGCGACTCCCTCGTGGGTGACATCGCCAAGCGTCAGGCCGTCACGAACGTGAAGAACACGGTCGCCTCGGTCAAGCGCCACATGGGCACGGACTGGAAGACGGAGCTGGGCGGCAAGACCCTCTCCGCTCCGGAGATCTCCGCCCGCATCCTGCAGAAGCTCAAGCACGACGCGGAGGAGTACCTGAACGAGGAGGTCACGGACGCCGTCATCACCGTCCCGGCCTACTTCAACGACGCGGAGCGCCAGGCCACCAAGGACGCCGGTGAGATCGCGGGCCTCAACGTCCTGCGCATCATCAACGAGCCCACGGCCGCGGCGCTGGCCTACGGCCTGGAGCGCGGCAAGGAGGATGAGCTCATCCTGGTCTTCGACCTCGGCGGTGGCACGTTCGACGTGTCCCTGCTGGAGGTCGGCAAGGACGAGGACGACTTCTCCACCATCCAGGTCCGCGCCACCAGCGGCGACAACAAGCTGGGTGGCGACGACTGGGATCAGCGCATCGTCGACTACCTCATCAAGCAGGTGAAGGACAAGGACGGCGTGGACCTCTCCAAGGACGCCACGGCGCTGCAGCGTCTCAAGGACGCGGCCGAGCAGGCGAAGAAGGAGCTCTCCTCCGCCTCCAGCACCAACATCTCGCTGCAGTACCTCTCCATGAGCCAGGACGGGCCCATCCACCTGGACGAGTCGCTCACCCGCGCCAAGTTCGAGGATCTCACCAAGGACCTCCTCGAGCGGACCAAGAAGCCCTTCGAGGCCGTCATCCGCGACGCCGGCGTGAAGCTCTCGGACATCGACCACGTCGTGCTGGTGGGCGGTTCCACCCGTATGCCGGCCGTTTCGGAGATCGTCACCAAGCTCACCGGCGGCAAGGAGCCCAACAAGGGCGTCAACCCGGATGAGGTCGTGGCGATCGGTGCCGCCGTCCAGGCCGGCGTGCTGAAGGGCGAGCGCAAGGACGTCCTCCTCATCGACGTGACCCCGCTGTCGCTGGGTCTGGAGACCAAGTGCGGCGTGATGACCAAGCTCATCGAGCGCAACACCCCGATCCCCACCAAGCGCAGCGAGACCTTCACGACGGCGGAGGACAACCAGCCCTCCGTGTCCATCCAGGTCTTCCAGGGCGAGCGCGAGTTCACCCGCGACAACAAGGCGCTGGGCACCTTCGAGCTCACGGGCATCGCCCCGGCTCCCCGCGGCGTCCCGCAGATCGAGGTCTCCTTCGACATCGACGCGAACGGCATCGTGCACGTGTCCGCCACGGACAAGGGCACCGGCAAGGAGCAGTCGATGACCATCACGGGCGGTTCCGCACTGCCCAAGGAGGACATCGAGCGCATGGTCCGCGAGGCCGAGGAGCACGCCGAGGAGGACAAGAAGCGGCGCGAGGCGCAGGACGTCCGCAACAACGCGGAGACCCTGGCCTACTCCACGGAGAAGCTCCTCAACGAGAACGAGGACAAGCTCCCGGAGGACGTGAAGTCGGAGATCACGGCTGACGTCGAGAAGGTCAAGGAGGCGCTGAAGGGCGAGGACGACGACGCCGTGAAGTCCGCCTACGATGCGCTGGTCGCCAACCAGCAGAAGATCGGCGAGGCCATCTACGCACAGGGCGGCGACGCCGGTGCCGAGGGTGCCCCGGCTGACGATTCCGCGTCCGCCGAGGACGAGGTCATCGACGCCGAGGTCGTGGACGAGGACGAGGAGAAGAAGTGAGCGAGAACGAGGGAACCCAGGACGGCGGCCCGGGCTTCTCGTTCAGCGACAAGCGTCGGATCGACCCGGAGACGGGCGAGGTCCGGCCGCAGGAGGGCGCAGCGCAGGACGCGGACGAGGCACCCGCCGCATCGGAGGCAGCCGCCTCCGGCGCGGAGGGCGCTCAGCCCGAGCAGAGCCCGGCCGGTGCCGACGCCTCCGACCTGGGCGTCGAGATCCCGGACGACGCCTCGGAGCTGGATGGTGAGCCCGCTGCCGGCACCGGCGAGGAGCTGACCGGCGACGCCAAGCGCGCCGCGGAGGCGCTCGAGGATCTGCAGCGCCTCAACGCGGAGTACGCCGCGTACCGCATGCGTGCGGGCCGCGACCAGGAGCGCGCCCGGGAGGCGGGAGTCGTCTCCGTCGCGGAAGCGCTCATCCCGGTCCTCGACGAGGTGCGGCTGGCGCGGGAGAACGGCGACGTCACCGGACCCTTCGAGGTCCACGTGACCAAGCTCTTCGAGGCGCTGGAGAAGCTGGGCGTCGAACAGTTCGGTGAGGTGGGGGAGGAGTTCGATCCTGCCCACCACGAGGCGCTCATGCAGCAGCCCAGCGAGGAGGTGGACGGACCCACCGTATTCATGGTGATGCAGCCCGGCTACCGGCTGGGTGAGCGAGTGATCCGGGCCGCCCGCGTGGGCGTCCAGCAGCCGGCTGACTGAAGGATTCGGCCACTGACCCGGGCCGGTGCACACCGGCCCGGGTCGTCCATACCGGAGGCGGGTGAGCGGAAGCTCGGCCGCTGCGGGACGGCACACCCGCCGCCCCACGGTGACAAGCATTGACGAAAGGAGGTGCCAGATGAATCAGGGACCTCAGAACGACTGGTTCGAGAAGGACTTCTACAAGGTTCTCGGCGTCTCCTCGGATGCGTCGGACGCGGACATCAAGAAGGCGTACCGGAAGCTCGCCCGCAAGTACCACCCTGACCAGAACCCCGGCGACGAGAAGGCCGAGGCGAAGTTCAAGGAGGTGGGCCAGGCCCACCAGGTGCTCGCGGACCCGGAATCCCGCGAGCAGTACGACCAGGTGCGTCAGATGGGCCGCGGCGCCCGGTTCACCGCAGGCAGCGGGGGCCAGGGCGGCGGAGGATTCGAGGACATCTTCTCCGGCCTCTTCAACCAGGGCGGTGCGCGGGGCACGCGCTACCGCACCACCGGTGCGGGCGGCGACGTCCCGCCGGACCTGGCGGACCTGCTGGGCGGATTCGGCTCCGGCGGCGGGTTCGGAGGCGGATTCGGGGGTTCGCCCTACGGCGGGCACACGCAGGCGCCGATGAAGGGCGGCGACTACAGGGCGTCGACCACACTGAGCTTCACCGAGGCCGCGCAGGGCGCGTCCGTGAAGCTGAACATGCCGGGCGGCAAGCCGCTCACGGTGCGCACCCCGGTGGGCGTGAAGGACGAGCAGAAGGTCCGCATCAAGGGGAAGGGCAAGCCCGGGCCCGGCGGCGGCGAGCCGGGCGACCTCATCCTCACCGTCAAGGTCGAGCCGCACCCGGTCTTCACCCGGGACGGGGACAACCTGCGCATCGAGCTCCCGGTGAGCTTCGACGAAGCCGTGCTGGGCGCGGAGGTGGACGTTCCCACCCTGGGCGGGGCGCCGGTGCGGGTGAAGATCCCCGCGGGCACGCCGTCCGGCCGTGTGCTGCGCGTGCGGGGCAAGGGCATCGAGGGGAAGAAGACCCGCGGTGACCTGCTGGTCACGGTGGAGATCTCCGTGCCCAAGGACCTCTCCGAGGACGCCCTGTCCGCCGTGAGGGCCTACCGTGAGGCCACCGCGGAGTTCGATCCGCGGGCCGGACTGACGGAGCGAGCGAGAAGGGCGTGATCGGTCATGCGCATCTCTTCGAACGCAGCCGTGTACGTCATCTCCGTGGCAGCGGAGCTGGCGGGGATGCATCCGCAGACCCTGCGGCAGTACGACCGGCTGGGACTGGTCACGCCGGAGCGCACGGCCGGCCGCGGCAGGCGGTACTCCGCTGAGGACATCGCCAAGCTCCAGCAGGTGCAGCGGCTGAGCCAGGACGAGGGGATCAACCTCGCGGGCATCCGGCGCATCCTCGAGCTGCAGGACGAGCTCGAGGAGACCCGGGCGGAGGTCCGGCGGCTGCGGGAGCGGGCGGACTCCTCTGCGGAGGCGGGCGCTGCGAGCGGCCGGGTGTTCGCCGCCGGGCGGGGAGGAGACGTGTTCTCGATCCTCCGCGGCGAGCGGCCGCGCCGGCGCCGGACGGGTTCGGACCTCGTCATCTACCGGGGCCCGCGCCGCTGACGAGTCCGCCGGTGGGCCGGCGCAGCAGCCTCACGCAGAAGCGGCGGCGTACGGAATGCATATGGCATTCCGTACGCCGCCGCTTTCGCATGCGTGCGCGCCACCTGTGCGTGCAGGGGTGAGCACGTGCCCGAGGCTCGGCACGGGCGGCCCAGTCTCGAAGCGTCAGTCCCCTCGGCTCACCTGCAGGCGCTGCAGAGTCGGGTGTCTCAGAGCTGGGTGCTTCACGGTCCGGTGTCTCACAACCAGGCGGGCGGGGTAGGGAGGTCGCGGGGAGTGCCGGCTCCGTCCACGCCCTTGTCCGTGCGTTCGGCGGTGGAGCGGGGCCAGCCGCGGCCCATGAGGTAGGAGAGCACCTCGGCGGCCTCACCGCTCACCTCCACCGGTGCCTCGGATGCCTCCGGGGAGGCGGCGTCTGCCGGGGAGCCCCCGTCTGAGGAGCTGGCAGCAGGGGAGCCCGCGCCCGAGGCCCCGGCCGGGTTCTCCTCGCCGGTGCGGATCACGAGGTCGCCGTCCCGGTCCGTGAGCGTGAGGACGTAGTGCGTGCGCAGGCCCTTCTTCTCCCAGATGGGTGCGATGTCGCCCAGCAGGCGGTCCACGACTGCGGCAGGGAAGTCCAGCGTCGTCGCACCGATCCCCAGGTCGAGCGCATGGACGAACACCTCACGCGCCCGCAGCCAGGGGATCTCGGCGGCGCGGATGTCGTCCCCGCGCCCGGAGACGACGGTCGCGGACCAGGCCGCGTCGTCCATGCGCGCGAAGTCCCCCTCGAGCTCGGCCACTACCTCGTGCGCGATGGCGATGGCGGCCTCGCCGCTCGTGTGCGCCGCGGACTCCTCGATCTGCGCGTCCCGCTCCGCCCGGGACGGGTACATGGGGTTCTCCGTCCCGGTCCGCGCCCACTCGAGCAGGCGCATGAAGCCCTCCGCGTTGTGGACGATGTGCATCGCCACGTGGACCCGCGACCAGCCGGGCAGGATCGAGGGCTGGGCCATGCCCGCGGGGGAGATCTGGTCGAGCGTCTTGAGGTAGAAGCGCTCTCCCAGGGTGCAGAGGTCGAGGTCTGCGCGGAGCTTCTCCGCGTCGAACGGCGGCGGGGCGTCGAGTGTCATGGTCCCACTCTATGCATTCGGGAAGCGGGAGGGCACCGCCTGCGGACGGTCAGACCAGCCCCACCCACTTCCAGTACGTGGCGGAGAACAGCAGCACCAGCAGGTAGCCGAGCACCGTGAGCGGGATGCCGGTCTTGAGGAACTGCTTGGCGGTGAAGGCCCCGGTCCCGTAGGCGAGCATGTTCTGCGGGGCGGAGATGGGCAGCAGGAAGCCGAAGCTGATGACGAACTGCTGGATGACGACGAATCCGAACCCGCCGTCGGCGGCGCCGGGCAGCGTCGCCGCGAAGGCGATGAACACCGGGATGAGCGCCGAGGCCAGGGCGGTCGCGGAGGCGAACCCCAGGTGGATGAGGATCGTGAAGACGGACATGAGCGCGATGGTCGCCAGGAGCGGCATGCTGCTCAGCCCCAGGGAGCCGAAGACGAGGTTGGACAGCCACGCGGCGGCGCCGGTGCTGAGCAGCAGCGAGCCCAGCGAGATGCCGGCCGCGAAGACGATGAGCGTCCCCCAGTTCACCAGGGACTCCACGGTCTTCCAGGAGAAGACTCCCACGCGGGGGAGGAGCATGAAGCCGATCGCGACGAGGGTGATGGTCGAGGAGTCGACGGGGTGGAGGACGCCTTCGGTGGCCCAGGCCAGCAGGAGGACGACTGCCACGGCGATGAGCCGCTTCTCCTTGGCGGTGACCGGCCCCAGTTCCGCGAGCTGGGCGGCGACCGCGGCACGGCCGCCCTCGATCCGCTCCGTCTCCGGCCTGATCGCCCAGCGCATGATGAAGAAGAGCGCGACGGACATGACGACGGACCACGGCGCGGCCCACAGGAACCACTGGCCCCAGGGGATGTCGATGCCCATCTCGGATTCGATGAAGCCCACGGCGACGAGGTTCTGCGCGGCGGCCGTCTTGATGCCCACGTTCCAGATGGAGACCGCCTGTGCCGCGGTGATGATGAGGAGCGCGCCCAGCCGCGAGTTCACGGACAGGCCGAAGGCGGCGACCATGCCCAGCAGGATGGGCACCACGGCTCCGGCCCGTGCGGTGGCGGACGGGACGAAGAAGGCGAGGATGATCGAGATGACGATCGCGCCGATCACGATGTTCGACGTCTTCTCCCCGGCGAAGCGCAGCACCAGGAGCGCGAGACGCTTGTGCAGACCGGTGGCCTGCATCGCCGCCGCGAGGGCGAGGGCCGCGGCGACGAGGGCGACGGCGCTGGAGGAGAACCCTCCCAGAGCCCGGCCGAGAGCCGCCGAGGTGCCCATGGGCTCCGTGGGATCCTCGATGCCCGGGCCGAACCCCAGGAACAGCGCGGTGAGGCCGATGATCATCACGGCGCTCACGGAGTAGGACACGGCCTCCGTGATCCACATGACGACGGCGAAGGCGAGGATCGCCAGAGCGGTGCGGCCGGGAGCGGTGAGGCCGCCCTCCGCAGCGGGATCGACGGGGATGAGGAACACGAGGCCGAACGCGGCGAAGGCCGCGAGGAACCAGAGCGGTTTGAGGTTGAGATGCGCGAGGAAGCCGAGGGGGCCGCTGGGCCTGGCCTGTTCCTGCTGCGCGGTCTCGACGACCGCCCTCTCGCTGCGCGCCTCCGCGGACAGCTGTGCGCGCTTCGCCGCACGCGCACGGAGCCTGGACACGCCTGTCCGGACGCTGCTCGGCCTCTGCGGGGCGGTCTGCGTGTCCTTCTCAGGGGATGATCCGGACGGCACTGTCATGCTTCCTCCTCGGACGGGTGCATCGTGAGCGCGATGCACCTCGAGCCTAGGGAGGAGGGGCCTGAGACCGCTGGGTGAGATGAGTGCCGAGCGCGGGGGTCTCGGGCGGGACCCGGCGTCTCACCACCTGTCTCAGCATGGACGCCGCGGTGCCCCCGTGCTGCCGGGAGTGGGGCCGGTGCGGCGCGCAGACACGACCGTGGGGTGCCCTTCCGGAGAAGGACACCCCACGTGTCAGGAGGCGGAGTGCAGGCGCGAGGCCGTATGCTCCACAGCGCTGTGCGTCCGCCATCCCCGCCGGG
>NZ_JALAHB010000270.1 GCF_022712115.1 Brevibacterium sp. | reverse complement strand
CGGGAAGGATCGCGCGGACACTCCCGTCGCACGCCGACACGCGACGACACAGGGCGTCACACGCCTGTGCACGGGCTACTGCGCAACCGCCCGGCACAACCGCGCAGATGCGCGCGCACCCACCCACGTCTGGAAGTTACGTCTGCGTACCGGCCGTGCAGGGCGGCCGGTACGCAGACGTAACCTACGAGGGGACAGGGCTCCTCGTCCGGATGCCCGCAGCCCGGGGTCGGACGCCCGGTGGACCGTTCCCGAGACCGGACCTCCAGCCTCGGGAGCGGCGGGAGGCTCAGTCCTCGACCAGTGCGCCTCGGCTGAAGACGCTGTGGATGCTCTCCTCCGGGCGCGCCAGCACGGTGACGTCCTCGAGCGGGTTCGCGTTCAGCAGGACCAGGTCCGCGTAGGCACCCTCTGCGAGGATCCCCAGATCGCCCTCGGCCTGCAGGAGGCGTGCGGCCGTGGTCGTGGCCCCGCGCAGGACCGCCCCTGCGGACTGCGCCTGGGCGCGGATCTCGAACTCCTGGCTCTGGTACTCCCACAACTCACCCAGCAGGTCCGAGCCGTAGGCGATGTTCACGCCCCCGCGATCCGCGAGCCGGAGGGCTTCGAGGCCGGCGTAGAGCACGTCGTCGACCTTGGCCTGGCTCGCGGCGGGCAGCCCGAGGCGCGCGCCGTCGGCCTTGAGCCGCTGGTAGGTCACGAGGGTGGGGACCAGGAAGGCGTCGTGCTCGAGGAACAGCCGCACCGTCTCCTCATCGAGGAGGTTCCCGTGCTCGATCGAGCGCACGCCCAGGCGCAGGCCCCTGTTGATCGCCCGCGCGGTGTAGGCGTGGCCGAGCACGTAGCGGTTCGCGGCCTCGGCCTCCTCCACGGCGGCCAGGATCTCCGAATCGGAGAACTGCGTCGAATCGACCCTGTCGGTGGGAGAGGCGACGCCGCCGGAGAGCATGAGCTTGAGATGGTCCGCGCCGGTGCGGAACTGCTGGCGGGCGCCGCGGCGGACCTCGTCCACGCCGTCGCAGACGAGGCCGATGTGCGGGCAGCACTGGTGGTTGTCCACGAGGGCGTTGCCCGGCCCGCGCATGTCCGCATGTCCGCCGGTCTGAGAGAGCGACTTGCCGCCGAAGAACAGGCGCGGCGAGACGAAGAGGCCTTCGTCCGCTGCGCGCGCGAGCCCGAAGTCCGCGCCTCCCGCATCCCGCAGCGCGGTGAACCCGCGGCGCAGGGCGCCCTGCATGGTGTTGATCGCGCAGGCGGTCAGGTAGGCGGGGGACTCGTCCCCGAGGCTGCCGAGGTCGGGGGAGTTCGCGAGCACGTGCACATGGCAGTCGATGAGGCCCGGGGCGGCGATGCGCCCCTCCGCGTCGAAGACCTCCTCGCCGGGCGCGGGGGCGGCACCCACCGACGCGATACGATCGCCGTTGAAGCGGAGGGTGGTGGGTGCGGAGACGGTCTCGGCCTCCGGATCGAGGATGCGGACATTCGTCACTGCGGTCGCGCGGGGATCGAGCTTCACTGCGTGCGCCTTCCGTTCGCGGATGGGTGTCTGCCGCCCACCGTAGGCTTATGCAAAGGACTTTGCAATGACGGACGAGTTCATCGCCGGTTGGATAGACACGCTCCTGGACGGCCGCGGGGCTCCGCCCGCCATGGCCCGGGTGCTGGAAGTCCTGCGCACTGCGCCGCAGGAGGCCGCCTTCGCCACGGTCAAGGCGATGGCCGCGGCGGCGCACGTCAACATCGCGACGGTGACGCGGACCGCGCAGTTCCTCGGCTTCACCGGCTGGCCGGCATTCATCATCGAGTACCGCGGACACTACCTGGCCGGTCTGCGCGCGGACAGCATGCTCGCGCCGGCGGGAGAAGTGGGGGCGAGCGGTCCGCGCGAGGTGGTGCTCGGGGACATCAGCACCCTGCAGGGCATGGCGGAGGGGCTCGACGAGGACGCCTACTCCAGGGCCGCCGCACGCATCCGCAGCGCCCGGCGGACGGTGGTGCTCGCCACCGGCACCTACCTCGCGCCGGCCGAGGTCCTGGCCCACAACGGCCAGCTCCTCGGCTACGACCTCGAGCTCCCGCACGGCCCCTCGTCCGCGCAGCTGAACGCGGTCCGCAAGCTGGGGGAGGGGGACGTCGTGATCGCCTTCACGGTCTGGAAGACCGCGGAGATCGTCCTCCGGCTGGCGCGGTTCGCCCGGGAGCGCGGGGCTGCGCTCGTCGTCTTCGCCGACCGCTCCACGGAGGCGGCACGGCTCGCCGAGGTGGTCGTCACCGTCCCCAGCGAGAGCTCGCGCTACCTCCCCTCCACGATTCCCGCGGTGGCCGCCGTGCAGGCCGTGCTCACCGTGCTCGCGGATCTGGACCGTGAGCACGTCGAGGCCCACCTGCGCGAGGCGGACGAGCTGTGGCGGTCCATGGGGATCGTGGAGCCCTAGGGGGCGGGGCCACGAGGGGGCGCCGGCCGCGCCCGTGTCGTGCTCCCGCCGGAGCGCGACAGGCAAAATTGTTTGCATTCATGTGTGACGACGGACATACTGGTCCGGTTCCGCCGTCGACCCCCGAGGTGCCACATGTCCATGACGAACATCGTCGTCCTCGTCCTCTACCTCGCGCTGATGATCGGCGTGGCCGCATGGTTCTCCCGGAGAAAGTCGATCCGGGACGGCGGCGACTTCATCATGGCCGGCCGTTCGCTGCCCACGTTCGTGCTGGGCGGCACGCTCCTGGCGACCTTCGTCGGCTCCGGCTCGATCATCGGCGGGGCCAGCTTCGTCTTCACGAACGGTCCGCTGGCGGGCATCTTCTTCTTCATGGGGACCTTCGTGGGCATCGTCGTGCTGGGCCTCATGTCCCGGCGCATCCGGAAGAGCTCCTTCAATACGGTGCCGGAGCTCCTGCGTGCGCGGTTCGGACCGCTCACCGGAGTGATCGGCACCGTGCTGGTGCTCGTGGCCTTCATCGGCATCTCCGCCTACCAGTTCACCGGCACCGGCTACATCCTCAGCCTGATCACCCCGCTCAGCGAGGTGCAGGGGACGATCGTCGCGCTGGTCCTCATCGGCTTCCTCGCGGTCTCCGGCGGGCTGAAGTCCGTGGCGTGGACGGACTTCCTCTCGTCGCTGCTCGTGGTGCTGGGCCTGGGCGGAGCGCTCGCCTACCTCTTCGTCAGCGACCTCGGCGGGATCGGCGGCTACGTCGACCAGCTCGATCCCGCGTTCCGGTCCGTGACCGGCGTGCTCGGTCCGCTCCAGATCCTCGGCTACTTCCTGCCGCTGTTCCTGCTGATCCTCGGCGACCAGAACATGCATCAGAGGATCGGCGCGGCCAAGGACACCGCGACAGCGTTCAAGGCGATCCTGGTGTTCTTCGTGGGAGCGGTCCTCGTGGTGGGGCCGATCATCCTGCTGGCGTCCTCGGCGAGCATCCTCAACCCCGAGTCCGATCCGGACATGGCGATCCTGGGCCTGGCCGCAGGGGAGTTCGTGCCGGAGACGCTGGGGGCCGTGATCCTCGTGGCGGCGCTGGCGATCATCGTCACGACGGGCTCCTCGTACCTGCTCACCTGCTCCGGCAACATCGTCTACGACCTGGTCTTCCGGCCGGGAAGCCGCCGGCAGCGCGAGGCGGCCGCGGAGCCGGAGCGCGCCCAGCGGCAGGAGGTGCTGATCAGCCGCCTGTCCGTGGCGGGAGTGGCCGTGCTCGGCTACGTCATGGTCCAGTTCTTTCCCTCGCTGCTCGCCCTGCAGATGTACGCCTACACGATGTACGGCGCCGCCATCACCCCGGTGGTGATCGCCGCGCTGTTCTGGAAGCGCGCGAGCGCGTCCGGTGCGATCGCCTCGATGGTCGCCGCGGGTGCCGTGACCGTCTGCTGGGAGGTTCTCGGTCCTGTCGAGCAGGTGGCGTCCGTGGTCGTCGCGCTGCCCGTCTCCCTGCTCGTGCTGGTGACGGTGTCGCTCGCCGTGCCGCAGCGTTCCCCGCAGGTGCTGCAGCCCTCCCGG
>NZ_JALAHB010000269.1 GCF_022712115.1 Brevibacterium sp. | reverse complement strand
CGAGCGCCGTGCTGGTCCCCGCCGGCAAGATCGCGATGGGCAAGATGAGCCAGGCCGTGGCCCACGGCGCGCCGCTGCTGGAGGTCGACGGCAACTTCGACGCCTGCCTGCCGCTGTGCCGCAAGCTGGCCGAGGCCTACCCCGTCCACCTCGTGAACTCGGTGAATCCTGACCGGATCGAGGGCCAGAAGACCGCGGCGTTCGAGATCGTCGACGCCCTGGGGGCGGCGCCGGACATCCACGTGCTGCCGGTGGGCAACGCCGGCAACATCACGGCCTACTGGAAGGGCTTCCGCGAGTACCGGGAGCTCGGGCTCGCGGGGTCCGTGCCGAAGATGTTCGGCTTCCAGGCGGCCGGCGCGGCCCCCATCGTCCTCGGGCACCCCGTGGACGAGCCGGAGACCGTCGCCACCGCCATCCGGATCGGCAATCCCGCCTCCTGGGAGCAGGCCGAGGCGGCCCGTGACGAGTCCGGCGGCCTCATCGACTCCGTGACGGATGCGGAGATCCTCGCCGCGCACCGCCTCCTGTCCTCCACGGAGGGCATCTTCGTGGAGCCGGGCTCCGCCGCCTCGGTCGCGGGCCTGCTCAAGGCCGCCGAGGCCGGACTGGTCCCCGCGGGATCGCTCGTCACCGTCACCGTCACCGGCCACGGCCTCAAGGATCCGCAGTGGGCCCTGAAGTCCGCGGACGGCGAGGACACCACGCCGGTCCGCGTTCCCGTCGACGCCGTGAGCGCGGCCCGGGCCCTGGGGCTCGAGGACGCATGAGCCGGCACACGGCGCCTCAGGGCTTCTCCGCGGAGATCGCCGTCCCGGCCACCTCGGCGAACCTGGGGGCGGGCTATGACTCGTTCGGCATGGCTCTGGCGATGCACGACACCGTCCGCGCAGCGATCGCCGGTGAGCCGGTGGACCCGGCACGGCGGGTGACCGTGACGGGCGAGGGTGAGGGCGAGGTGCCCAGTGACGCCTCGCACCTCATCCTCCGTGTCGCCTCCCAGGTGCTGGCCGCGCGCGAGGTCGCAGGGGGAGAGCGGCTCGTGCTCGAGTGCGAGAACCGCATCCCGCACTCCCGCGGGCTGGGCTCCTCCGCCGCCGCCGTGGTCGCGGGTATCTCCATCGCGGACGCGGTCTCCGTCGCCGCCGGCCTGCCGGAGCCCACGCCCGGGGAGAAGCTCGCCTGGGCGACGCACTTCGAGGGGCATCCGGACAATGCGGCCCCCGCTCTGTTCGGCGGCGTGACGGTGAGCTGGTACCCGGAGCCGGAGCGCGCACAGTCCATCTCGCTGCCGGTGCACGCGGACGTGCGCGCCGTCGTCGTGGTGCCGCACGCCCGGCTGGACACCGGGGTCGCCCGGGAGCTGCTGCCGGCCCGGGTGCCGCATGCCGACGCAGCGGCCAACTCGGCCATCGCCGGTCTCTTCGTGCACGCCGTCTGCCACGATCCCTCCCTCCTGTTCGAGGCCACGCGCGACCGGCTGCACCAGGAGTACAGGCGTCCGGCGATGGTGGGCTCGCTCGAGCGGATCGATGCGCTCCGGGAGTCCGGCCTCGCCGCCGTCGTCTCCGGCGCCGGCCCCACCGTCGCGGTGCTGGGCACGGGCGCGGACCTGGAGGCGCGCGTGCGGACCGTCCTCTCCGGCGACGACGCCGCCGTGATCGCCGCTCCGCTGGCGGAATCGGGGGCGTCGACGCTGCTCCTCAGGGGCACGGCTGCGTGAGCTGTGCCGCCGGGCGCGGATTTCGCCCAGCGCCCGGCGGCATGTACCATGAGGGTGTTCCGCCTGCAGTCAGTTCTTCTGCAGTCACCGCCTTCGCCGCGATGCTTTGCCGCGAAGACACGGTGTCAGCGTCTTCAGCTGTGCGGAGACATCCCAGTCGCACTCGGCTCTGACCGTTCCTGCGACTTTCATGAGCATCCGATCGATGCCATCCGCCGCTGTGCCCCCTGAGCGCTTCACTGCGTGGCAAGCCGCGCACAGCCGAACGAGGGAGAAGGAACCTTCGTGACCGAAACCACCACGAACGACAATGCAGCGCGTTCGGGAAGCCTGACCGCGCTCCGCCTGCCGCAGCTGCAGGAGATGGCGTCCGGTCTGGGGATCAAGGGCTACCGCAGGATGCGGAAGAGCGACCTGATCGAGGCCATCCAGTCCCAGGGCAGCGGTGCTCCCGCGGAGAAGCCGGCTGCTGCCTCCGAGACCCTGCAGACCGAGGGCTCGCAGGCCGAAGCCTCTGCAGCAGGTCGCCGCGGCTCCGGCCGCGGTTCGCGACCTGCCCGTGCGGAGAGGCCCGCAGAGCCTGCCGCGGAGCCCACCCGCGAGCAGGGTGCCGAGGCTCCCGCGGCGGAGGCGGCCGTGAAGGCTGCCGCCGAGCCCGTGAAGGACGCGCCCGAGGCAGAATCCGTGAAGACGGCCGAGCCCGCGACGACGGCGGAGTCCGCCGAGCAGACCGAGCGTCCCGCAGACTCCGAGGACGAGCGCGGCGAGGGTCGCCGCAGCCGTCGTCGCCGCGGCGACCGCGACGGCCAGGGCGGCAGGGACAGCCGCGAGCAGAACCGCGCGGACCGCGGCGAGAAGAGCGACCGGAACGACCGCGGCGAGAAGAGCGACCGGAACGAGCGGGGAGACCGCTCGGACAGGAACGAGCGGGGCGGCCGGAACGACCGTTCCGAGAGGAACGAGCGCAACGACCGCGGCGACCGGAACGAGCGGCGCGGCCGTGGTCGCGACCGCGATCGCGGCGACCGGAACCGCCGGGGCCGCGGCGACGACCAGCTGCGTCCCGACGACGTCCTCATCCCGGTGGGAGGCATCCTCGACGTCCACGACAACTACGCCTTCCTGCGCACCTCCGGCTACCTCTCCGGCCCCAACGACGTCTACGTCTCCGCGGGTCTCGTGAAGAAGAACGGCCTGCGCAAGGGCGACGCCGTCACCGGTGCCATCCGCAAGCCGCGCGACGGCGAGCGCCAGGGCAAGCGCGAGAAGTTCGACGCCCTCGTCCGCCTCGACTCCGTCAACGGCCTCAGCATCGAGGACGCCAAGCGGCGCGTGGAGTTCTCGAAGCTCACCCCGCTGTACCCGCAGGAGCGCCTGCGGCTGGAGACCACGTCGAAGACGATCGCCACGCGGATGATCGATCTCGTCAGCCCCATCGGCAAGGGACAGCGCGGCCTCATCGTCGCCCCGCCCAAGGCCGGCAAGACGACGATCATGCAGCAGATCGCCAACGCGATCACGGAGAACAACCCTGAGGTCCACCTCATGGTCGTCCTCGTGGACGAGCGCCCCGAGGAGGTCACCGACATGCAGCGCGCGGTGAAGGGCGAGGTCATCGCCTCGACCTTCGACCGCCCGGCCGACGCCCACACGACGATCGCGGAGCTCGCGATCGAGCGCGCCAAGCGCCTCGTGGAGATGGGCCAGGACGTCGTGGTGCTGCTGGACAACCTCACCCGCCTGGGCCGCGCCTACAACATCGCGCAGCCCGCGAGCGGCCGCATCCTCTCCGGCGGTGTGGACGCGAACGCGCTCTACCCACCCAAGAAGTTCTTCGGCGCGGCGCGCAACATCGAGGGCGGCGGTTCGCTCACCATCCTCGCCACGGCGCTCGTGGAGACCGGCTCCAAGATGGACGAGGTCATCTTCGAGGAGTTCAAGGGCACCGGCAACATGGAGCTGCGGCTGTCTCGTCAGCTGGCGGACAAGCGCATCTTCCCCGCCGTGGACGTCAACAGCTCGAGCACCCGCCGCGAGGAGAACCTCATGCGGCCGGAGGAGCGCAAGGTCATGTGGCAGCTGCGCCGCCTGCTCTCCGGACTGGAGCAGCAGCAGGCCGTCGAGCTGCTGCTGGACAAGCTCAAGGAGACCGGCTCCAACGCGGAGTTCCTCATGCAGGTGCACAAGACGACCCCGCTGCCCAAGTCGGCCGCGGACGAGCACTGAGCACGGGGTCGGCGGGCGTGGCGGAGGACGACCTCGCCGCACTGCAGGCCAGCGTGCGCTCCCTGCTCGACGAGCACGCGCGCGTCGAGCAGGAGCTCGCCGACCCCGCCGTCCACGCCAGCCCCGGCCGGGCCCGCGCGCTGACCAGGCGCTATGCGGAGCTCGACCGGGTCGCTCGCGTGTGGGCGCGGCTGCGGGCGCTGGACGAGGACCTCGCCGCAGGGCGCGAGCTCGCGGAGGATCCGGACTTCGCCGAGGAGTACGCGCAGCTGTGCGCGCAGGCGGAGACCGAGCGCCCCGCTCTCGTGGACGAGCTGCGTGAGCTCCTCGTGCCGCGGGATCCGGACGACGGGCGCGATGCGCTCCTCGAGATCCGCGCGGGGGAGGGCGGCGAGGAGTCCGCGCTCTTCGCCGGCGACCTCGCGCGGATGTACACGCGGTGGGCGGCGGCGCGGGGCTGGGTCGCCGAGATCCTCGACGAGAACCGCTCCGAGCTGGGCGGGGTCAAGGAGATGACCCTGGCGCTCAAGTCGTCCTCGGGCGGCGTCTACGGGCTCACGAAGTTCGAGGGTGGTGTCCACCGCGTCCAGCGCGTGCCGGTGACGGAGTCGCAGGGGAGGATCCACACCTCGGCCGTGGGCGTGCTGGTCTTCCCGGAGGCGGACGCCCCGGAAGAGGTCGAGCTCAGCGATGCGGATCTCCGCATCGACGTCTTCCGCTCCTCGGGTCCCGGCGGACAGTCCGTGAACACGACGGACTCCGCCGTGCGCGTGACGCACCTGCCCACGGGCATCACGGCGAGCTGCCAGAACGAGAAGTCGCAGCTGCAGAACAAGGAGGCGGCGCTGCGCATGCTGCGTGCCCGGATCCTCGCCGCCCGGGCGGAGGAGGCCGCGGCCGCGGAGTCCGCGCAGCGCAGGTCCCAGGTGCGCACGGTGGACCGCTCCGAGCGCATCCGCACCTACAACTTCCCGGAGAACCGGGTGACGGACCACCGCACCGGGTACAAGGCCCACAACCTCGATCAGGTGCTCGACGGCAGGCTCGACGAGGTCATCGCCTCGCTCACGGCCGCGGAGCGCGCCGAGCGCCTCGAGGGGATCGGGTGACGGAGGCCGGACGCGCGCCGGCCCTGCTGCGGGACGCGGAGGCCCTCCTGGCCCGTGCCGGGATCGACTCGCCCGGACCGGACGCGCTGACCCTCCTCGCACACGCCTGGTCCGTGCCGGAGCAGCGGGTGCGGCGGGCGCGGCTGTTCGACGAGGAGGTGCCCGGACCGGTGCACGCGGCCTTCGCCGGCCTCGTGGAGCGCAGGCGCGCCCGCGTGCCGCTGCAGCACCTCACCGGCACGGCGCACTTCCGCACCCTCCCGCAGCCGGAGGGCCCGGGGGTGATCGTGCCGCGGCCGGAGACCGAGCTCGTCGCCGAGGCCGCTCTCGCCGCACTGGCCGAGCTGCTCCCGGCGGGCGAGCCCGCCCGGGTCCTCGACCTGTGCACCGGCTCCGGCGCTCTGGGACTCGCGCTCGCGGCGGAGCGGCCGGGCACCCGCGCCGTGGGTGTCGAACGCGAGGCCACCGCCCTGGCCTGGGCGCGCCGCAGCGTCGCCGCGACCGCGGGGGAGCTGGAGGCCGCAGGCTCCGTGTTCCTCGTGGAGGCCGGTGACGCCGGGGACGCCGAGGACGTGGCCGGGATCTGCGCACGCACGCTGGGCGGACCGCCGCACCTCGTCGTCTCCAATCCTCCCTACGTCCTCAGCGACGGCACCACCACCGCGCCCGAGGCGGTCGTCCACGACCCCGCAGCCGCTCTCTGGGGCGGGGGAGAGGACGGGCTGGAGGTCCCGTTCCGCGTGATCACGGCCTCGGCCGCGGTCCTGGCGCCCGGCGGGATCCTCGTCATGGAGCATGCGGACGTCCAGGGTGAGGGCGTGAGGACCCTCATGCTGGAAGCGGGCTTCGCGGACCCGTGCACGCGCCCGGACTACACTGGGCGAGATCGATTCACCCTGGCTGTGCGCCGGGCCTAGACCCGCGCAGCCGCCTCACTCATGGGAAGAGAGCCGCATCCGATGTCACGGACCTTCGACATCCGCAACGAGCAGGTGCGCGAGCTGATCCTCGAGACGACCTCGCGGGTCGTCCGGGACGGCGAGCTGATCGTCATCCCCACGGACACGGTGTACGGGATCGGGGCGGACGCCTTCAGCCCTCGTGCCGTGGCCGCCCTGCTCGAGGCCAAGGGCAGGGGACGCGAGTTCCCGCCGCCCGTCCTCGTCAAGGATCCGAGTGTCGTCATGGCGCTCGCGGACAGGGTGGATCCGCGGACCACCGCCCTCACGGAGGCGTTCTGGCCCGGCCCCCTCACCCTGATCTGCCATTCCCAGCCCATGCTGGACTGGGACCTCGGCGACGCACAGGGCACCGTGGCGCTGCGCATGCCCGACGACCCGGACGCGCTGGCGCTGCTGGCGGAGACGGGTCCGCTGGCGGTCTCCAGCGCCAACACGCACGGGGACCCCGCCGCGGAGACCATCGAGGAGGCCGAGGCGATGCTGGGGGAGAAGGTCTCCGTCTACCTCGACGCGGGACCGCGCAGCGGCCAGGGCTCCTCGACCATCGTGGACATGACGGTGGAGCCGCCCCGCATCCTCCGGGACGGTCCGCTCACCGCCGCCGCGCTCCAGGCCGTCGTGCCGGAGATCGCACCGCTGGACGGCTGAGTGCGCGCCTACCTCTTCGTCCTCCTCGTCTCCGCGCTCATCTCCTACCTGCTCACCCCCATGGTCAGGAGGATCGCGGAGCGGGGCCTCATCTTCTCGCCGCTGCGCGAGCGGGACGTGCACTCCGTGCCCACGCCCCGCCTGGGCGGCGTCGCGATGTTCGCCGGCGTGATGGGCGGGCTCCTGCTGGCCTCGCAGACCCCGTTCCTCGCCCGGGTGTTCGACGAACCCGGTCCGGTGATCGGCATCGCGGGGGCGGCCGCGCTGCTCTGCCTGCTGGGCGTCGTCGACGACATCTGGGACCTCCACTGGTCGACCAAGCTCGCGGGGCAGGCGCTGGCCGCCGGATTCATGGCCCTCATGGGCGTGAGCCTCCTGTCGATCCCGCTCGGCGGGGTGATCATCGGCTCGCCGCGGATGTCCGTGGCGCTCACGGTCCTGGTCGTGCTCATCTCCATCAACGCCGTGAACTTCGTCGACGGCCTCGACGGCCTCGCCGCCGGAGTGGTGTCGATCGGCGGGGCGGCCTTCTTCGTCTACAGCTACGGCCTCGCCGTCGACGCGACGCCGGACAGCTACGCGAACCTCGCCTCGCTCATCGTCGCGGTGCTGGTAGGCGCATGCATCGGCTTCCTGCCGCACAACTTCAACCCGGCGCGGATCTTCATGGGCGACTCCGGCTCCATGCTCATCGGCCTCCTGCTCGCCGCCTCCACCATCCGTGTGACGGGACAGGTGGATCCCGCGCTCCTCACGCAGGAGCGCGCCTTCGCCGCGGCGATGCCCATCATCCTGCCGGTGGCGGTGATGGCGCTGCCGCTGCTGGACCTGGGGCTGGCGGTGCTGCGGCGGATGCTCGCCGGGAAGTCGCCGTTCTCCGCGGACGCCAAGCACCTCCACCACCGGATGCTGCGGCTGGGGCACTCGCACGCCCGCGCCGTGCTCCTGCTCTACCTCTGGACGGCGATCTTCGCATTCGGCTCCGTCTCGTTCCTCATGTTCCGCGCCTCGCACGTGCTGCCGGTGCTCGGAGCGCTCGTCCTCATCACCCTCGGACTCACGTTCTACCCGCTGGGCCGTCGCCTGGCCGCAAAGGAGAAGGCATGAACCCGCACAGCGATCCCTCGGAGACGGGCGGACAGCCGCACGCAGGGGAGACGGAGGTCCAGGCCGCCTGGCGGCGGGTCTACCGCTCCCTCCTCGTCCGCGGCTCCCTCCTCGTCCTCGCCATCCTCGTGCTGGGGGGCGGTGCCGGCTGGCTGTTCGTGGGGCGCGAGGGACTCTACGGCGGGCTCGTGGGCGGCGGGATCGCCGCGGTCTTCCTGCTCGTGTCCTTCGTCGTCGTCTATCTGGGGCGCAACCTCTCCATGCAGATGCTGGCCGGGGCGCTCGGGATCGGCTTCCTCTTCAAGGCGTTCCTCTTCATGATCCTGATCTCCCGGCTCGCGGGAGCGCCGTGGCTGAACGGGACGACGGCCTTCCTCACGATCGTCGCCGCCGTCATCGCGACCTCGCTGCTCGACGTGCTCACCGTGGCCCGCGCGCGGATCCCCTACGCGGACCCGGAGGCGCGGTGACTCCGGTGGTGACTCCGGCGGTGACGCCGGCGATGACTCCGACCGCGGCGTCCGGGGGAGACGGGAAGACCCCCGTGCGCCCGCCTCGGGAACGCCCGCGGGACGCATGCCCGCGCGGGACAGGGCCGTTTGTCTACAGCTTGTCGAAATTTGTGTGCCGACTCAGAGTCTTGGTAGAGTCTCCAACGGTGTTCAAGGCGCTCACGGGCGTCGCGGACGGCTCCAACGGAGCGGTCAAGCTCGGACCTGGTCGAGATTCTCCTCCCGCTCCGCTGACCGGACCGACATGCTCTTTTCCGACGACCGGCCCGATGGTCTGCCATCGGCGTTCTACTGGGAGTGAAATCTGAACGTGGGAATCCTGACTGCTGCCCCCGGCACTCTCCTCGCATCCGCAAGCCACGACGAGGGCGGCTTCCACGCGCCCAGCATGGCGGAGTTCTTCCCGCCGGCGGTGCTCTTCGAGGGCACGGCCTTCGAGCTCAACCGCGTGATGCTCATCCGCATCCTCGCCGTCGTGGTGCTGGTGGTTCTCCTGGCCCTGTGGGCGAAGCGGATGAAGCTCATCCCCTCCCGCTTCCAGTCGTCGATGGAGATGGTGATGGAGTTCGTCACCGTGGGCATCGCGGAGAACACCATGGGGAAGACGAACGCGAAGAAGTACATGCCGCTCATCGTGACGCTGTTCTTCCTGGTCCTCTTCACGAACATCACGAAGCTGATCCCGTTCCTCAACATGCCGGGCACCGGCGTGATCGGCCTCCCGCTGGTCCTCGCGCTCGTCGTCTACGTGACCTACCACTGGGCGGGCGTGAGGGAGAAGGGCGTCGGGGGCTACCTCAAGTCGGCTCTGATCCTGCCCGGCGTCCCGCCGGTCATGCACGTCCTGCTGATCCCCATCGAGTTCCTCACCAAGTTCGTGATCCAGCCGTTCACACTGACGCTGCGGCTCTTCGCGAACATGATGGTGGGACACCTCCTGCTGGTGCTCTGCTTCTCCGCGACCTCCTTCCTGCTCTTCAGCGCGGACTTCGCGCTGAAGCCGCTGGGTCTGGTCACGATCGCAGGCGGATTCTTCGTCTACCTGCTCGAGATCCTCATCTGCGTCCTGCAGGCATACATCTTCGCGCTGCTCGCCTGCGTGTACATCGATTCTGCGGTCGCGGAGGAGCACTGAGCGTGCACCGAGCGATCGGCTCCTGACTGTCACTCGCGTGTGACCCTTCCGGGCCAACCCCCCGGATCGCTTATGAAAGGAAGCAATATCCATGGATATTCTCGCTGAAGTCTCCGGCTCGCTGTCGACGGTGGGCTACGGCCTCGCCGCCATCGGCCCGGGCATCGGTGTGGGCATCGTGATCGGCAAGACGATCGAGGGCACCGCGCGTCAGCCGGAGCTGGCCGGCCAGCTCCGCGGCAACATGTTCCTCGGCATCGCGCTGATCGAGGCGCTCGCGCTCATCGGCATCGCCACGCCGTTCTTCCTGCCCTGATCGCTCAAGGAGACAGTCATATGACTCTGGACATCATCGCCGCGGAGGGGGAGTCGAACCCGCTCCTCCCCGCGACCTATGACATCGTCTGGAGTGCGCTCTGCCTCATCGTCGTCTTCGTCGTCGTGTGGAAGTTCGTCCTTCCCGCCTTCAACAAGACGCTTGACGAACGCAGCGAACGCATCCAAGGCGGCATCGAGAAGGCGGAGCGGATCCAGGCCGAGGCCGATTCCGCTCTCGCCGAGTACCAGAAACAGCTCGCCGACGGCCGTGCAGAGGCCGCTCGACTCCGTGCCGAGGCACAGGAGGAGGGCGCGCAGATCATCGCGGAGATGAAGCAGCAGGCCACCGAGGAGGCTGAGCGGATCGCTGCGCAGGCCAAGGTGCAGATCGAGGCCGAGCGTCAGGCCGCCATGGTCTCGCTCCGCGCGGAGGTCGGCGGCCTCGCCACCGACCTCGCCTCCCGCATCGTCGGCGAGTCGCTCAGCGACGACGGCCGCGCCGCGGGTGTCGTCGACCGCTTCATCGCCGACCTCGAGGCGAGTGCGCCCGCGCAGACGAGCGTCGCTTCGAAGGAGGTCTGATGCTGCAGTCGAGCAGAATGTCCCTGCAGCAGACGGCGGAGAGCGTCGAGGCGCGGATCGCGGCGGAACCCGCGTCCGCGCGGGAGCTCGGCACCGATCTGCTCAGCATCGTCTCCGTTCTCGCCGGCGACGTGTCGCTGCGCAAGGCGCTCGCGGACGCGTCCAACGACGCGGAAGGCAAGCGGGCGCTCGTGGAGGGTCTCTTCACGGGCCAGGTCGCAGCAGGGGCCGTCGCGGTGGTCGCCGAGGCCGCGGGGCGCCGGTGGGTGCGCCCGCAGGACTTCGTGACGGCGGTGGAGAGCGCCGGCGTGACCGCGATCGCAGCCGCGGCGCAGTCGGAGAGCCGTCTGGGCCGGGTCGAGGAGGAGCTCTTCCGCTTCGCCCGCACCGTGGAGGCCGAGCACGAGCTCGGCTGGGCCCTGGCCTCGCCGGCCCCGGCGGACAGCAAGCGCGCTCTCGTCGCAGATCTGCTCGGCTCGAAGGCTGCGGAGGAGACCGTTCTCCTCGCCCAGCAGGCGGTCGCCCATCCGCGCGGTGTGCGCGCCTCGGAGGCCCTCGGCCGGTACGGCGAGATCCTCGCCGCACGGCAGAACCGCTCCGTCGCAGAGGTCACGGTCGCCCAGCCGCTCTCCGCCGCACAGCAGGAGAGGCTCGCGGGCGTGCTGTCACGGACGTACGGCCGTGAGCTGCAGCTCAATCTGATCGTCGATCCGGACGTCGTGGGCGGCGTCCGCGTCCAGGTCGGCGACGAGGTCGTGAGCGGCACCATCGCAGACCGACTCGCGGACGTCCGCCGCCGGCTCGCCGGCTGAGGCGCAGGACACAGACTCAACCGACGCTGCGCTGAGCAGTCGCAGCCTCGCAGACATCCAAGGAAGCAGGGAAACCGCAATGGCGGAACTGACAATTCGCCCGGAGGAGATCCGGGACGCACTGGGGAAGTTCGTCGAGTCGTACTCGCCCCAGTCCGGTGACAAGACCGAGGTCGGCAAGGTCGTGACGGCCGGAGACGGCATCGCCCAGGTCTCCGGTCTGCCCGGGACCATGGCCAACGAGCTGCTGCGCTTCGAGGACGGCACCCTCGGCCTCGCACAGAACCTCGACGAGCGGGAGATCGGCGTCGTCATCCTCGGCGACCCGGCCTCCATCGCGGAGGAGCAGAGCGTCTACCGCACGGGTGAGGTGCTCTCCGTGCCCGTGGGCGACGGCTTCCTCGGCCGCGTGGTCGATCCGCTCGGCAACCCGGTGGACGGCCTCGGCGAGATCGAGGCGGAGAGCCGCCGCGAGCTCGAGCTGCAGGCTGCCGGCGTGATGGACCGCAAGGAGGTCAAGGAGCCGCTGCAGACCGGGATGAAGTCCATCGACTCCATGATCCCGATCGGCCGCGGCCAGCGTCAGCTCATCATCGGCGACCGCAAGACCGGCAAGACCGCGATCGCGATCGACACGATCCTCAACCAGAAGGCGAACTGGGAGTCCGGCGACCCCACGAAGCAGGTGCGCTGCATCTACGTGGCCTGCGGTCAGAAGGGCTCGACGATCGCCTCCGTGAAGCGCACGCTGGAAGAGGCCGGCGCGATGGAGTACACGACCATCGTGTCCTCGCCCGCCTCGGACCCGGCCGGCTTCAAGTACCTGGCCCCGTACGCGGGCTCCGCGATCGGCCAGCACTGGATGTACCAGGGCAAGCACGTCCTCATCGTCTTCGACGACCTGTCCAAGCAGGCCGAGGCCTACCGTGCGATCTCCCTGCTCCTGCGTCGTCCGCCGGGCCGCGAGGCCTACCCGGGTGACGTGTTCTACCTGCACTCCCGCCTGCTCGAGCGCTGCGCGAAGCTCTCCGACGAGCTGGGCGGCGGTTCGATGACCGGTCTGCCGATCATCGAGACCAAGGCGAACGACGTGGGTGCGTTCATCCCCACCAACGTCATCTCGATCACCGACGGTCAGATCTTCCTCCAGTCGGACCTGTTCAACTCCGGGCAGCGCCCGGCGGTGGACGTGGGCGTCTCCGTGTCCCGCGTGGGCGGTTCCGCGCAGACGAAGCCGCTGCGCGGCGTCTCCGGCACGCTGAAGATCTCGCTGGCCCAGTACCGCTCGCTCGAGGCGTTCGCGATGTTCGCTTCGGACCTCGATGCCGCCACGCGGCAGCAGCTCGATCGCGGTGCGCGCCTCATGGAGCTGCTCAAGCAGCCCCAGTACTCGCCCATGTCGGCGGAGAAGCAGACCGTCTCGATCTGGATGGGATCCGAGGGCCACCTCGACTCGATCCCGGTCGAGGACGTCCTGCGCTTCGAGGCGGAGTTCCACGACTACCTCGAGCGCAAGACCGAGCTGCTGCAGACCATCGCCGGTCAGAAGGACAAGCTGAGCAAGGATCAGCTCGCTGAGCTGACCGCCGCGGTGAAGGACTTCTCCGCGGGCTTCCAGACGTCCGATTCCGCCGCTGCCGGCTCCGAGGCCGTCAGCGCCGCTGACGAGTCCGAGGTCCAGCAGGAGCAGATCGTCAAGCAGAAGCGGTGAGCGCGACCGTGACGAGCCGGACGGAAAGGACGTAACAGATGGGCGCACAGCAGAGGGTCTACAAGGCGAAGATCAGCTCGACCTCGTCCCTGCGCAAGATCTTCAAGGCGATGGAGCTCATCGCGGCCTCCCGCATCCAGAAGGCGGTTGCGCGGGCCCAGGCCGCAAGTCCCTATGCCCGGGAGATCACCCGCGCGGTGTCGGTGCTCGCCACGCAGTCGAACGTGGACCACACGCTCACGACGGAGCCGAAGACCATCGAGCGCGCGGCGGTCGTCGTCATCGGCCCGGACCGCGGGTTCGCGGGGGCCTACTCGGCGAACGTCATCCGCGAGGCGGAGGAGCTCATCGCGCTGCTGCGCGAGGAGGGCAAGGACGTCGCGCTCTTCACCGTGGGCCGGAAGGCGGAGACCTACTACACCTTCCGCGACCGTGACATCGCCCGCTCCTGGACCGGCTTCTCGGAGTCGCCCACGGGCGAGCACGCACGCGAGATCGGTGAGGCGCTGCTCGCGGCCTTCGGCACGGACGCGGCCGACGGGGGAGTCGACGAGATCTACCTCGTCTCCACCGTCTACCGCAACGCCGTGGACCGCCAGCCCGAGTACAGGCGGCTCATCCCCCTCGAGGTCGTCGAGGAGGAGGTCGGCGGCACGTCCGCGGCAGGCTCCGCCTCCACCGAGGTCTTCCCGCTGTACGAGTTCGAGCCGGATGCCGCTCAGGTGCTCGACGCGCTGCTCCCGCGGTACGTCGACTCGCGCATCCTCTCGGCGCTGCTGAGTGCTTCCGCCGCGGAGCAGGCAGCTCGTCAGCAGGCCATGAAGACCGCGACGGACAACGCCGACGACCTCATCCGGACCTACACCCGCCTGGCCAACTCGGCCCGTCAGGCCGAGATCACGCAGGAGATCTCCGAGATCGTGGGCGGCGCGGACGCGCTGGCGGCGTCCGGAGCCGACGACTGATCACGGCGCCCCAGGCCCAAGAGAGCAGAAGAGAAAGCAGATATGACAGCCACAGTTACGGAAGCCCCCCAGGTGCAGGGGACCGTGGGCAGGATCACGAGGGTCATCGGACCCGTCGTGGACATCGAGTTCCCGCTCGACTCCGTGCCCTCCATCTACAACGCTCTGAAGACCGAGGTGACGCTCTCCGAGGGCGTCCGGAACATCACGCTCGAGGTCGAACTGCAGCTGGGCAACGGCATCGTCCGTGCCATCTCCCTGCAGCCCACCGACGGCATGGTCCGCGGCCAGGAGGTCGTCGACACGGGTGCGCCCATCAGCGTGCCCGTGGGCGACGTGACCAAGGGCAAGGTCTTCAACACCGTGGGCGAGGTCCTCAACGACTCGATGCTCTCGGAGCCCTACGAGATCACCGAGCGCTGGCCCATCCACCGTCAGGCGCCCTCCTTCGACCAGCTGGAGTCCAAGACCCAGATGTTCGAGACGGGCATCAAGGTCATCGACCTGCTCACCCCGTACGTGCAGGGCGGCAAGATCGGCCTGTTCGGCGGCGCCGGTGTGGGCAAGACGGTGCTCATCCAGGAGATGATCACCCGTGTGGCCCAGGATCACGGCGGCGTCTCCGTGTTCGCCGGTGTGGGTGAGCGCACCCGTGAGGGCAACGACCTCATCTTCGAGATGGACGAGTCCGGCGTGCTGGACAAGACGGCCCTCGTGTTCGGCCAGATGGACGAGCCGCCGGGCACGCGTCTGCGCGTGGCGCTCACCGGTCTGACCATGGCGGAGTACTTCCGCGATGTGCAGAACCAGGACGTGCTGCTCTTCATCGACAACATCTTCCGCTTCACCCAGGCGGGCTCCGAGGTCTCGACGCTGCTGGGCCGCATGCCCTCGGCCGTGGGCTACCAGCCCACGCTGGCGGACGAGATGGGTGTGCTCCAGGAGCGCATCACCTCGACCCGCGGCAACTCGATCACCTCCCTCCAGGCGATCTACGTTCCTGCAGACGCCTACACGGACCCCGCTCCGGCGACGACGTTCGCGCACCTGGATGCGACGACCGAGCTCAACCGCGACATCGCCTCGCGCGGCCTCTACCCGGCCGTGGACCCGCTGACGTCGTCCTCCCGCATCCTCGACCCGCAGGTCGTGGGCGAGGAGCACTACACGGTCGCCAACCGGGTGAAGGCCATCCTGCAGAAGAACAAGGAGCTCCAGGACATCATCGCGATCCTGGGCGTGGACGAGCTCTCCGAGGAGGACAAGCTCACGGTGCACCGCGCGCGGCGCATCGAGCAGTTCCTCTCGCAGAACACGTACACGGCTCTGCAGTTCACCGGCGTGGAGGGTTCGACAGTGCCGATCAAGGACACGATCGAGGGCTTCCGCGGCATCTGCGACGGCGAGTACGACCACATCCCGGAGCAGTGCTTCTTCAACGTCGGTCCCATCGAGGACGTGCTGCGCAACTACGACGAGCTCCAGAAGGAGAACTGATCCATGGCTCTCCTCGATGTCGCCGTCGTCTCCGCCGAGAAGGAGGTCTGGAGCGGTCAGGCCTCCCGCGTCGTGGCCCGCACCACCGAGGGCGAGATCGGCATCCTCTCCGGCCATGAGCCCCTCATGGGGCTCGTGGCCGGGGGTGAGGTCCGCATCCTCACCGAGGAGGGGAAGACCGTCCGTGCGCAGGCCGAAGGGGGCTTCCTCTCCGTCGCCAACGACAGGGTCTCCGTCGTCGCGGACGCCGCTGAGATCACGCAGATCCTCGACTGACCGCGCTCGGACAGGACTGGACCGCCGTGCTCGCCTCCGCGCTGCTGATCATTCTGCTCTCATCAGTGGGCGCAGCCGTGGTCGTGTCCGTCCTGTTCACTCTCAGGCGCCGGTCGCTCACTCGAGCGGCCGGCGCCTTCGACTGCTCCGCGGAGGTCCTCGGGAGGACGGCCCGCTGGCGGCTGGGCGTCGCCGTGTACGGCATCTCCGCCCTGGACTGGTACCCGGTCTTCAGCCTCCGGCCCCATCCGAGCTTCACGTTCCCGCGGGCAGATCTCGAGATCGTCGACAGGCGTGCGCCGGGCACGGACGAGCAGTACTCGATGCTCCCGGACGCGTATGTCATCGAGTGCCGCTACGATGTCTTCCGCGGCTCGCCCAAGTCGATCCGCCTCGCGCTCGACGCGGAGGCCCTCGCGGGTCTCGCCTCGTGGCTCGAGTCCGCGCCTCCCGGCGCCAACCACTCGATGGGACGGTTCACATGATGGAAGTCTTCGCAATCGACGGGCCTGCCGCCCTCCGCGGTGAGATCGTGGTCCGAGGCGCGAAGAACTCCGTCCTCAAACTCATGGCGGCGACGCTGCTGGCACCCGGCCGTTCCGTCATCTCCAATGTCCCGGCCATCGCCGATGTGCGGATCATGTGCGAGCTGCTCCGGCGGCTGGGCTGCGGGATCGACTACGACGCCGCGGCGGGCACCGTGGCCGTCGAGGTGCCCACGGAGGTCGGTATCACGGCCGACTACGAGCTCGTCCGGCTCATGCGCGCCTCGATCTCCGTCCTGGGTCCGCTGGTGGGCCGGATGCACGCGGCCGAGGTCGCGGTGCCCGGCGGGGACGCCATCGGCTCGCGCGGGCTCGACATGCACCAGCACGGGCTGGAGAGGCTGGGCGCGCAGGTAACGCTGGAGCACGGCTACTTCGTGGCCTCGGCCCCTGCCGGCCTGCGCGGCGCGGAGATCGAGCTGCCCTTCCCGTCCGTCGGGGCGACTGAGAATCTCGTGATGGCGGCGGTGCTCGCGGCGGGGGAGACTGTGGTGGAGAACGCCGCACGGGAGCCGGAGATCGTCGACATCTGCCGCATGCTCGTCGCGATGGGCGCCCGCATCGAGGGGATCGGCACCTCGCGGCTCGTCGTCACGGGTGTGGAGTCGCTGGCTCCCGTCTCCCACCGCTGCGTGGGTGACAGGATCGTCGCCGGGACCTGGGCGTTCGCGGCCGTGGCGACGGGCGGCGACATCGGCATCCGGGGCGTGCCGCAGGCCCTGCTGCCCAATGTCCTCGACAAGCTCGCGGAGGCGGGCGGCCGTATCGAGGATCTGCCCGGCACGGACTCGCAGGGCTCGGCCACCGCGGAGGCACCCGGCTTCCGCGTGCGCGGTCCGCGGCGTCCGCAGCCCATTCACGTGTCCACGCTGCCCTTCCCCGGCTTCCCCACGGATCTGCAGCCCTTCGTCATCGCGCTGAACTCCGTCGCGGACGGGGTGGGGCTGCTCACGGAGAACCTGTTCGAGGCCCGCTGGCGCTTCGTCAACGAGCTCTCACGGCTGGGTGCCAAGGTGAGCATCGACGGCAACCACGCTCTCGTGACCGGGGTGGAGAGTCTGTCCGGAGCCGAGGTGGAGGCGAGCGACATCCGCGCGGGCGCGGGCCTGGTGCTCGCCGGACTGCTGGCGCACGGCCGGACCGAGGTCTCCGGGGTGGACCACATCGACCGGGGCTACGAGGACTTCGTCCCCAAGCTCAGGGCGCTCGGGGCCTCCATCAGCCGTATCGAGAAGCCGGAGCCGGACTTCCTCTGAGGCGCAGCTCTCAGGCGCGCGAAAGCTCAGGCCGCACACGGCAACTGCGTGTGCGGCCTGAGCTTTCGTGACAGTCAGAAGAGGCGGGTCTCCGGGTCGTCCATGCCGCGGAGCGCGTCGTAGTCGAGGGTGACGCAGCGGATGCCGCGGTCCTCCGCGAGCGTGCGGGCCTGCGGCTTGATCTCCTGTGCGGCGAAGACGCCGGTGACGGGGGAGAGAGCGGGGTCCCGGTTCATGAGCTCGAGGTAGCGTGTGAGCTGCTCGACGCCGTCGATCCCGCCGCGGCGCTTGATCTCCACGGCGACGGAGGCGCCCGCGGCATCGCGGGCGAGGATGTCCACCGGACCGATCGCCGTCATGTACTCGCGGCGCACCGTCGTGAACCCGTCGCCCAGCGTCTCGATGTGTGCGGCGAGGAGCTCCTGCAGGTGCGCCTCGACTCCGTCCTTGATGAGGCCGGGGTCCGTGCCGAGCTCGTGCGCGACGTCCTCGAACACCTCGGCGATGGAGATGACGAGCGAATCGTCCGTCTTCCTGTGGCTGACGGTCCAGACCTGCGTGAAGCCGGCCTCGGCCTGCTCTGGGGTGGGTTCGCTCTCACGGAGCGTGCACGGGGGCGTCATCCAGTTGAGCGGCTTGTAGGAGCCGCCGTCGGAATGGACGAGCACGCTGCCGTCCGCCTTGATCATCAGGACCCTCGTGGCCAGGGGCAGGTGGGCCGTGAGCCTGCCTGCGTAGTCGACCTGGCACTTCGCTATCACCACTCGCACGGTCCACCACCCTACGGCACGGCGGGCGCGTGAGAGAATTCCGGCATGCCTCGTTCGTCGTCATCCCGCAGGTCAAACAAGTGGCAGCGCGAAAGGCGTGAGCTCTCCACCGGCTTCGCCACGCGCCGCCGGGTGGACGACGCCTCGGACGGCCAGTGGATCGTCCAGGAGGTGAGCGGGAACGGCAGCGGCAAGACCTACACCTGCCCCGGGTGCAACCAGACGCTGACGGCCTCCGTCCCGCACACGGTGGCGTGGCGGGAGGAAGCCGGCTACGGGATCAGCATCGGGCCGGGAGCGCGGAGGCACTGGCACACCTCGTGCTTCCGCTCCCGGCGCAGGTGAGGCGCAGAGAAGGCGCCCCCGCAGACCGCGAATGCCTGCCGCCGCTCCGGGCGCAGGGGAAACGGGTCAGCGCGGGCGCCTCGGCTCAGCGCAGGCGGTTGCCGGGCTGCTGAGCCCCGCGCAGGGAGGCGTCGGAGTTCTGCTGAGGCATCTCCTGCGTGGCGTCGTCCTCGTCCTCATCGGACTCGCCGGTGCCCTCGTCCGTGTCGGCTGAGCCCTCGGCGTCCGCATCGGCTGCGTCCGAGGCCCGCGTCTCCTCCTCGACGGTGTCCTCGGCCGTCGCGGTCTCGTCGTCCGCGTCGGGGCCCTCTGTAACGTCCTCGGCGTCCTCCAGACCCGCCTCCTGCCTGAGCCGGTCGAGTTCGTCGGCGCCCGCGATCCGCTCGGTGGGCACCGCACCGGCGGCGACCCGCTCCGGGCTCGGCGGCTGCTCCGCGTCCGTGACCGGCAGCAGGCCCGGGACGGCGAACATCGAACGCAGCTGATCCAGCTGCGCGGCGATCGTCTTGCGCTGCTTGGTGAGCAGGTCCACCTGGGACTGTGCGGCCTGGACGTTCCGGCGGGCCTCGGCCTGCGACTCCTCGATCGTGGCCTCGGCCGTCTGCCGGGCTTCGCTGATGAGCGTCTGCGCCCGCTTCTTGCCGTCGGCGATGATGGTGTCGGCCTGTTCGACAGCCTCGGCGCGGGTGCGCTCGGCCTGCTCCGAGGCGGCCTTCGCATCCGCCTCCGCGCTCTCAGCGCGGGCGCGGGCCTCGGCGATCAGCTCGTCGTTCGCGGCCTTGGTCTTCTCGAAGCGCTCCTTCTCCGCCGCCTCGAACTCGCTGCGGCGGGTGGCGAGCTCGAGCTCCAGCGCCTCGGCCCGCTTGGTCGTCTCCGTCTCCCGCTGCTTGGCCGCGGCGAGGAGCTCGTCGACCTCCTGCTGGGTCTTCGCCCGCAGCGCGTCCGTCTCGCTCTTCGCCTCGGCCCGGAGTTCGTCGACCTCCTGCTGCGCTGCGGCACGCAGCTCCTCGGTCTCCCGCTGGGCGGTGCTGCGGAGCTCGTCCACCTCCTGCTGCGTCGTCTCGCGCAGTGCGTCGGTCTCCTGCTTGGCTTCGCTGCGCAGCCGGGCGCACTCCTCCTCGGCCGTCGCGCGGGCGCTGGCGAGCTCGCGGTCGAACGCCTCGCGCTCGTCCTTCGTCTCAGCGGCGGCGGTCTCGCGGATCCGATCGGCCTCGCGCTGCGCGGTCTCGACGATCTCCGCCGCCTTGTTCTCGGCAGCCGTGACGGTCTCGGAGGCCCGCAGCTCCGCCGAGGAGGTGATCGCCTCGGCCTCGGAGCGCGCGGAATTCAGCGTGTCGTTGGCCTCGGTGTGCATGCGGGCCCGCTGTCCGGCGGCATCGGCACGGGCCTTGTTGCGGATGGTCTCCGCGTCCGCCGTGGCCTGGGCGAGGGTCTCGCGGGCCTGCGACTCTGCGATCTTGAGCAGGTGGTCGATGCGGGTGCCGGGCGCTCCGTCCGCGTCTCCGGCCTCGCTCGTGGCCTTCTTCAGCTGCGCCTTGGCCTCCGACAGCTCACCGGCCACCTGCAGCTTGGCGCGGTCGGCGGCGACCACCTGGCTGCGTGCGTCCTTGAGCGCCTTGCGGAGGGAGTCGATCTCCGTCCGCAGCTGGCCGAAGCGCGTGTCGACCTCGTTCTTCTCGTACCCCCGCATCGCAGTGCGGAACTCCTCTGGCGGCGTCACCGTGTCTCCCGTCGTGTCAAGAACGCATCCGTTCACCGGACCTGCTGCCGGACCCGTGCAGGCTCCCCGCGGTGCAGGTCGCCCCGTGGATCCGGACACCTCCTCCCACTCTAGTCGTCCGATCCTGACGACGGGGTCAGAGTCGGCGGGCCCGGACCCGGGGGCCCGGACGCGTGCGCGGGCGGTCGGATACGCTGGGCGGAGTATGACCAGCGGCACATGCCCGGTCGCCCGGTGCGGGCGCTCCGGGGCTGAGACGGAGGAGGAGAAATGACGGAAGCCGTCATCGTGGGTGGTTCGCGGACCCCGTTCGGGAAGATGTCCGGGGCGCTCGGTGCGCTCAGCGCGGTGGACCTGGGCGCGCACGCCATCAAGGGCGCACTGGACCGGTCCGGCGTCGCACCGGCGGACGTGGGCTACGTGATCATGGGCCAGGTGCTGCAGGCCGGCTGCGGGCAGGGCCCCGGCAGGCAGGCGGCCGTGCAGGCCGGCATCCCCATGGACGTCCCCGGGATCACGATCAACAAGCTCTGCCTCTCCGGCATCAACGCGATCGCGCAGGCGGCGCTGCTGGTCCGCGCCGGCGAGTACGACATCGTCGTGGCCGGCGGGCAGGAGTCCATGACGAACGCGCCCCACCTCCTGGAGAAGTCCCGCGCCGGCTACAAGTACGGCACGGTGCAGGTGCGCGACCACATGGACTACGACGGTCTCTGGGACGCCTTCACCGATCAGGCGATGGGCGGTCTGACGGAGTCCGCCAACAATGCCGACGGCGGAGACCGGGCGTTCACCCGGGAGGAGCAGGACGCGTTCGCGGCGGCCTCGCACCAGAAGGCGGCCGCGGCGCAGGAGGCGGGCCGCTTCGAAAACGAGATCACCCCCGTGACGCTGCGCTCCCGCAAGGGGGAGACCGTCGTCTCCGCGGACGAGGGCGTGCGCGCCTCCTCCACCGCGGAGTCGCTGGCCGGGCTGCGGCCGGCCTTCCGCAAGGACGGCACGATCACGGCCGGCAACGCCTCGCAGATCTCGGACGGTGCCGTCGCCGTCGTCATCGCCTCCAAGGAGAAGGCACTCGAGCTCGGCCTGCCCATCCTCGCGGAGATCGGGGCACACGGCTGGACCGCGGGCCCGGACTCCTCGCTGCAGCACCAGCCCTCGCAGGCGATCCGCGCGGCGGCTCAGCGGCAGGGCGTGGCGGCGGACTCCTTCGACCTCTACGAGATCAACGAGGCCTTCGCGGCCGTGGGACTCGCCTCCACCGCGGATCTGGGCGTGGATGCGGAGAAGGTGAACGTCAACGGCGGTGCGATCGCGCTGGGACACCCGATCGGGGCCTCGGGCGCGCGCATCGTCCTCGACCTCGTCCTGGAGCTGGGCCGCCGAGGCGGAGGCACCGGCGTGGCCGCGCTCTGCGGCGGCGGCGGACAGGGCGATGCCCTCGTCGTCACGGTCCCGGGGGAGTGAGCGGACATGCTCCTGGCATTCTCAGTGGCACCGTCCGGCGGTCCGGCT
>NZ_JALAHB010000268.1 GCF_022712115.1 Brevibacterium sp. | reverse complement strand
TCGAGCGTGCCCGCGACGGTGCGCAGGCGCTCCATGGCGGCCGAGTCCTCGTCGGCGTAGGTGAGGAGGAAGCACAGCGACTCGTCGCCGGCCCGGCCCACCCGGCCCCGCAGCTGGTGGAGCTGGGCGACGCCGAACCGGTCCGCGTCGACGATGACCATGACCCGGGCATTGGGCACGTCGATGCCGACCTCGATCACGGTCGTCGCCACCAGGACGTCCGTCCGCCCAGCGGCGAACGCCTCCATCCTCTCGTCCTTCTCCGCGGTGGGGAGCTGACCGTGGAGGACGTCGACGACCGCGTGTGAGAACTCGGGACGCGCGCGGAGCATCTCCGCGTAGTCCTCCACCCCCGGCCGTCCGTCCAGGGCCGGATCCCCCTCCCGTTCGATCCGGGGCAGCACCGCGAACACCTGCTCGCCGCGGGCCACGTGCTCCGCCATCACCTCGTAGACCCTCTCCACCCAGGTGGGGTGCTGCTGCAGCGGCACGAGGTGGGTGGTGATCTGCTTGGAACCGGTGGGCAGGTGGGTGAGCGTGGAGAAGTCGAGGTCCCCGAACACCGTGAGCGCGGCCGAACGCGGGATGGGCGTCGCCGTCATCACGAGCGTGTGCGGGGTCCTGTTGCCCGCCTTCTGCCGGAGCGCGGCCCGCTGCTCCACACCGAACCGGTGCTGCTCGTCGACGATGACGAGGCCCAGCTCGTGGAACATGGTGGTGTCCGAGAGCAGTGCGTGCGTGCCCACGACGATGTCGATGTAGCCGAGGAACAGGTCGCTGAGCATCTGCTGCCGGGCCTTCCTGGGCATGGACCCGGTGAGCAGCGCGACCGCGACCTCCGTCTCCTGTCCGGCCCCGGCCTCGGAGTCCCCGCCCGGCGCGGTGCGCGGCGGACCCCCCTGGGTGGAGAACAGGTCGCGCTTGCCCCGGACCGGCACGGCCTGATCACCCAGCATCGCCACCAGCGAGCGATAGTGCTGGGCTGCGAGCACCTCCGTGGGCGCGAGCATGACCGACTGTGCGTCCGAGTCCGCCGCCTGCAGCATGGCGCGCATCGCCACGAGCGTCTTGCCCGAGCCCACATCCCCCTGCAGGAGGCGATTCATGGGTCGTGCGCCCGCCAGCTCCGCGCTGATCCGCGCACCCTCCTCCCGCTGTGAGGGGGTCAGCGCATAGGGCAGCCGCGCGTCGAACTCCCGCAGGCTGCCCCGCTTCTCGCCGGTGAGCGCGAGCGCGTGGATCGCCTCGTGCTCCTCCCGGCGCTGCAGCAGATGGGTCTGGAGTGCGAGCGCCTCCTCGTAGGCCCAGCGGCGGCGCGCCGTGTGGGCCTGCGCCATCGTCTCGGGACGGTGCATGGCCTCGAGCGCCTCGCGGAAGCCCATGAGGCCGTGCGCCCGCAGCAGGTCCGGCGGCACGGGATCCGCGAAGTGCTCCGCCGAGGCCTGGTCCAGTGCCGCTCCCACGAAGGTGCGGAAGCGCTGGCTCGTGAGCTTGGCGGTGGCCGGGTAGACGGGGATGGGGCGCTGCGGAGCCAGCTCCTCCGGTGCCGCGCTGCCGCTGTCGCTCGCCTTCGCCGCGATCTGCCCGTCCCCGGTCAGGAGGGTGGGTGAGGAGAGCTGCAGCCGGCCGCGGTAGTGCTTGATCCTGGCGCTCACGAGGATCCGCGAGTCCTGCGTGAGCTGCGCGCCCATCCACGGCCGGTTGAAGAAGACCGCGTCCACGGTGTCCTGCGTGCCGTCGGCGAGGACGACGGTGGTGATGGAGCCCCTGCGCGAGTGCATCTGCCGGGTGTCGACGCTCACCACGGAGGCGTGGATGATGGCATCGGTGCCCTCCTCCAGCTCGCGCAGCCCGGCGATGCTCGTGAACTCGCCGGGGTCGATCCACCGCCGGGGGAACCGCCGCAGCAGATCCTCCACGCTCGTCACTCCCACGGTCTCCAGGAGCGTGCGGTCCTTGGCCTTCGGAACGATGCGGGCGAACTCCCGGTCCGCGGTCTCCGGCTCCGCCGTCCCCGCCGTGCCGCGCGGCTGCGCCTCACTCAACGCCGACCACCATCCACGACGACTCCTGCCCTCCCGCCACGAGCACGGCCTCGGCATGCGGGTGCTCCTCCTCGATGCGGGCCCGCAGCGACTCGCCCACCGCCGGGGGCACCTGACCGCCCGCGATGAGGGTGACGAGCTCTCCGCCGGCGCCCAGCAGGCGGTGCACGAGTTCGAGGACGCTGGTCTCCGGCACGGAGCCCACACCGCGCATCCGTCCGTCGATGCACGTGAGCGGATCGCCCTGCGAGTACATGAGTGGTCCGGCCGCCTGGGCCCGTTCGGCGAGCACCACGCAGCCGGACCGGGTGCCGGACGCCGAGGCCACCATGTCCTCGAGCAGGTCCTCCGGGTCCGCGTGGGGGTCGAACACCGCCACGGCGGCCAGGACCGAGGCCGCATCGCGGGTGCGGATGAGGCGCGGCTCCCGCTCCGCTCCGCCCGTGCGTCCCCGCCGCCCCGAACGCCCCCTGACGGCGAGCGCCTCCCGGAGCGCCGCGTGCGTCTGCGGGGAATCGGGAAGGACGAAGCAGGGGCCCTCGGCCGCGGCGACGCCCGCACGCACGGCGGCCACGGCGTCCGCCGCATCCGCACGGACCGCGAGCGCGCCGCTGGAGGCCAGTGCGAACATGAGCCCGAGGCCGTCCGCGAGGGCGATCACATGGCACCGCCCGGAACCGGCGTCTTCGTCCCCACCGGTCTGCGCGGAGACGTGGGAGTGCTCGGAGGCGTCTCCGTGCGAGCCGGGGTCCCCGTGTGCGGCGGCGAGGTCCTCGATGCGCAGGTCCACGACGGTGTGCCTGTCGAGGACCTCGAGCAGCTGCAGCGCCTCCTGGGGCCCACCGCCGGAGGCCGTGTGCACGTGGGCCATCGGCCAGCTCACCACGATGGAGGTGCCGCCGGCCTTCGCCAGGGCCCGGCGGAGCGGACGTGCGCGGTCCTTCGCCTCACCGAGGTGCGCGACGAGCTCCAGCCCGGTGGGCCGGGGAGCGGCGACGGCACGCGAGGGCACCGTGCTGCGGGCCCGGGCGGGATCCGCGCCGGACGCGGGTGCGCCGTTCCCCGCCGACCACGCCGCTGCCTTCCCTCCGGGCTCCATCCCGGTGACCGTGAGGTAGAGGAGGTCGAAGAGCTCGACGATCCCGGAGGATCCCGCGTCCACGACCTGGTTCTCCCGCAGCACCGGAAGCTGTCCCGTGGTCTCCCGCAGCGCGGTCCGCGACCGGTCGCGGACCGCCTCGACGAGGGCGACGAGCGAGTCCCCCGCCGCCGCCCGCAGCTGCGCCTCCTCCGCCATGGCGTCCAGGACCGTCACCATCGTGCCGTCCACCGGCGTCTCCACGGCCTCGCGGGCGCGGGCGGCCGCGAGCGAGAGCGCCTCTGCGAAGTCCCCGGCCGCGGGCACGTCGATGCCCTCGAGCGCGTCCGCCACACCGCGCAGGGCCACGGAGAGGATGAGGCCGGAGTTCCCGCGGGCGCCGCGCAGGGCACCCGTCGCCATGGCGCTCACCACCTCCGGCAGAGTGGCGGGCCCCTCGAGCTCCTCGACGGCGCGATAGGCGCTGCGCACGGTGAGGTAGAGATTGCTGCCGGTGTCCCCGTCTGCCACGGGGAAGACGTTGATGGCGTTGATGCCCCCGCGCTCACGGCGCAGGCGTTCGACGGTCCGGCGCGCCCAGCTCGTCGCGAGCCGCGCGTTGAGGCGGACGGCGGCGCGGTCGTCCGGATGCTCCTCGTCTGACCTCTGCACGTGCTCCCTCGTGGTCCTCTCCCGCTTCCCTGTCATGCCCGGTCCCGTCTCCGGGGGCCGGGCGCACCGGTGACGTCCTCGCCGTCCTCCGGCGCACGGAAGTGCCGGAAGCCGCCGGTGCCGTGTACCGCCGGCGCACCGTCGACGCGCACCTCGGGCTCACCCGGCAGCACGCGGCCGATGCGCGCCCAGCCTACCGGAACCGCCTCAGGCGGCGCGGCGGCGAGGAACCCGTGGTCCTCCCCTCCGGTGAGCACCCAGTGCAGGGCCAGCGCGGCGGGGTCCGTGGCGGGGATGTCCCCACGCACCGCCAGTACGTGCGCGGCGACGGGGACGAGGGGTCCGGCCAGTGCGCGCAGGGCTTCGCCGTCGAGGTCGAGCACCGCGCCGGAGGCACGGGCGATCCTGCCCGCATCCGAATGCAGTCCGTCGGAGAGGTCGATGAGCGCGGCGCGCCGGCCGTGCCCGGCACCCTCGCGCGCATGCCCCAGCGCCTCACGCAGCCGGTCCACCGCGGGATAGTCCGGCCGCGGCGCCCGCTGCGCCTCGACGGCCTCCGCGCAGCAGGCGGCGCACTCCGGGGTGCACGGCAGTGCTGCGCCTGAGGCCAGCAGCAGGTCCAGGCCGGCTGCCGCCCAGCCCGTCCGGCCGCCCAGCCACAGCACGTCCCCGGGGCGCGCGGCGTCACGGGTGAGCGCCGGGAGCCGCGGGTCCAGGCCGCCCAGCGAGGTCACGGCCACCACGAGCTGCCCGGCGCCGGAGAGGTCGCCGCCCAGCACGGCGGCTCCCGCGCGCCCGGCTTCCTCCACGAGTCCCTCGACGATGCCCTCGAGGACGGCCGCCGGGGTGTCGCCGGGAGCCGCGAGCGAGAGGAGCAGACCTGTGGGGACTGCGCCCATGGCGCAGATGTCCGCGAGGTTCTGGGCACCGGCCTTGACCCCCAGACGGCGGGGATCGAGCCACCCGCGCAGGAAGTCCTCGCCCTCCACCAGCATGTCCGCGCTGCTCACCAGGCGACCGGGCAGAGCGGTGACGGCGGCGTCGTCGCCGGGGCCCACCTCGACCGCGGCACCTGCGCCCGGAACTCCCTCAGCTCCTGCGCCGGCGGACGGGATGCGTGCGAGGATCCGGGCGAGCACGCCGTCCTCGCCGAGCTCCGCGAGCGTCGGCTCCGCGGAGGACTGCGACGGAGACGCCGGTGCCGAGGAGCGGGCGGGCACACGGCGGTCGGAGCACATGGTCCAAGTATGCCGTGACCGGACCCGGGACGTACCCTGGGGGCATGCTCCGCAGGTCACTCACCGTTCTGTCCGCCGCCGCCCTGACCCTGCTCGCGGGATGTGCGAACACTCTCGCCCTCGATCCCGCGGAGAACGCCGAGGACCCCGCCTGCGCCCTGCCCACCCTGTGGATGCCGGACACGGTGGGCGAGCTGGAGAAGCGCCCCACCTCCGCCCAGGCGACGAGCGCCTGGGGCGACCCCGCCAGCGTCATCGCACGCTGCGGGGTGGCGGAGCCCGCACCCACCACGGACCCGTGCGTGAACGTGGACGGGGTGGACTGGGTGCAGGTGCGCGCCGAGGAGGACACGTGGCAGTTCGTCACCTACGGCAGGTCTCCCGCGGTCGAGGTCCTCGTGTCCCCGCAGGAGGTCTCCGGCGCCACCGCTCTGGCCGCGGTCTCCTCCGCGGTGAGCCGGATCGAGCAGACCGCGCAGTGCGTGGACGCCCGGGACGCGGAGCAGGTCGAGGGCGAGGTGCCCGCGGCCTGAGCGCTCAGGCCGCGGGCAGCCGGTCCCGCAGGGCGATGTCGATGAGCGTGTCCACCAGCTCCTCGTAGCGCAGGCCGCTGCGCTCCCACATGAACGGGTACATGGAGGAGGGCGTGAACCCGGGCAGCGTGTTGATCTCGTTGACCAGCACCTCCCCCGCGGGTGTGACGAAGGTGTCCACCCGCGCCAGCCCGGAGCAGTCGAAGGCCTCGAACGTGGCACAGGCGAGCCGCTGCACCTCCGCCGTGGTCGCCCGGTCCAGGTCCGCCGGGCAGGTGAGGCTCACGGCGTCCGGGTTGAGGTATTTGGTCTCGAAGTCGTAGAACTCCACGCCCGAGGTCGTGATCTCCCCCGGCAGGGAGGCCCGCGGGGCCTCGTGGAAGCGGGAGCCGAGCACACCGCACTCCACCTCCCGGCCCGCGACCGCGGGCTCCACGATCACCGCGGTGTCATGTGCGAAGGCCGCGGCCAGCGCACCGTCCACGGCCTCGGCGTCCGCCGAGTCCCCCACCCGGGACACGCCCATCGAGGAACCGGCGTTGGCAGGCTTGACGAAGACGACGGGGCCCAGGGCCGCGATCCTCTCCCGGACCCCGGTCGGGTCCTGCTGGGCCTGCCGCACGGTCACGGACTCCCAGGCACTGGTGGGGATGCCCGCGGCCGCCAGCACCGTCTTCATGTACCGCTTGTCCATGCCGACGGCCGAGGAGAGCACCCCGCAGCCCACATAGGGCACGTCCATGAGCTCGAAGATGCCCTGCACCGTGCCGTCCTCGCCGAAGGGGCCGTGGAGCACCGGGAAGAAGACGTCCACGACGCCCAGCGACTCCAGGCTCCCGTCCGCGGCGAGCCGGCGCAGCGGGCTGCGGCGCACGTCCAGCGGGAAGACGATCTCCGTCCCGTCGTCCACGACCTCCGGCTGCGTCGCTCCGCCGAACCGGAAGGACCGCCAGTCCTCGACCACCCGGCAGACTCCCTCGCGGGTCATGCCGATGGGCAGGACGCGGTACCGGTCCTCGTCGAGGGCGGCGAGCACGCTCGCGGCCGTCACGCAGCTCACCGCGTGCTCACTGGAACGGCCGCCGAACAGTACGGCGACCGTGGGACGGCTGTCGTCCGAACTCATGCGCTGATGCTCACTTCGCTTCGTAGGTGGTCTCGATCCAGGCGCGGCCGATCGTGTGGAAGAACAGGTTGAACCCCACGAACGCCGGCGTGGCGGTCTCGTCGACCTCCAGCGGCGCATCGAGCGCATGGACGATGAAGAAGTAGCGGTGCGGCCCGTGTCCGGCCGGCGGAGCCGCGCCGACGAAGCGGGGCTCACCGGCGTCGTTGCGCACCGTGACGGCGCCGGCCGGGAGCAGGCCCTTCTCCGGTGTGCCCGCACCCGCGGGCAGCGCCGTGACGTCCGCCGGCAGGTTCGCGACGGTCCAGTGCCAGAAGCCGGAGCCGGTGGGCGCGTCCGGGTCGTAGCAGGTCACCGCGAACGCCTTGGTCTCCGCGGGGAAGCCGGACCAGGACAGCTGCGGGGACAGGTCCTCGCCGCCGGGCACGCCCATCGCCCCGGAGGTCTGGGGAGCGGAGAGCTCCTGACCCTCCGCGATGTCCGTGCTGGTCAGTTCGAAGCGGGGCACGTCATTCAGCTTGTGGAACGGGGTGTTCATGTCGCGTTTCCCTTCGTTCAGGCGTACAGGATGCCGCTGCGGGGAGTCCCGGCAGGGCGAGCGGGCGCACGCGCACCCTCCGGGGCGCGGCACGGCTGCGGCTCAGGCCGCAGGGCCCTCCGTCTTGCGCTTCCGAGACAACAGGAGCGGGCCGAGTTCGTCAACCCGGAGCCGGCCGTCGAGCACTGCGGTGATCGCCTGCGTGATGGGGAGGTCCACGCCGTGGGCCTCGCCCAGCGCCAGCACCGCCGGAGCGGACTTCACGCCCTCGGCCACCTGCTTCGTCTCCGCCGCGGCCTCGGCCACGCTCATGCCCGTCCCCAGCAGCCTGCCGAAGCTGCGGTTGCGGGACAGCGGCGAGGCGCAGGTCGCGACGAGGTCGCCGAGGCCGGCGAGACCGGAGAGCGTGTGCGACTGCGCACCGAGCGCCAGTGCCAGCCGGGTGGTCTCCGCCAGCCCGCGGGTGATGATCGAGGCCTTGGAGTTGTCTCCCAGGCCCTGCCCGTCGCACAGGCCCACGGCGAGAGCGATGACGTTCTTCACCGCGCCGCCGAGCTCCACTCCCACCACGTCCGTGTGGGTGTAGGGCCGGAAGTAGGAGTTCGCGGTGAGCTCCGCGACCGCCTCCGCCGCGGCGAGCTCCGGCGCCGCGATGACGGTGGCGGTCGGCTGACCGTGGGCGATCTCCTTGGCGAGGTTGGGGCCGGAGACCACGGCGATCCGGGCGGGATCGTGCCCGGTGGCCTCGGCGATGACCTCGCTCATCCGCTTGCCGCTGGACACCTCGATGCCCTTCATGAGGCTCACGACGATCGCCTCCGGCGGGATCGCCGCGCCGAACTCGCGCAGGTTGTCGCGCAGGGACTGCGCCGGCACGGCCAGCACCACGGTGGAGGCGCCCTCGAGGGCCGCACGGGCGTCCGCCGTCGCACTCACTCCCGCGCCCAGCGCGAGGTCGCCCAGATAGGCGCTGTTGGTGCCGTGCGCGCGGATCTCCTCGGCGACCTCCTGCCTGCGCGCCCAGATCGTGACCGGGTGCCCCGCGTCCGCGATGACCTTCGCGAACGTGGTTCCCCACGACCCGGCGCCGAGGACCGCGGTGCGCTGCGCCCCTGCCGGGGCGGGGCTCTCCGCCGGTGCCGTGCTCATACGTCCTCCTGGGGTTCGAGATCCGGCCGGAACCGCTCCGGCAGGGGCACGCCGCGCAGCTCCGCGAGCTCCGCGGCGATGGCGGCCGTGATGCGGTCCGCGAAGCGCCGCGTCTGGGCCGGACCGGAATGGCCCGCGCTCACGGACGGCACCGGCGGGGCGAGCGGCTCGCAGAACGAGACGCGCACACGGGAGAAGGGGTGGGGGCGGGGCACCTTGCCCCCCACCGGCAGGATGGGATCGAGGCCCCAGTGCGCCACG
>NZ_JALAHB010000267.1 GCF_022712115.1 Brevibacterium sp. | reverse complement strand
GCGGGCCGGACTGCGAGGCCGCCAGCCGTGCCGCCATGGGGATGGAGAAGGCCAGCGTCTTGCCGGAGCCGGTCTTGCCGCGGCCCAGCACATCGCGACCGGTGAGGGTGTCCGGCAGGGTGTCCTGCTGGATGGGGAAGGCCTCGGTCTTGCCTTCTGCGCGCAGGGACTCGACGAGCGCCTGCGGCACGCCCAGCTGGGCGAAGGTGGTGGAGGCGGTGGTGGTCTTCGCTGACGTGGCCGTCGCGTTCGATGAGGGAGCTATGGGAGAGCCTTTCAACGTGCCGGAGCACAGCTGCGCGCATCACCCTGTGGTGACAGGAGCCGTTTCCCGGCAGGGGGCGGGAACGCCGGGCGGCGCTCTCGATCGCCGAGAGGAAATGGCTTCGGAAACATGGACCGGGAAACGACACGGTCTCTGTGACGAGGCGTCCTTACGACGCAGGGAACCCGTTGCCGGGTTCGCAGGTGAGTCCAGCATACATGTCCGCGGGCCTGCGCGCTCACATCTGCATGCAGGCGCGGTTGCCGGCCGCTCCCCCGGGCACTGCCGCCCGGCTCCTCCTGCCCCTCACACGCCGAAGGCGGTGGGGTAGGCGATGGCCCCGCGGGGCGCTTCCCGCTCCGGGTGCAGGAGCAGGGCCATGAAGGCCTCGTCCGGCACCTCGAAGGGCGCAGTCACGCCCAGGCCCGAGGCCGGAACGAAGCCGAAGCGCGGGTAGTACTCCGCATGGCCCAGGACTACGACGAGGTTCTCGCCCTGCTTCGAGGCGGCTTCCAGCCCTGCACGGATCGCCGCCCCTCCGGCGCCCGTCCGCTGGTGGTCCGGCAGCACGGCGCACGGTGCGAGCGCCAGCGCCGGCTCCCCGCCCACCGTGCAGCGGGTGAGGAGGGCGTGCCCCACCACGGTGCCGGACTCGTCGACTGTGACGGTCGAGAGCCCCTCGATCCACGCCTCCGGGTCCGCGCGCAGCGCGTCGACGAGATTCGCCTCCTCCTCCGTGGGAAAGGCGGCGGCGTTGACCGCGTGCACGACGGCGATGTCGTCCGGCGTCTCCGGTCGGGTGGTCCATGTGGTCATCGGTGCTGGTCCTCTCTGATTCTGGCCCTCGATCCTCTCAGTGCTGCGCGCTCTCCGCATCCAGTGCTGTCTGCCAGGTGCGGAGGAGGCGTTCCATCTCCGCGCGTTCGCCCTCGCCCAGCGCGTTCACGAGCGCGGCCTCGTTGTCCATGTGCGCCGTGAAGGCCGTGTCGATGAGCTGCCGCCCGGCGGGGGTGAGCCGTGCGATCTTCGTGCGCCCGTCGCCGCCCGAGTGCTCGCGCACCACCAGGCCTCTGCGTTCGAGGGCGTCGAGGCGCTTGGTGAGCCCGCCGGTGGTGACGACGGTGGTGCGCGCGAGCTCCGCGGGCTGCCGCGCATAGGGCTCCCCGGCGCGCCGCAGGGCGCAGAGCACGTCGAACTCCCCTTCGCTCAGCCCGTGCTGCCGGTAGACCTCGACCAGGCGTGCTGTGAGCGTGTTCGCGACGCGGTGCAGGCGGGCGATCACCGACTGCGGCCCGAGGTCGACCTCCGGCCGCTCGCGCCGCCACTCCGCCTGGACCCTGTCGACGTGGTCCTCGGCCGCGGGGTGCGTCTCTGGGCTGCTGTGCGAGGAGGGCATGCTCACATCCTAATCGCTTCCCGGGAAGCTATAGTTGCTTCCATGGAAGCGAAATACTCGAGGATGCTGCTCCTCACCGCCCTCGCCCCGGTCGCCTGGGGTTCCACCTACTTCGTCACGCGCCAGTGGCTGCCGGCGGGCATGCCGCTCTCCGGATCCGCGCTCCGTGCCCTGCCGGCCGGTCTCCTCCTGCTGCTGTTAGCGCGGCGGCTGCCCCGTGGGAGCTGGTGGTGGAGGACGCTGGTGATCTCGACGCTGTCGATCGGCGGATTCTTCGTCCTCGTCTACGTGGCCGGCAGCAGGCTCCCCTCCGGGGTCGCCGCGACCCTCATGGCCTGCTCCGCGCTCGCCACGATGGCGTTCGCCCGCCTGCTGCTGGGGGAGAAGGCCTCACCGCTGCGCTGGACCGGAGCCGTGCTGGGGCTGGCGGGTGTGGCACTGCTGGTGAATGGAGCCGTGGGCGGACTCGATCCGTGGGGCGTGGCCGCCTCCCTCCTCGCGATGGCGTCCTCCTCGCTGGGCTTCGTGCTCACCAAGCGCTGGCAGCCGCCGGTCTCGCCCTTCGTCTTCACCGCCTGGCAGCTGACTGCAGCGGGCCTCCTCCTCGTGCCTGTCGCGCTGCTGGTGGAAGGGATGCCGAGGCCGCTGGAGGGATCCGAGGTCGCCGCCTTCGCCTATGCCGGACTCATCGCCACGGCGGTGGCGTACACCGCGTGGTTCACCGGACTGCGGCGGCTGCCTGCGGGGGCGGTGGGCGTCGTGGGTCTGCTCAATCCGCTGACCGGTGCGCTGCTGGGGATCGCGGTGGCCGGCGAGCGGCTCGCCCCGCTCCAGTGGGCAGGTGCCCTGCTGGTGGCGTGCGGGGTGGTGCTGGGGCTGCTCCGCCGGCCGTCGGGAGGGCGGCGGCATGCGGCACTTTAGCTGCGTCGGCTCCTGAAGTTGTCACCCCTGCGGAGTATCTTCCGGCGCAGTGAATGGGAAGCCTCGGAATTGAGTGGGAATCCGATAACGCTCTCATGACTTTTGCGGTCCCAGGGCATGAGCAGGGAAAACGCGTCCGCGCTTCGGTCTACTGTATGGGCAGTTCGGACCTCCGGCCTGTGCGGAAATGCATCGGATGTGAGAATCCGCTGAACACGAGAGCTCACTGAAAAGGACCCGCCTGTGCAGATATTCCGACGCGTGATCCTGCCCATCGCATACCTCCTCGTCCTCGTCGTCATCGCCGTCTCCCTGGCCTGGCTGGCGTTCAGGCCGAGTGTCGATCCGAGCGCTTCCGAGGAGTTCCCCACCGGGGAGCTCCTGGGAACGGAGACGATGGTGGAGAGGGGCACCATCGAGTCCCGGCTCACGGCCTCCGGGACCATCACCGTCGTGGATCCCGTGCCGGTGAAGGCCACTCACTCCGGAACCGTCAACCACATCTGGGCCGCCCCGGGCCAGGAGGTCCTCCAGGGTGCCCAGCTGTTCCAGATCCAGGTGGAGGGAGAGGAGCCGCCGGCCGAGGATTCCGCAGGAGAGTCCGGTGCGGGCGGGGGCGAGGGCGGCGAGGAGGCGGCGGGCGCGGCACCGGCACCTCGGGCGCGGCCCAGCTACCACACAGTCGTGGCACCGGCGGACGGCACCGTGGACTCCTTCTCCCTCGAGGTGGGCGATGAGGTCGCCAAGGGCGACGAGGCCCTCACCCTCTCCAAGCGCGACTACAGCGCGGTGGCGGACATCCCGCCGGTGGACCTCTACCGCCTGGAGACGATCCCGGAGGAAGCGGAGATCACGATCACCGGCGGCCCGGCGCCGTTCGACTGCACCGGGCTGAGGCTCGTGGAGGCCGGGGCACCGCCTGCGGGCGGAGGCGGGGACCAGGGTGAGGTCGATCCCTACACGGGGGAGATGACGGAGCCTGAATCCGGCGGCAGCACGCAGCTGCGGTGCGCCGTGCCGGAGAAGGTGAAGGTCTACAACGGCCTGGACATGACGCTGAGCGTGGACTCCGGCACCGTCGAGGACGTGCTGGTGGTGCCCGTGACCGCTGTCCGCGGCCTGGGTGAGGACGCCGTCGTCTGGACGCTCGACGAGAACGGGGAGCCGCAGGAGCGCGAGGTGACGATGGGCCTCAGCGACGGTGTGCAGGCCGAGGTGCGCGAGGGCCTGGAGGAGGGCGAGATGATCCTCGAGTACGTGCCGGGCACCGAGCCGGAGGACGACATGGGCTTCGGGGAAGAGGAGATGATGTGGTGAGTGCTCCGCTCCTTCGCCTCGAGGGTGTGGCGCGCACCGTGACGCTGCCGGACGGCGGTGACCTGCAGATCCTCCGGAGCGTCGATCTCACGGTCGAGGAGGGCGACCACGTGGGGATCGTGGGCCGCTCCGGCACCGGCAAGTCCACCCTGCTGAATATCCTGGGGCTGCTCGACCGGCCCACCGCCGGCACCGTGGAGCTCGACGGCGTGCCCGCCGCCACGTTCTCCGCCCGCCGCGCCGCCCAGGTGCGGGGGAGGCAGATCGGATTCGTGTTCCAGCAGTTCAACCTGCTGCCGGGCCGCACGGCCCTGGAGAACGTGGCCCATCCGCTGCTCTACGGCACCGCCGCCGAGGTCCGCACCCGCAAGCGCCGCGCCCTCGAGGTGCTCGAGCGGCTGGGTCTGGCCCACCGCGCGGCGCAGCTGCCGGCGCGGCTGTCCGGCGGTGAGCAGCAGCGCGTGGCGATCGCCCGCGCACTGGTGCGCCGGCCTCGGCTGCTGCTGGCCGATGAGCCCACCGGTGCGCTCGACGTGGAGACCGGCGGCGTCGTCATGGACCTGCTCGCGGAGACCGCGGCGGAGTCCTCCGCCGCGCTCATCACCATCACCCACGATGCCGCCATCGCCTCCCGTGCGAACCGGCGCTTCACGCTGGAAGGCGGTGAGCTCCGATGACGGGCGCTCTCCTGGGATCGCTCATCGAGGCGTGGCAGGAGCTGCGGATCCACAAGCTGCGCGTCCTGCTCTCACTCGTGGGAGTGGCGGTGGCCGTGGCCTCGCTGACGATGGTGGTGGCCATGTCCACCCTCGTGCAGGACAACTTCCGGGTGAACTACGAGCAGATGGGCGGCCGCGACGCCACCCTGGAGCTCCAGCCTGCCGGCGGTGAGCTGGGAGCCGACCCCCGGGCGATGCGCGCGGCCGTGGATCCGGTGCTCGAAGAGTTCGGGATCGGGCACTCGTCGGTGAGCGGATACGTGGATGCCGTGATGGATTCGGAGATGGGCGAGCAGTTCGTCAGCGCCTCCCTCGTGGAGCACGACTGGCAGACCATGCACAGTGTGGGTCTGGTGGCCGGCCGCTGGTTCTCCCCCGGCGAGGAGCAGAACCTCGCACCGTCCGCCGTCGTCAACGAGAACATGCTGGAGTGGTCGGGGCGGACGCGAGCGGATCTGCCGTTCTCCCTGAGCCTGGGCCCGGCGAGCGGGGGCGACCCCGTGGCGGTGACCGTGGTGGGTGTGACCCCGGGGAACGACTACGACAGCGGCGAGGCCTTCATGCTGGCGGGCTCGCCGTCCACGACGCAGCTGGCCGGACCGGAGCTGGGCCTCACCATGCAGGCCTGGGTGCCGTCCGAGATCTCCGAGGAGCTCAGCACTCAGCTCAGCAGTCGTCTGACGAAGGCGACGGGCGAGAGCTGGGAGGTGTGGAGAGTGGATCTGTTCCAGGAGGGCGGCGATCCCCTGGCGACCCTGCGTCTGGCGCTCCTGGGCATTGCGGGGCTCATCCTGTTCCTGGGTGTGCTGGGTCTGGTGAACATCGCGCTCGTGACGGTGCAGCAGCGGGTGCGCGAGATCGGGATCCGCCGGAGCTTCGGCGCCACCGGTGCGCGCGTGTTCTTCTCCGTGCTCATGGAGTCCGTGGTCGCCACCAGCATCGCCGGCGTGGTGGGCATCGCGGTGTCCGTGCTCGCACTGCGCTCGCCCCAGGTGCTCTCCTTCGTCTCCGAGGGCATGAATGTGACGCCGAGCTTCCCGTTCTCCGCAGCAGTGGTGGGCTTCCTCGTGGCGGTGCTCTCCGGTGCCGTCGCGGGGTTCGTGCCGGCGCTCATCGCCACCCGCGCCAGGATCGTCGACGCGATCCGGGCGTAGGGGGAGTTCTCCGGGGGCGGGGGATGGTCTCCGAGGGCAGGAGGCTCGGGATTTCGGCGCGAGCCCGGGTTCTGGGTGCTGAGTTCTGAGTGCGGGGTTCCGGGAGGCGTGTGAGGCGGGTAGCGTCCGGGAGAAGGAGCTGATCGACGATGACGCATACCTCGGACACCGCTGCTCGTGAGTTCGCCGTCCGTCTGCGGGCGGCGCACGCCGGCACCGCGATGCACGGCTGGGACTTCTCCGTGCTGGACGGTCGCCTGGCGGCCGACGACCCGCCGTGGGACTTCGAGGCGCAGTGCGCCCGGGCGCTCGCCGAGGCCTCGGCGGCGGTGGATCTGGGCACCGGCGGGGGCGAGCGGCTCATCCGCCTGCTGCGGGAGGTGGGTGAGAGCGGCGGTGCTGGGCGGGATGGGCCTCGGAAGGTCAGCGCGACGGAGGCGTGGCCGCCCAACCTGCCGCGTGCCCGAACGGCGCTGGAGCCGTGGGGTGTGACGGTCTACGACTACGACGCCGACCGCGGAGACCGCCTGCCCTTCCCGGACGCCTCGGTGGACCTGGTGATGTGCCGTCACGAGTCGTTCGACATCGCAGAGATCGCCCGCGTGCTCCGCCGTGGTGGGCTGTTCCTCAACCAGCAGGTGGACGGGCGAGACGCGCAGGAGCTCCGCGACTGGTTCGGCGGCGAGCCGCAGGCTCCCCACGTGCGGCTCGCCAACGCGGAGACTGAGGCGGAGGCCGCTGGTCTGCGAGTGACGCACGCGGACGAATGGGCGGGAACGATGGAGTTCTCAGACGCCGAGGCACTCGTCACCTACATGGCTCTCGTGCCGTGGGACGTGCCGGGATTCGAGGTCGATCCGCACCTGAGCACGCTCGCGCAGCTTGATGCGGAACGCCCGATCCGTGTCACCCAGCGGCGCTTCCGCTGCTGTGCGCGCCGGCCGTGAGTCAGAAGTGGCAGGTCATGCGTGCTGTCAGCCGGGGATTGGCGGCCGGGGCAGGCCTGGTCATGAGCGGGCGGCGGGGCAGGTC
>NZ_JALAHB010000266.1 GCF_022712115.1 Brevibacterium sp. | reverse complement strand
GTTCTACGCCGTGGGCGAATCCTGGCTGGAGGAGCGGGAGAGGATCGCGCCGGAGGAGTCCTTCCGCGACTGGTTCTTCACGACCAGGGGGCCGGAGGAGCTGCGCGGACTGGACATCGACGTCCGCTGAGGAGCCGGTGCGGCAGCGCACCGGCTCCCCGCGGTCGGCGCCTCAGCTGTCCTTCTTCCCCTCGGTGGTGTTGTAGTAGGCGAAGCCGAGCAGGCCCACGAAGATGGCGGCGATGATGCTGGGCTGCAGCAGGAGGTCGCTCGCACCGGTGATCAGCGCCGGCTGGCCGATGACGAGGCCCAGCACCTGGCTGAACACGAGGATGGCCGCCAGCAGGAGGAATACGAGGATCGCGAGCGTGAACAGGATCTGGAAGACGGTTCGAAGGCGGTTCTGCATTTTCTCTCACCCCATCGGGACGGGAACGATACCGAGGGCGATGAGCACGCCCAGGACGAAGAAGGGAATGACGTAGTAGAGCACCAGCGGGATGAAGGTCTTCTCCGGACGTGCTCCGGTGATGCCGCTGGCCACGAAGATCGATCCCGAGGCCGGAGGGGAGGCTCCTTCCGTCGAGGCGAACGTCAGGATCGCGATCACGGCGAGGAGGGGATCCACACCTGCCGCGACGAGCGTGAAGAGCGCCACCTGCCCCACCGCGGTGAGCGTGGCCGAGGAGGAGAGCGGGCCGGCGACGAGCACCACGAGCAGACCCACCAGCGTCACGAGCAGCCACTGCGGGATGCTCCACTGACCGAGGATCGTGTCGACGTCCTCGGCCAGGCCCAGCTCAGCCAGCACCTCACTGGCGGCGACCGCGAAGAAGAGGATCGCGCCGATCGTGTAGAACTTGGGCACGCTGCCCGCGAAGAAGTCCCACCATCCGCGCAGCGTGCGCGGCAGCTCCTTCCACGCCACGATCGCGCTGATGGCCATCATGAGGATCGGGATCCACACGATGAGGGAGATCGAGTCCATCGCCTCGCCGTAGAGGGCGGAACCTGCCAGCAGATCTGCGAGCGGCCCCACGGAGACGGCGATGGGGATCAGGGCGCCCAGGAACACCAGCGTCGAGGTCCAGCCGACGCGCAGCGCTGTGCGCGGCGATTCGTGCTCGCTGTCCTTCTCCGCCCTGATCCCGTCCCGGCGAACGAACCAGATGAGAAGGAGGAGGCGCCAGATGACCTGGTAGGTGCCGGCCACCAGCAGCGCCAGGTAGACCCCGCTCGTGGTGACGAGTGAACCGGCGAACCCGATCATGATGACCATCGAGGCGCTCGGCGGCAGGGCCGCGCCGAGCCCGGCGTTCCCGGCGATCACGGTGGCGGCGCGTGCGGGCTTCCAGCCGGTGCGCACCATCCACGGACCGGTGATCGCACCGCTCGCGGCGGCGTTGCCGGTGTTCGATCCGCCGGCGACGGCACCCATCGCCCCGGAGGCGAGGGTGTCCACGATGGCGGGACCTCCCGCAACGCGTCCGAAGAACGAGCTGAGGATCCTGATGAGTCTGTCGATCACCCCGGTCTTCTCCACGAAGTGGGTCATGAAGACGAAGGCGGTGGCGGCGTAGAGCACCTCGTTCTCCGAGGCGCTCGCGACCGCCGCGCCTGCGAACTGAGGGGCCTGCGCACCGGCGAAGAACAGCGTGACGACGAAGCCCAGCAGCATGGCCTCGGCCATGTTGCGCTTCACCACGACGTTCCACACCACGATCACGGCGATGAACGTCGCCAGTGCGATGAGGGCTATGGGCATGGGTATAACCTCTCCTTCGAGGTCGGGCTGAGAGCATGGACTCTCACCGGTCAAGCGGTTCCGGGCTGATGCCCGTGGATGTGCGGCGGGGCGAGCAGAACGACCGGGACACCCTGTCCGGGCGCCGAGTCCGGACCGGTGTCCGGACAGCGACAGCGCGTGTCTGAGCTCCGCGCTCAGGCGCCGGCTCTGATCGCCTCCTGACGATTGCGCTCGTCCTGTATGACGGCGCGGCCGCCCATGACGAGGCTCTCCGCGCGGAGGGCGGGAACGACGAGGACCCCGTCGGAATCGGCGACGACGTAGTCCCCCGGGGCGCACACCGCACCGCCCAGGGAGATCGCCTCCCCGAGCCGGTACGGCCCGTGCTTGTAGGGACCTGCCGGCGAGACGCCCGCCGCCCAGACCGGGAAGCCGAGCGCCTCCAGCTCGTCCGCATCGCGCACGGAGCCGTCGATGATCATTCCGGCGATGCCTTTCCTCTGCGCCCGCTCGGCCATCAGCTCGCCGATGAGAGCGCGCTCGGTATGGCCGCCTCCGTCCACGACGATGACATCGCCCGGGGCCGCCTGACGGATCGCCTCGTGGATGCCGAGGTTGTCACCGGGGCGGGTGTGGACCGGGAAGGCGCGGCCGGCCACCGGAGCGCTCTTCCACACCGGTTTGACGGCGGCGCGCACGAACCCCAGGCGATCCCCTGCATCCCCGAGTGCGGAGGTCGGGATCTGCCGCAGCGCATCGGCGAGGCTCAGGTCCCCGGCCGCGTCCGCCGCCTGGTTCGCGCTCGCCGACTCACGCGCGAGCCGGAGGTGGGTCGCCTGGGCGCCCCGGATCATCGGCCACTCCCCCCGATGGGCGGTGAGCAGATCGAGGCTGGCCTGCAGTTCGGCCCCACGGCGGGCGGCGTGCAGCGAGGTGCCGCTCCACAGCCTGTCCAGTGCCTGCTCGCCGTCGGTGATCGCCTCCGCGATCTGCTGCCGCACCCAGTCCGCCTGGCCCACTGCCTCGCCGGCCTCCATCGACTCCGTGATGAGGGCGCCGAGGCCCTTCATGAAGACGCTGCGCAGGAGCTTCCGCTTCGAGGCGTCGCCCACCTCGCCGCCGATGGGCTCGGCGTGCGCACCGATCGCCCCGAGAAGCTCCGCGGCCTCGCCGGCGTGCGGACCGGAGAGCAGCACGTGCACCTGTGCGCCGTACTTGCGGACGGAGCCGATCACCGCGCCGTCGACCACTCGCCCCGCAGCGCCGATGGCCTCGGCGATCTCCTCCTTGAGCTGAGGGGAGGCCGCATTGAGGTCCAGATACACCGCGCCCGGCCGCAGGTGCTCCGCGGCATCGCGGGCGGCCTGGAGCGCGGGCCGCGCCGTCGTCAGGCCCATCACCAGGTCAGCGTCCCTCACCGCCTCGGCCTGGGTCTCAGCCTTCTTCACGCCCGGCGCCACCTCGACGTCCCGCGGATCGTAACCGCTGACGGTATGGCCTGCCTGGGCGTACGCCTCCGCATACAGGGATCCCGCTTCTCCGAGTCCCAGAATCGCTACCTTCACACGACCTCCTTATCGTTGAGTGATAATTTCTATCATTCAGTGCAGTGATGCGATTCATAGTGGTGGCACAGACCATGCGGTGTCAAGACGGCGGAAGCCCATTGGCTATCGTGGCGACAGACGGACCGGCAGGTGCGGCTCCGCGGTGGAGCCGCTGAACACGAGGGCGAATGGCAGACGAATCAGGGCAGAGCAGAGGCACCAACCAGGGACGCACACTCGAGCGCGCGCTCGATGTCCTGGAATGCGTGGGCGAGTCCCGCCAGCCCATGAGCCTCACCCAGATCTCCCGCTCGACCGGACTGCACGTCGCGACCACGCAGAGACTGATCAGGACCCTGGTGCGCCGCGACTACCTCACCGCGTCCACGCTGGGCTACTCGCTGGGCCCGCGCGTGCTGGCCCACGCCCACTCCTTCGTGCTGCAGGACCGCCTCACCCGGGTCTCCCAGAAGGTGCTCACCGACCTCACCGCCGCCACCTCGCTGACCTCCTCGGTCTTTGTGAGGTCGGGCGGCGAACGCATCCTCATTGCGCGCGTGGAGGCACCCGATCCCCTCAGCTACTACTTCCCGGTGGGCCAGAAGCTGCCGCTCCGCGTGGGCGGCGGGAAGGTGCTCCTGGCATACCTCGACGAGGAGGACCGCGGCGAGCTGCTCGCCGCGGAGGAGGACACAGTGCTCGCGGACGGGCGCATGCAGACCGTGGAGCAGTTGGAGCGCGATCTGGAGTCGGTGAGGGCGGACGGATACTTCATCAGCACCTCTGAACGCCACACGGGCACCGTCAGCATCACCGCACCCGTATGGGGCCCGGAGGGAGAGCTGCTGGCGGCGATCAACCTGGTCGCCCACCACGGCACCCTCGACGCCGAGGGCATGAGCGCCCACCGCACCACGCTCATGCAGGCCAGCCGGCTGATCACCTCACAGGTCTGAGCGCGCTCGAGACCTCAGGGAGTTCGAGGCCTCAGAGGATCGGAGTCGCCCCGCCGTCCACTCGCAGCGCAGTGCCGGTGATGAAGCTCGCCCGCTCGCTGGCAAGGAACGCGACCGCAGCGCCGAGCTCCTCGGGCTCTCCCAGCCGGCGGGCCGGCACAGAGGCCAGTGAGCTTGCGAGGACCTCCTCCACGCTGACTCCGCGCGCCTCGGCGGACGCCTGGTTGACCTGGCGGACCCGTCCGGTGTCGAAGCGCCCGGGCAGCACGGCGTTGAGGGTGACGCCCTCGGCCGCCACCTCACCGGCGAGGGTCTTGAGCATCGCCATCAGCGCGGGTCGCCCCAGATTGGAGAGCGCGAGGCCCGGGATCGGTGCCTCCACGCTGGTGGAGCTGATCGCGACCACGCGCCCCCAACCGCGCTCCCTCATGGGTGGGAGCAAGCGCTGCAGCAGGGTCATCTGCGCCATCACGAGGCTGTCGAGAGCCGACCGCACCTCCGCGGTGGAGAGCTCAGCAGCAGTTCCCGGCGCAGGTCCCGGCCCGTTGAGGACGAGCACATCGATGCTGCCCAGGCTTTCGAGCGCCAGTTCCGCCAGTCGCTCGGCGCCCTCCTCGGTGGTGATATCGCAGCCGAGGCCCACTGCGTCCGGGAGAAGAGCAGCCTGTTCCTCGGCCACCCGCACATCACGCCCGTGCACCGCCACCCGCGCTCCGGCCGCCGCCAGCTCCTGCGCACTGGCCCAGCCCAGCCCCTTCGTCGAGGAGCAGACCAGCGCCGTGCGCCCTCGCAGTCCCAGTTCCATGTCGAAGAGGCTCCTTCATCTCGCCATCGGTGTGCGGGCCCGCTCCAGCCTGTCGCCTGTTCGTCCTCGACGCCGGCGGCGGGCCCAGCTGCGTCCGAGGATGTCCTCTCCGATGATACGCATCCGGGTCGCCGAAGAGTTCTCGGAGATCTTCGTCCACCCCGCATCCCTGCCGATCTGTGTGGACACGCCGTGCAGCAGACTGCGAACAAGCGCCTCGTCCGCACACCTCGGTTCCGCCCGCTGGACAAGCACTGCTACAACGAGGCAATGTGAGGCCTCATGACCTCAGACGCGCGCGTACCGCAGACTCCGGTGCAGCAGGAGCCCGCACAGACCGCCGAGATCCGGGCCGTCGCAGACCGTCCCGTGGACGAGGGCCTTGATCCTGCGCTCATCGACGAAGCGCGGACCCGCATCACGGATCAGGTGCGCACGGTTCCCACCACCGGTGATCTGCTCCGCTCACCGGACGGTGCCGCCGTGTCCTTCGCGCTGGAATTCATGCAGCACACGGGCACCTTCAAGGCCCGTGGGGCACTGAACTTCCTCCGGGCTCATGCGGAGGACGGCACGCTTCCCAGCGCCGGAGTCACGATCGCCTCCGGCGGCAACGCAGGAGTGGCATGCGCCTGGGCGGCGCGGCAGGCAGGAGCGCGAGCCACGGTCTTCCTGCCGGAAACGGCACCCGCACCCAAGGTGTCGCGGCTGCGCTCCTACGGCGCGAACGTCCGCCTGCACGGCAGCGAGTACGCCGAGGCCGCGGCGGCCTGCGCAGACTTCGCCGCAGAATCAGGCGCGCTGCTGTCCCATGCCTACGACCTCCCCCTCATCCAGGCGGGAGCGGGCACCCTCGTGGACGAGATCCTCACCTCCCGGCCGGACATCACAGCCATCGCCGTGTCCGTGGGCGGAGGCGGACTGTTCGCCGGTGTCTCCGCAGCAGCACGGCGACGGGGTCTGCGCGTCATCGCCGTGGAACCGGAGCACTGCTGCGCACTGCACGCCGGAATCGAAGCGGGTGTTCCCGTCGACGTCGCAGTGGACTCCGTGGCGGCGGACTCCCTGGGAGCCCGTCGGGTCTCCGCTGCCGCACTGCAGGAGGCACAGCTGCCACACGTCTCCACCGTCCTCGTCGACGACGCCTCGATCCTCGCCGCCCGTGAATCGCTCTGGGCCGAGCACAGGCTGGTCGTGGAGCATGCGGCGGCCACAGCCCTCGCCGGCGTCATGCACGAGGAGGCGCTCACCGGGCTGACCGCTGAGGACCGTGTGTGCGTGGTGCTGTGCGGCGCCAACACGGACCCCTCGACGCTGGCCTGAGACCGACGCACTCGACAGGTCTTGTGTCCGCGGGCGGAGCCTACCGCTGGAAAGCACCCGACGGCTCACGGCGCACCCCACCCGCTCAGGACC
>NZ_JALAHB010000265.1 GCF_022712115.1 Brevibacterium sp. | reverse complement strand
CTTCCGGATCGGGATGTGCGGGCGGGAGGGTGTCACAGGAGCTCCTTGTCCTCGAGGTGCGGGCACGGACACACTAGCGCGCCCCGGGAGCGCCGCGGCGTCCGAGGCCGTGGTGGAGCCCGATCCGCCTGTGGGACGATGGGGGAATGACCACGACCACCTCGGTGACCTTCAGCGAGCGCCTCCACCCCAGCGCGGGCTGGGCGATCGCAGGATTCCTGCTCTCCGCCATGACCTCCCTCCTCCTCGTCCCGGTGAACCCCTGGGCCGGAGTGGTGCTCGCGCTGCTCGTGATGATCGCCGTGGCGATCGGTTTCGCCCGCGCCTCCGCCCGGGTGCTCGTCACGCAGGACACCTTCGCCGCCGGCGGCGCGGCGATCGACAGGCGGTTCATCGCCGGCGCGGAGGGCTTCGACGCGCAGGAGTCCTTCCGCCAGCGCGGGCAGAAGCTCGACGTCCGCGCCTTCCTCGTCCTGCGGCCGTGGGTGAAGACCGTCGTGAAGGTGGAGCTGAACGATCCCGCGGACCCCACCCCCTACTGGCTGGTGTCCACCCGGCACCCGCAGGAGCTGGCGGCGGCGCTGCGCGCCTGAGCCGGTTCACGGCTCCCCACCGGCCGGCCCTCTGGACCGTGCGCTGCCCCGCGCCCACACGCGCGACGGCCCCGGACCATCGCGGTCCGGGGCCGTCCGCCGCCCGGCTGCGTGCGGGCTGCAGAGCGGAGTGCGGGCGCGGGTCAGCCGGCGCAGTCCGTGCAGATCATCGCCTCGGCGTCGGCCAGCTGGGACCGGTGACGGACGAGGAAGCACTCCATACAGGTGAATTCGTCATTCTGCTTGGGAAGCACACGGACGGAGAGCTCCTCGTTGGAGAGGTCCGCACCGGGGAGCTCGAAGCCCTCAGCAGCGACGGCCTCGTCCTCGTCCACCTGGCTCGCCATCTGCTGGTTTCGCTGCGCCTTGAGCTCCTCGATGGAATCGCTCCGGAGCTCCTCGTCCTGCTTCTTCGGCGCATCGTAGTCGGTTGCCACTGGCGTGATCACACTCCGCTGTTCTCTGGTCGGAGGACGGGGGAAAGGGCCTTCGTCCGATATGTCCCCTGCATTTTGCACGCACACCGCCCCTCGCGCAACACGAAAGAGGCATCCTGTTCTGTGATTCGCCTCCTATTACGCCCACAGGAGCCCGGATGTCACCCGCAGGGCGCGCAGGGATGGGAGAATCGACCTTCGGAAAGACGCCAGCCGCCTGCGGCACACACCTCCGGGCACGCCGCAGGACATCCTGCCGCACAGCTGCACCGCCGGCTGCCAAGAGGGGAGACACAGTGAGCAGATTCGAAGACGAGCTCGACACCAGGATCGCGGAACTCCGGCAGCGCCTCGCTCAGGCGCGGGCGGAACAGGACGAGCTCCGGGAGCAGGAGCTCCTCACGGATCTCGAGACCCTCATCGACATCGCGGGCCGCACCGATGTGGACACGAAGCAGATGGAAGCGGTGCTGGAGGCGGAGACCGGGGCGCTGCCGGTCATCCCGGATCTGAGCGCCGATCCCGGGGAGAGCCCGACGGGCGTCGCGGACGAGCCGGAGGGCTTCACCTCCACGGACTGAGCCTCACCCCCACGGGCTGAGACGCACTCCAGCACTCCGCCACGCACACAGAGGCGCCCGGAACCACCCTCGGCGGTTCCGGGCGCCTCGCGCTGCGCCTGCAGCCGGCGCGAGCGCTCAGACGGCGGGCCACACCGGGTGGATCGGACGGTCCACGGCGCCTGCGCAGTCGTCCTCGGCCCCGGAGCCGGAACCGGGGACCAGCGGACCCTCCGGCGTCACGGCGGGAGCCTCGACGTCCTCGCCGCGCACCTGCGCCGCCCGCTCGAGCGCAAGGTCGACGAGACCGCGGACGAAGACGGTACGGGTGCCCACGGACCCGGCGCGCACGAAGCCCAGGCCCAGACGCTCGGCGGTGGCCCGCGCCTCGGTGTCGAGGTCGAACGCGACCTCCATGTGGTCGGAGACGAAGCCGATCGGCACGAGCATGACGGACGTCACGCCCTCGGCGGCGAGCTCCTCCATCCTGTCGTTGACATCAGGCTCCGACCACGGGACGTGCGGAGCACCGGACCGGGAGCAGAAGACGAGTTCGTGCGGGAGCACGTCGCGCTCACCCAGCTGAGCGGAGACCCAGTCGATGAGCTGGCGGTGCTGTGCCTCGTAGCCGAGCGTGCGCTTCTCCGACGCCCGCTGCATGGCCTCCGGGATGGAGTGGGTGACGTAGAGGATGCGCTGCGTCCGCGGATCGAGGCCGCCGGTGAGCTCCTCGAGCTCGTCGAGGCCCTCGCGCACGCACTCCAGCTCGGCCTCCGCGAAGCCGGGATGGTTGTAGTACTGCCGCACCTTCTCGAAGCTGACGTCCAGCCCCTCCGCACCCAGCTCCGTGCGGACCCTCGCGAAGTCCTCCCGGTACTGACGGTCGGAGGAGTACGAGGAGTAGGCGGAGGTGACGATCGCCAGGAGGCGCGAGGATCCGCTCTCCGCCGCCGTCTCCCGCGCCACGTCGCTGAGGAACGGCCGCCAGTTGCGGTTGCCCCAGAGGACGGGGGTGCTGATCCCCCGCGCGCGCAGCTCCGCTTCCAGGGCGGAGCGCAGAGCGCGGTTCTGGTCGTTGATGGGGGACCTCCCGCCGAACCCGTAGTAGTGCTCACCCACCTCCACGAGCCGCTCGTCCGGGATGCCGCGGCCGGCCGTCACGTTCTGGAGGAAGGGGAGCACGTCCTCGTCTTTCTCGGGTCCGCCGAAGGACATGAGGAGGAGGGCGTCGAAGGGTGCAAGCTCTGAAGTCACGCCCTCCAGGGTATCGGCTCGCCCGGCCGGGCCCTGCGGGGCACCCGTGTGGCAGGAGCCGCGGTCTCACTCTGCGATCGCGATTTACGCGACTCGCCCGGAGATGTGCCGCGGACTCGCACCGGGACGTGACACGATCGTACGAGATGTCTCTCGAGGAGGAAGCCCTGATGACCGAGCTGAGCCTGCGCGGCCTGGAGGAGGACGAGTCGGCACTGGTCCTCGAGGATGCCACGGGGTCCGCGTACCGCCTCCCCATCGACGACGCGCTCGTCGTGGCCGTCCGCGGCGCCCACCGCCGGCAGGCCTCGACCGTGCGCAGCGACGAGCCCCTGCGCCCCCGCGACATCCAGGCCATGATCCGGCAGGGGATGACCGCCCAGGAGATCGCGCAGGAGACGGGCGAGGATCTCGAGCACATCCGGGTCTACGAGGGCCCGGTCCTGGCCGAGCGCGGGCACATCGCCCATCAGGCCGGTCGCGTGCTCGTCCGGCCGGAGACGGACGCCGCTGCGCCGACCCCGCTCGCGGACCTCGCCCTGGAGCGCCTCAAGCTGCGCGAGGTGGACCCGGAGACGCTGAGCTGGGACGCATGGCGGCGCGCGGACGGAACCTGGCAGGTCGAGCTCTCCTTCGAGGCGGGCTCGCGCCTGCGCACCGCCAGCTGGTCGTACTCCCGCGGGTCCGTGCACGCCCTCGACGACGAGGCGCGCTGGCTCTCGGACGCGGGCCCGACCGACTCCGGCCCCATCCCCGGCTACGGCACCGGCGAGGAGCGCAAGGCACGCGCGGCCGAACCCGCGCCGGCCGCACCCGCACGCGACCACCAGACGGAGACGGGGCGCATCCTTGAGAGCCTGCGCCGCCGCAGGGGCGTGACGGCCTCGCAGCACACCGGCGAGATTCCCCTGCCCGGACGCGGCGGCCCGGACGAGGCCGCCCCGCACGGCCGCCGCAGGCAGACAGGCCACCTCACCGCACACGACGGAGAGGCGGCACCGCACGGTGCTGATTCCGGGCCCGCCGCGGACGCAGGACCCACTCCGGGCGGAGGCGGCCTCAGACTCGTGGGCGACGACCGCGACCAGTCCATCGACGGCGCGCACTCGGCCCCCAGCGCGCCCGGCGAGGCGCTCGACGCGGAGATCGTGGCCGTCCCGGCCCCGCACGGCGCACGCACCCCCGGACAGCGTCATCCCGATCAGCACACGGCCCCCATCGGCACGCCGGATTTCGACGACCCGGAGTACGCAGGCACCCTCCCGCCCGCACCGGTGCCCGGATCCGGAGACACGGCCCCGCACGGCGGGGACGCGGTCGAGGCCGGGCCCGGACCCGACCATCCTTCACTGCTCGAGGTGGACGAGGTGGAGCCCGCCGCGGAGCCGGACCCGGCGCACGCCGGTGACGCTCACGACCCGGCCTCGCTGTTCCCCGCTCCCGGGGGCGAGGAAGCTCCCTCCCCCAGGCCCGCGCCGGAGTCCGGCGGCAGGCGCCGCGGCCGCGCCTCGGTGCCCAGCTGGGACGAGATCATGTTCGGCGGTCGCGGCAAGGACTGAGACGCCTCCTCGCCGGCTCGCACCGGCACAGCAGGGGTCGCCTGCGCGAGCAGCCGCTACAGCCGCACGCGCACGTCGTCCTCGCGGACGAGGCCCTCGTCATGGGTGACGAGCACCATCCCGCGGTCCGCGAGGGCGTCGTCCAGATCACGCATGACGGCGCGTGCCGTGGGCTCGTCGAGGTGGGCGGTGGGCTCGTCGAGGATCACCACGTCCGCGCCCACCAGGAGCGTGCGCGCCACGGCGAGCCGTTGCCGCTGACCGCCGGAGAGACGTGCGCCGCCCGCTCCCACCTGCGCGTCCAGACCCGCATCGGCCAGCAGCTCCCCCAGGCCCGCGCGCCGCAGCGCGGCCTCCATCTCCGCGTCCGCCGGAGCGTCGTCGCGGTCACGGGCGATGAGCAGGTTCCCGCGCAGGGTGGAGTCGAAGACGTGGGCCTCCTGCGGGCACCACGCCAGCCGTCCCGCCAGATCCTGCGGGCCCAGCGGCGCGGCATCCGCCCCGTTGACGCGCACCCGCCCGCTCACCGGGTCGAGGAACCGCATGAGCGCGCTCACGAGCGTCGTCTTGCCGGAGCCCGAGGCCCCGGTGACCGCGGTCCGGCCCGGCACCGGGAAGTCCGCGGTGAGTGCCGACACCGCCGGCTCCGCCGCTCCCGGCCAGCGGAGGGTGAGCGCCTCGACGGAGAGCGCGCGGATCTCGGCCGGGGCCTCTGCGGCGGGGCGGGACGGCCCCGCGGCGTCGACGGACTCGGGAGCGGCGAGGTCGTCCTCGTGCATGCCTGCGAGCACCGTCCGCAGCGCCGGCCACTGCTGGACGGCGCTGAGCGCGTCCAGCAGGGCGTCGATGAGGCCGAGCGGGAGCAGCACCGCCACGGCGAGCAGCTCGCCTCTCAGAGCCCCGCTTCCCGTGGACGGGGCGAGCGCGGCCACGGAGAGGACCGCGGCGGCGATCATCACGGCGGTGACGACGGCCTCGCCCGCACCGCGGGCGCGGAGGGCACCGCGCTCGGCGCGGGCCGCCGCCTCGTCCGCCTCCGCGAGCTCCTGCGCGGGCGCGCGCCAGGCCCCGTCCGGCAGAAGGTCCTCGCGTGCGCCCAGCAGCGCGGAGAGCCGGGCGAGCACCGTGCTGCGCGCACCGACGCGCACGGAGCTGGCCCGCCTGTCGGACAGCAGCGTCACGCCCGCACCCGCCACCAGGGCCGTGAGCACCGCTGACAGCGTGATCGAGCCGGCGGCGGGATGGAGGGAGAAGAGCACCGCGACGGCTGCCGTGCTCACCACGACCGCGACGAGAGGCGGCAGGACGACGCGCGGCACGAGGTCGCGCACGTCGTCGACGTCCGCGATGAGCGAGCGGAGGGCACCCTCGCCGCGGGACACCCGGCGGTCCGCCACTCCCCTGCGGGCCAGTCCCTGCCAGAGCCGCACACGCAGGCGGGTGAGGGCGCTCAGCACGGCGTCGTGCAGGCACAGGCGCTGGGCGTAGGCGAGGACGGCGCGGGAGAGCCCGAAGAACCGCACGCCCACGATCGCCACGAGCAGGTACATGATGGGAGGCTGCGAGGCCGCCCGCACGATCAGCCACGCGGAGACGCCGGTGAGCGCGGCCCCCGCCGCCACGGAGGCCGCCCCGAGCAGCACGGCGAGGAGGAACCGCGGGGAGAGGGGGTCCACCGCCTGCACCAGGCGGCGCAGCACCGTGCGGAGGGGAACCGGGGGCGCGCTCTCGCCCTCCCGCTCCGCCTCCGCCTGCGGGGACGGAGCGGCGTCTGCGGCCGGGGCGGCATCATCGGCCACACCCTCAGCCGCGCTCTCGGTCACCGCCGCTACGTCTCCGCCCGCAGCAGGGCGCTCCGCCCCGAGCACGCCGTCCTCCAGGTGCACCCGGTCCTCGGCCAGCGCCGTGAGACCGGCGTCATGCGTGGCGACGACGACGGCGACCTCGCGAGCCAGCGCACCGATCTCCGCCCGGACCCGCGTGGCACGCGCGGCGTCGAGATGGGCCGTGGGCTCGTCGAGGAGGACCAGGCGCGCCCCGGCCATGACGGCGGCGCGCGCACGGGCGAGGGCCAGCCGACGCTGCTCGCCGGGGCTCAGGGCCTCGCAGGCCCGTGTCCCCTGCCCGCCGTGCAGGTCCTCGAGGCAGGCGAAGCGCAGGCACTCCTCCACCGCGTCCCGGCGCAGACGCGGGTCCTCGCGCAGACGGGCGGGCAGGTGCATCGCCACCTCCGCCTCCACCGTCTCCGCCGCGAAGGCCGGGCGCTGCGGGGCGAAGGCCACGGGGCGCACCGCCTCGACCTCGCCGCTCACCCGGGTCCCGTCCTCGGCGCGCACCAGACCGGCGAGGAGGCCGAGCACCGTGGACTTGCCGGAGCCCGAGGCTCCCGTCACCGCCAGCAGGCCGGTCGCGCCCCAGCTGAGGGAGGTCCCGCGCAGCGTCGGCGCACCGCGGCCGGGGTGGGCGACGGTGACGTCTCCGAGCCGCAGGGTCAGCCCCTCCGGCGGCGCGGCCGGTCCCGGCGCGGTCGGGGCGTCGAGGAGCGTGCGGACGCGGTCGTATGCGGCGAGCCCGTTCTCCGTGGAGTGAAAGGCCGCGCCCAGGCGACGGAGGGGAAGGTAGCACTCGGGCGCGAGGATGAGCGCGAGGAGTCCCGCCTCCAGGTCCAAGGACCCGTGCACCAGGCGCACTCCCACGAACACCGCGACGAGGGCGACGGAGAGCGTGGCGATGAGTTCGAGGGCGAGCGCGGAGAGGAAGGCCGTGCGCAGGGTCGTCATGGTGGTGTCCCGGTAGCGCTGCGACACCTCCCGCAGGGCCCGCGTCTGTGCGGGCAGCCGGCCCAGCCCCACGAGCACCGGCACGCCGCGCGCCAGTTCGACGAGGTGTCCGGAGAAGCGGTCGAGCGCGGCGGTGGCGGCACCGATCCGCTCCGCGGTGTGCTGGCCGATGAGGATCATGAACACGGGCACGAGCGGGATCGTGAGGACGATGACGAGTGCGCTCACCCAGTCGGCGGCCAGTATCCGCGCTCCCACGAGCAGCGGCACCACCGCGCTGGCCGTGAGGGCGGGCACGACCGCCGTGAAGTAGTCGTCGATCTCGTCGAGGGAGCGCGTGGCGGTGAGGGCGAGCGCGCCCTGCGTGCCCGGCAGATCGCGGCCCGAGCCGGCGAACGCGCGCATGACGAACAGGCTGCGCAGCCGGGTCTTCGCGCCCACCGAGCTCCGCGCGCCGGCCCACTGGCCCGCCCACGCCGCCAGGGCCTGGCAGAGCGCTCCGGCCAGACCTGTGAGCACGGCGCTGCGCACCTCCGCCCCCTGCATCGCCGCGACGATCCCGCGGGCCACGCCGTCGGCCACGAGCACCAGGCCCGCGGCGCGCAGGGCGGCGACCGCGCAGGATGCCCACAGGCCCCACCGGCCGGCAGCGGTGGCCAGGGCCGGGCGCAGCGGACTCCGCTGCGCCCGGGTGGGCTCCTGCTCAGGAGCAGTGCGCATCAGGAGACGCGACCGCGGATCGCGACCGGCACCTCGTGCGCGGGCGGGATGTGCTCGACCGTGAGCCTCCGCGCCCAGACGGTGTAGCTCCAGATCTGGTACGCAAGCACCACGGGCACGGCCACTGCGGCGACCCAGAACATCACCCCGAGGGTGTAGCCCGAGGACGAGGCCGTGTGGATCGTGAGATCGTGCGCCGGATCGAGAGTCGAGGGCAGCACCACGGGGAAGACCGCGGCGAAGATCGCGCTCACACCGGCGGCGAGGAAGAGGCCCTGTGCCACGAAGGCAGGCTTCTCCGCCCCACGGCGCAGCTGCACCCACGAGACGACGGCGGCGAGGACGGCGGCCGCGGTGCACACCCAGCTGAGCGCGTCACCGCGCTCGGCCTGCACCAGCAGCACCCAGGCGACCAGGGGCAGGAGCAGGAGCGGACCGGCGACCACGGCGGTGCGGCGGGCACGGGCACGCACCGGCCCGTCCGTCTTGAGGGTGAGGTAGAGCAGACCGTGGAGGAGCGAGAAGCCCACGACCGCCAGACCGCCCACCACCGCGGGGACCGTGAGCCAGGCGAAGGCCCCGCCCACGTTGTCGCCGTTGGCGTTGAGCGGCAGGCCCGTCGTCGTGAGCGCCAGCATCGCCCCCACGCAGAACGCGGCCACGAGCGAACCGAGGGACAGCGCCCAGGTCCAGCCGTCGACCCAGCGCTGGGAGTGCCCGCCCTTGCCGCGGTACTCGATCGCCACGGCGCGGAAGATCAGCCCCAGCAGCGCCAGCGTGAGCGGCAGGTAGAGCGCGGAGAAGAGGCTCGCGTACCAGAGGGGGAACGCCGCGAAGGTCGCGCCGCCCGCGGTGAGCAGCCACACCTCGTTGCCGTCCCACACGGGGCCGATCGTGTTGAGCAGGAGCCTGCGCTCCTTCTCGTTCCTGGCGAACCCCTTCATGAGCATGCCCACGCCCAGGTCGAAGCCCTCGAGGAAGAGGTAGCCGAGCCAGAGGACGGCGATGAGGACGAACCAGATCACCGGAAGCGCTTCAGTCATGTCAGTGCCTTTCCACTCTCACTCGTCGCAGTCAGTACGCGAACGCCAGGACGTCCGAGTCCTCGTCGTCCGCGCCGCCGGAGAGGCGGGCCCGGGAATCGGTGCGCCGGCTGCCCAGCTCCGGCATCGCGGACACCACTCCCCCGCGGGCGTAGCGGATGATGAGCCTGAGCTCGAACACCATGAGGACGCCGTAGACCAGGGTGAGGCTGATGAGCGAGAACAGCAGCTCGCCAGGGCTCACCGAGGGCGAGACGGCCGCGGCGGTGTAGAGGAACACCCCGTCGATGCCGCTGGCGTCCGGATTGGGGGCGACCACGAAGGGCTGCCTGCCCATCTCCGTGAAGATCCAGCCCGCGGAGTTCGCGATGAAGGGCGCCGCGATCCCCCAGAGGGCCAGCCGGGAGAGGAAGGCCGACCGCGGCACCGTCCCCTTCCGGGTGACCACGAGCGCGAAGGCCGCGGCCGCCGCCGCGAGCGCGCCGAACCCGATCATGAGCCGGAAGCCCCAGTACGTGACGAACATGGACGGCTGGTAGTCGATCTCCGCGCCGGAGCGGTCGCCGTACATCTCACCTTCCGGCAGATGCGTGCCGTACTTCTCCTGGTACTCGGGGATGAGGGAGTTCACACCCGGGACCTCGGTGGAGAAGTCGCCCTTCGCGAGGAACGAGAGGACGCCCGGGACCTCGATGACGGGGGTGACGTCCGCGCAGTCGTTCGAGTCGAGATTGCCCACCGTGAGGACGGAGAACTCGGTGCCGTCGTGGCAGGCTGCCTCGGCCGAGGCCATCTTCATGGGCTGCTGCTCGTACATGAGCTTGGCCTGGATGTCGCCGGTGACCGCCACCGCGGCGAAGGCGAACACCGCGAACCAGGCGCCCAGCCGCAGCGACCGGAACCACACGGTGTGGTCCGCCTCGTCACGGCCCGGCACATCCGGCGCGGTCCCGACGATCACCCGGCCGTTCTCGTCGACCGTGTCGATGCCGTCCTTCCGCCGCCGCCACAGGTGGTGCCAGGCGATCCCGAGGAGGAACGCCGCCCCCACGGACACCGCGCCTGCGAGGGTGTGCCCGTAGGCGGCCAGCGCCGTGTTGTTGGTGAGAACGGCCCACACGTCCGTCATCACCGGCCGGCCGTCGACGAGCTCCACACCCACCGGATGCTGCATCCAGGAGTTGGCGACGATGATGAAGTACGCGGAGAACCAGGAGCCCACGACGGCGGCCCACAGCACGCCCAGATGGAGCCTGGGCCGCAGCCGGTCCCAGCCGAAGATCCACAGGCCGAGGAAGGTCGACTCGAGGAAGAAGGCGAGCAGGGCCTCCATCGCCAGCGGCGCGCCGAACACGTCGCCCACGAAGCGGGAGTACTCGCTCCAGGCCATGCCGAACTGGAACTCCTGGACGATGCCGGTGGCGACGCCCATGATGAAGTTGATGAGGTAGAGCTTGCCCCAGAACTTGGTGGCCCGCAGCCATGCCTCGTTCCCGGTGCGCATCCACAGCGTCTGCATGACCGCGACGAGCAGCCCGAGCCCCAGTGTGAGCGGGACCATCCAGAAGTGGTAGACGGTGGTGATGCCGAACTGCCAGCGGGCTATCAGCACAGGGTCGAACTCCACATCGACCTCCTAGCTCTTCAGCGCGGCGCGCGCCGCGGCGGATGGGTTTCTACGCTCCGTAGAATACGCCTCGCGAAGGAAAGTCCGACCCCCTCCGCGCTTTCGATACGGAGCCGTCTCAGCAGGCGGACGCACAGCCGTCCGCGGTTCCGCCCGCGTCTCACTACGACTGGTAGAATCCGCAGGAGATCGATTCGCCACCCTCAAGAGGAGAACGTGTTGGAGAGTTTGGGAGAGCTGGAGCGGGACGTCATGGACGCCCTCTGGTCGGCCGCTGACGGCGGCCTCTCCGCAGCCGGCCTCAGGGACGTGCTCGCCGATCGCGGGCTCGCGCTGACCACCGTGCACACCGTGCTCACCCGCCTGGAGAAGAAGGGCTTCGTCAACCGCGACCGCGGCACGCGCCCGCACCTCTACTCCGCGGCGTCGAGCAAGGAGGAGCACGTCACGGACCTCCTCTCCGAGGTCCTCGACCAGGCCGGCGACCGCCGCGCCGTGCTCGCGCGGTTCCTGGGCACGGTCTCGCTCTCGGACAGCGCGTTCCTCCGCGGGGTCCTCGACAGCCGCCTCCGCGGCACCCGCTGAGAGCCTCGGGCACGGCAGGCGCTGAGCCGCCGTGCCTGCGCTCCCCATGGCTGCGGAGATCCCATGACAGCGATCGGAATCGCAATGGCGGCGCTCGCCGTGCTGCTGGCGTGGCCCGCGCCCACCGCGCTCGCCCGTCGCCAGAGCGACCGCGCGGACGTGGATCCGGTCGCCTCCATCCTCCTCTGGCAGGCGATCGGGCTCGCCGGCGGCCTCTCCCTCATCTCGTCCTGCCTGGCCTTCGCCCTCGCCCCGCTCGTGGGTGACGCGGAGACTGGACCGGACGCACTCGACTGGTGGCGCTGGCCCCTGCTCGCCGTGGGGGTGATCCTCCTCTGCGCGCTGCTCCTCTCCCTTCTCCGGGAGGCGCGCGCCGCCGTGCGCGCGCGGGTGCGCCACCGCGACATGCTCGCTCTGGTCTCGGAGTCGAGCCCCGGGGAACCCGGCATGCGCATCATCGACACGGACCACGCCGTCGCCTACTGCCTCGCCGGGCGCGGGGGCACCACCGTCGTGTCCACCGGCCTCATCCAGCTCCTCGACGCGGACGAGCGGGCAGCGGTGATCGCCCATGAGCGCGAGCACCTGCGCGTGCGGCACGACCTCCTCGCGCTGCCCTTCGCCTCGTGGAACCGCATGCTGCCGTTCCTGCCCGTCACCCGGACCGCACTGGAGTCCGTGAGCTCGCTCATCGAGATCATGGCCGACGACGCCGCACGGGCCGAGGTCTCCGCCGACGCCCTGCGCACCGCGCTGGCCAAGACCGCGGACAGTGCCGACGCCCCCGCCGGCCGCGCGCCGATGACCGGGCACGACCCACGTCTCACCGCGGTGCGGGAGCAGCGCCTGCGCCTGGACGCCTCCGCACTCCCGGACCCCCGGAGGCTGCGGGTGAAGGCCGCCGTGATCGCCTCCTCCATGCTGCTCGTGCCGCCGGCCGTGCTGGTGGGCACCGTCGTCTACAGCTGAGCCCGGTCCTCCCGGCGCGCTGTCCCGGTGCTCAGGCGTCGATGCGCTCCACGTCGAGTTCGGCGGCCCCGTTGATGAGGAACTCCTTGCGCGGGGCCACCTCGGATCCCATGAGCAGGGCGAAGGTCTGCTCGGCGCGCTCCGCGTCCGCCATCGTCACCCGGCGCAGGGTCCGCATCCCGGGGTCCATCGTCGTCTCCGCGAGCTGGTCCGCGTCCATCTCCCCCAGTCCCTTGTAGCGCTGCGGCTCCCTGTACGTCTTCTTCTGCTTCGTCAGCTTCTTCAGCAGTGCGGTGAGCTCCGCCTCGGTGTAGGTGTAGGTGACGTCGTTGGGCTTGCCGCGGTTGACCACCTCCACGCGGTGCAGCGGCGGCACGGCGGCGAACACCCTGCCGGCCTCCACGAGCGGGCGCATGTAGCGGAAGAAGAGGGTGAGGAGCAGCGTGCGGATGTGCGCGCCGTCCACGTCCGCGTCCGTCATGATGATGACCTTGCCGTAGCGCACGGACTCGAGGTCGAAGCTGCGCCCCGAGCCCGCGCCGATCACCTGTGTGAGAGCCGCGCACTCCGCGTTCGCGAGCATGTCCGCCACCGAGGCCTTCTGGACGTTGAGGATCTTGCCCCGGATGGGCAGGAGCGCCTGGTACTCGGAGTCCCGCGCCGCCTTGGCGGTGCCCATCGCGGAGTCCCCCTCGACGATGAACAGCTCCGTGGACTCCGGTTCGCTCACGCGGCAGTCGTAGAGCTTGGCGGGCAGGGAGGAGGATTCCAGCGCGGTCTTGCGCCGCTGGTTCTCGCGATGCGTCCGGGCGCTGATCCGCGCCTTCATCTCGGAGACGACCTTCTCCAGCAGCTGCGCCGCCTGGCCCTTGACCGGACGCTGGGTCGACTCCAGGAGCGCGGTGAGCTCGCGGTCGACGGTCTTCGCCACGATCTGCCGCACCGCCGCGGTCCCCAGCACCTCCTTCGTCTGGCCCTCGAACTGCGGCTCGGCGAGACGCACCGTCACCACCGCCGTGAGGCCGGAGAGCACATCGTCCTTCTCGACCTTGTCCTTGCCCGCCTTGAGCTTGCGCGCGTTCGCCTCCACCGCCTTGCGGAGGGTGCGCAGCAGCGACTGCTCGAACCCGGTGACGTGGGTGCCGCCCTTGGGCGTGGCGATGATGTTGACGAAGCTGCGGACCTTCGTCTCGTAGCCGGTCCCCCAGCGCAGGGCGATGTCCACGCCCACCCTGCGCTCGACGTCCTCGGACACCATGCGGCCGTCCGCACCCAGCACCGGCACCGTCTCCGTGAAGGTGCCCTCGCCCGCCAGCCGCCACACGTCCGTGATCTGCGGGTCGACGGCCAGGTGGTCGACGAACTCGGAGATGCCGCCGGCGTAGCGGAACTCCTCGGTCCGCTCCGGGATCGGCTCACCGGCCTCGTCGCGCGCCACGCCCCTGCGATCACGGATCGTGAGCCCGAGGCCGGGGACGAGGAACGCGGTCTGCCGCGCACGGTCCACGAGGTCCGTGTAGGAGAACTGCGCCTCCGGGAGGAAGATCTGCTCATCCGCCCAGTACTGGACCCGGGTGCCGGTGAGGCCCCGCTTGGCCTTGCCGACCACCTCGGGGGCGGTGGGTTCGGTGAAGGGGGTGAACGGGCTGTGCGGGCCCGTGCCCGCACTGTCGTCGAAGCGTCCCGGCTCGCCGCGCCGGAAGGACATGCGGTGCACCTTGCCCCCGCGGGTCACCTCCACGTCCAGGCGTGCGGAGAGGGCGTTGACGACGGAGGCGCCCACGCCGTGGAGTCCGCCCGAGGCCGCATAGGAGCCGCCGCCGAACTTGCCGCCGGCGTGGAGCTTCGTCATGACGACCTCCACACCGGACAGGCCCGTCTTGGGCTCCACGTCGACGGGGATGCCGCGGCCGGAGTCCGTGACGGCCACGGAGCCGTCGGCCTCCAGCACGATCTCGATGGAGTCGCCGTAGCCGCCCAGCGCCTCGTCGACGGAGTTGTCGATGATCTCCCACAGACAGTGCATGAGGCCGCGGGAGTCCGTGGAGCCGATGTACATGCCGGGACGCTTGCGGACCGCCTCGAGCCCCGAGAGCACGGAGAGGTGCCTGGCGTCGTAGCTCTCATCGTTCTTTCCTGCCACGGATGCTCCTTCTCGACGGTGATCCGACGCGTCATTCTATTCCTCCTCCGTCCATCCACCGGTCTCCCACGCCGTGAGCACGGCCATCCGGCGCCTTCGCCTAAGCTGGCACCGTGACTCCGCACTCCCCCGCCTCCGGACCGCGCACGCGCACACCCGCGCGCAGATGCCGAACTGCACTGGGCGCCGCGGCCGCGGCCCTGGCCTTCGGGCTGGCGGGATGCGGGACCTCCGGCGGCGAGGACTCCTCCGCCGCACCTGCTCCCACGGCGGAAGCGGCCGGGACCTCGCCCGGCACGGAAGGGACGGCTCCCGGTCCGGCGGACGCCTCGCCGAGCACCGCCGCGGAGGAGCTCTCCGGGCTCATCGTCGCCGTCGATCCCGGGCACAACGGCGGGAACGCCGAGGACGCCGCGACCATCGGCGCACAGGTGCCGGACGGGCGCGGCGGGACGAAGGCCTGCAACACGGTGGGCACCTCGACGGACGACGGCTACGCCGAGCACCGCTTCACCTGGGAGCTCGCCACGGTGCTCACGGAGCGGCTGGAGGACGCCGGGGCGGAGGTCGTGCTGAGCCGGGACTCCGACGACGGGGTGGGCCCCTGCGTGGACGAGCGCGGCGCGTTCGCGGCAGAGGAGGAGGCCGACGTGCTCGTGAGCCTCCACGCCAACGGTTCGGAGGATCGCAGCGCGTCCGGCTTCCACGTCATCGCCGCCGCGGACGGTGCCGCGGCGGACGACGAGGCCGTCGCGGCCTCCCAGGACCTCGCCGGCTCGCTCGTCACGGAGCTGGAGCAGCAGGGGCTGGACCGGAACCCCGCCTACGGCCGCGTGGTGGAGCGGTCCGACCTCGCCACCCTCAACCACGCCGCAGTGCCGGCGGTGATGCTGGAGGCCGGTGAGATGCGCAATGCGGACGACGCGGAGCTGCTGGCCTCGTCCGAGGGACAGGACCGGATCGCCGAGGCGATCGTGCGGACCGTGAGCCGGCTCGGCTGAGGCACGAGACGTCCCGGCCGGGGCACGGCCGTTCCCCGCTCGCGTGCCGGAGCGGTGCTCACGTAGGCTCGGAGCCCTCATCCCCCAGTCGTCCGAGAGGTGCCCCATGTCCGCTCAGTTCTCCGTCCCCCAGGCAGGCGCACCCTGCTGGTTCGACCTCACCACCCCGGACCTGGAGGCCTCCTCCGCCTTCTACTCCGCGCTGCTGGGCTGGGAGTTCTCCGGGACCGGTCCGATGGGCATGGGCAGCGCCGCCGTGCGCGACGGCGCCCGGGTGGCGGGCCTGAGCCCGCAGCCGGAGGGGCAGAGCGCCCCGGCCTTCTGGACGCTCTACTTCCGCATCGGGGACTTCGAGGACTTCATGGAGGGCCTCGAGTCCGCCGGCGGCCGCCCGCTCATGGCGATCCCGGAGTTCGACGAGGACGCGAGCGTGGCACTCGCCGTCGATCCCGCCGGCACCGCCTTCGGCGTCCTGGAGTACGCGGACGCACGCGGGATGGGGGCCTACGGCGTCCCCGGGGCGGTGGGCTGGGCCGAGCTCTTCACCAAGGACGCGGCCGCCGTGGACTTCTACCGGACGGTCTTCGGCTGGCGGGTGAGCGCCCTGTCGCAGACCGAGGAACAGGACTACCGCGCCTTCGGTCTGGGCGCCGCCGGTGGAGAGGACTCCCCGCTCCCCGCCGAGGCGCGGCTGGGCGGCATCCTCGACGCCTCGGCGCTGGAAGTGCCTGCCCACTGGGAGGCCCACTTCGTCGTCGAGGACGTCGACGCGGCCGCCGAGCGCGTCGTGGAGCTGGGAGGCGATGTGCTCGCCGCCCCGCACGACTCCCTCCACGGCCGCGTGGGGCGGTTCGTCGATCCGCAGCACGCCGCCTTCACCCTCGTGACCCTCTGAGCCCAGCGCATGGCCTGGGCGCTCAGCTCAGCCGGCCCTGTCCAGAACCCGCAGCGCGAGGTCGCACCTGTCAGTGACGATTCCGTCCGCGCCGGCGCGGACGAGCGCGCGCATGCGCTCGGGCTCGTTCACCGTCCACACGTGGACGTCGACGCCCGCCCGGTGCGCAGCTGAGACGACGGCGGGGGTGAAGACGCGCAGCCGGCCCGCCCGCTCAGGGATCTGCAGTGCGTCGAGGCCGCGCAGCGCACGGCTAAGACCACGCTGCGAGCCCGCGGTCGCCGCGAGGAGGAGCGCCGCCGTCCGCGCCTCCCCGGGAGAGGTGGCGGGCCGCCGGCCGCCGGCGACGGAGGACGCAGCCCGGAGGGCGATGCGCCGGCGCCGCTCGGAGAAGCTCGTGAGCAGGCAGCGGCGCCAGTGCGGCCCCACGAGCGCCCCGGCGGGTGCGGCAGCGGCATCGGCCTTGACGTCGATGTTGAAGCGCAGCCGCGGGAACTCCTCCAGCGCCCGGCCGAGCGTCAGCAGACCGCCGCGCGGGGCCATGAGGGCCGCCAGCTCCTCGTACGTGACCTCCGCGAGCTTCCGCGGATCCCCCGTGAGGCGCTCGAGGCTGTCGTCGTGGAAGAGCACGACGGTGCCGTCGAGGGTGAGGTGGCAGTCCGACTCCACCCAGAGGGCACCGGCGTGCTCCGCAGCGGCCACGGCAGCGGCGGAGTTCTCCACCACGCCGTCCGCGGCCATGTCCGCGGTGACGAGCCCGCGGTGCGCGAGCACCTGCGGGCCGTCACCGTGCAGATAGGGATGGGGCATGGGATCCTCCACGGGTGCGGGCGGAGAGGCTCCGGAGCTGCTCACGAACCCGACCGCCTGCGCATCTCCAAGAGGCCTGAATGCGCCGGCCCGCCGGTGCGGTGCATCCGGCGGGTCGGACCCCGGCTTCCGGTCGTCAGTCCAGGTAGTCGCGCAGCACCTGCGAGCGGGACGGGTGACGCAGCTTCGCCATCGTCTTCGACTCGATCTGGCGGATGCGCTCACGGGTGACGCCGTAGACCTTGCCGATCTCGTCCAGGGTCTTGGGCTGGCCGTCGTTGAGGCCGAACCGCATCGACACCACCCCGGCCTCACGTTCGGACAGGGTGTCCAGCACGGAGTGCAGCTGCTCCTGCAGCAGCGTGAAGCTCACGGAGTCCGCGGGGACCACGGCCTCGGAGTCCTCGATGAGGTCACCGAACTCGGAGTCTCCGTCCTCGCCCAGCGGGGTGTGCAGCGAGATGGGCTCGCGGCCGTACTTCTGCACCTCCACGACGCGCTCCGGCGTCATGTCGAGCTCCTTGGCCAGCTCCTCCGGCGAGGGCTCGCGGCCCAGATCCTGCAGCATCTGCCGCTGGACGCGCGCGAGCTTGTTGATGACCTCCACCATGTGGACCGGGATGCGGATGGTCCGGGCCTGATCGGCCATGGCCCGCGTGATGGCCTGACGGATCCACCACGTGGCATAGGTGGAGAACTTGAAACCCTTGGTGTAGTCGAACTTCTCGACGGCGCGGATGAGGCCCAGGTTGCCCTCCTGGATGAGGTCGAGGAACAGCATGCCGCGGCCGGTGTAGCGCTTCGCGAGGGAGACGACCAGACGGAGGTTGGCCTCGAGCAGGTGGTTCTTGGCGATCCTGCCGTCGTGGACGATCCACTGGTACTCGCGGACCAGCTTGGGGTCCGTCGTCTCACCCTGGCTGAGCAGGTAGTCCGCGTACATGCCGGCCTCGATCCGCTTCGCGAGGTCGACCTCCTCCGCGGCGTTGAGCAGTGCGACCTTGCCGATCTGCTTGAGGTAGTCCTTGACGGGATCCGCCGTGGCACCGGCGGAGACGACCTGCTGTGCCGGCTGGTCGTCGTCGTCAGTGGCGGAGACGACGAAGCCGCCCGCCTCCTTGACGATCTCGTCCTTCTGCTCCTCCTCCGCGTTCTTGGTCTCCGTCTGCTCGTCCGGGTCGACGTCCTGCGCCTGCGCCTCGTCCAGGGTCGTCGCGGTCAGCCCCAGGGTCTCCTCCTCGCCGGGACCCTGCGCCGCGGTCGTCTTCTTCTTGGCGGCGGGCTTCTTCGCCGCGGCGGCCTTGGGCGCCGTCTTCTTGGCGGCGGTCTTCTTCGCAGTGCTCGCCTTCTTCGCCGGGGCCGAAGCGGTCGCCTTCTTCGCCGTCGACTTCCGGGCGGCGGTCGTCGCGGACGACTTCGTCGTCGCAGCAGCGGTCTCCGTCTGCGTCTGCGCGCTCGAGGCGGCAGTGCTCGACTTTTCCGTATCCTTTGTGGGCACGTGAGGACCTTTCGGCTGAGGGCTTAGGGTACGACCAGGCCCGAGGGCACCAGTAAGACCCATGTCAAACTGCACGGCGGGCACACCACCGGCATCATGTTCGACTGGGTCAACGCCCGATCATTGCACGCTATTCCCCCTCTTGACAAACGCACTCGGCCCAGGATGCCGCAGGCGGAGCGGGAATGCGCTCATTCCCGCTGCGCCCACACCGGCGGGAGACCGGCGCGCACTGCACGCAGAACCAGCTGGGCGAGGCGATGGTCGCCGTCCGTCTCCAGCGCGGCCAGAGCATAGTGCTCTGCGAAGCGCATGCGCACCCTCGACCACTCGAACCAGGCCAACAGGGCGCACAGTCCCGGCCGCGCCTCGGCACCGATGTACGGCAGGCAGCCGCGCAGCCAGTCCACGGCCTCCGCGAGCGCCCACAGCCGCGGCGGCCGGGGGCAGAAGCCCACGAGCTCCTGTGCCGCCCCCGGCAGCGCGCCGGCCCGTCTCGCATGGGCGAGGAACCCGTCCTCCTCCGCCTCCGCGAGCGCGGCGGCGGAGAACCCGGGGTGGTCGCCGCTCAGCAGCATCTGCACCCAGTCCCGGTCCGGAAGCCGCGGGAGGAACCGGTCCAGGGCGAGGACCGCCGCGGGCTCCGGCAGTGCGAACGGCTCGGGCCGCTCGTGCGCCTCCGCCCGCCGCTGCGCACGCTCCGTCAGCGTCCGGGCGGTGCGCAGGAGCGCTCGCGCGGCCTCCTCGTCGTCCGTCCCCGCACGCAGCCGTTCGATCTCCGCCGCGTGCGCGGGGCGTGCCTCCGGCGCACGCACGCAGTCCTCGAAGCTCTCCGCCGCCCGCGAACCCTCGGCGATCATCCCCACGACCGCGGGAGTCTCCCGGG
>NZ_JALAHB010000264.1 GCF_022712115.1 Brevibacterium sp. | reverse complement strand
CGGCACGGTGCCCGCGAGCGAAAGGAGGGCCTCTGCGCTTCCGTGGCGCAGCGCGGCTCCGCGCACGAGGGTCGGCGCATCATCCTCGGGGATGACGCCTCGGGCCCGGTGGTTTTCCGGGGATGATCCGGTCTGCCTCCAAGACCATCCCCTGGGCCGATGCCCGCACATCCCTTCGCGCGGTTGAGTGGAGGCATGAACAAGTACCCTCACCTTCAGCCCACGCACACACCCCAGACCCCACCACCGGCACCGGCGCACGCCCCCGGGTACGCGGACGCCCCGGCGGCCCATACGATTCCGTCTCAGACCGCTGCGGCCCCCAGCACGCCCACCACGTATGCGACGGCCGCCGCGCCCATGCAGCCGGGAGCCGCGGCTGCTGCGGGAGTCCCTCAGGCCTCGGCGGCAACCGCTCAGCCGGCAACCCAGGCGAGCACCGCACCAGCGAGCACCGCACCGGCACTCTCCGCCCGCGGCCTGCTCAAGACGTACGGCCCCACCCATGCGCTCGCCGGCGTCGATCTCACCGTCCCGCAGGGTGAGTCCCTGGCGATCATGGGGCCCTCCGGCTCCGGCAAGTCCACGCTGCTGCACGTCCTCGCGGGGATGATCCTGCCGGACGCCGGCTCCGTCGCGCTGGGCGCCGGTCAGGCGGCCGGCGCCGAGGTGACGGACATGTCCGCCGGTGAGCGCACCCGCTTGCGCCGTGAGTCCTTCGGCTTCGTCTTCCAGCAGGGTCTGCTCCTGCCGGAACTCACCGCCGAGGAGAACGTGGCCGTCGCCGCGATGCTCAAGGGCGCTCCCCGCGCCCAGGCCACTGCCCGTGCGCGTGAGTGGCTGAGCAGCCTGGGGCTGGCCGAGCATGCGCAGAAGCGGATCGGCCAGCTCTCCGGCGGGCAGGCGCAGCGTGTGGCGATCGCCCGCGCGCAGATCACGGAGCCCGCCGTCATCTTCGCGGATGAGCCCACCGGCGCACTGGACTCCACGACCTCGGCGGAGGTCCTGCGCATCCTCCTCGACACCACCGTGGGGCGCGGCCGGACGCTCATCATGGTGACCCACGACGAGAAGGTCGCCGCGACCTGCCGCCGCACCGTCCGGTTGGCCGACGGCCGCATCGTCGCGGACTCCGCGGCACCCGTCCCCGCTGGTCAGGCGGCTGCCGGGCAAGGTGCAACCGGCCAGGGCCCCGCTGCCTCCGATGAGGGGCGCCTCGGCCAGGCATACGGTCACGGTCAGGCACACGCCCCGCAGCAGGGACACGCCCCGCAGCAGGGAATGCAGCAGGGCACGCAGCAGGGCGGTGTGCGATGAGATCCGCCTCCCGTCTCCTGCCCCTCGTGCTGCGTGCCAAGACGCTCTTCTCCGCGCAGGGCATGCTCATGATCGCCGCCTTCGCGGCCTGTTCGATGCTGTTCCTCACCGTGGCCGGCGGTCTGTGGGCGTTCATGCACTGGGACACCACCGCCGATGAGAGCGGGGTCCTGGGCTTCTACAAGATCCTCGCCGGCATCGCGACCGCGCTCCTCCTCGTCCCCGCCGTGACCCTGGGACAGGCGACGGCCAACCTCGCCGCCCGCAGCGATACGGAACGCCTCTCCAGCCTCTCGCTGCTGGGCGCCTCGCAGGCCACCATCACCGTCCTCGCCGTGGCGCAGCCCATCGTGGGTGCGCTCATCGGCACGGCGCTGGGCGTGATCGGACATTTCCTGCTGCTCTTCCCCGTGAGCGCCATCCCCTTCCAGGGCTCCGGGCTGGGCTACGCGGAGATGGTCATGCCCTGGTGGCTGATCGCGCTGGCCTGCCTGGGGCTGGTGCTGGTGAGCGCGGCCTCGGCGCTCATGGGCCTGCGCAAGCTCGTGATCTCCCCGCTGGGCGTGCGCACCCGCGCCTTGGAGCGGAAGTTCCCGTGGGCGCGGATCATTGTCGGCGCCGCGGCGCTGCTGGTGGTGGGCGTGCTGCTCTCGCTGACGAAGGGCGGCCAGACGATGGCGATGATCGTCGTCTCCCTGCTGGCCATGCTCATCATGGGCCTCCTCGTCATCGACATCCTGGGCGTGCTCCTGGTGCGCCTCATCGCGCACATCGGCGCGCAGCGGGCGAAGACGCCGGACCGGCTCATCGCGGCCCGCTCCGTGCAGGACGATCCCAAGCAGTACTGGCGGCGCGTGTCCGGCCTCGCGATGACGGCGTTCATCGCAGTGTTCGCGGGCACGGGCGTGGCGATCGTGAATGCAGTCCCGGACGATGCGCACATGCCCGCGGAGCAGCTGTACCTCAGCGGGGACATGCGCACCGGAGTCCTGCTGACCCTGGGGATCGCGATCCTCTTCGTCGCGGTCTCCGCGGCGCTCAACCAGACTGCGGACGTCTATGACCGGTCCTCCACCTTCCGCGAGCTCCACGCCGCGGGGATGGAGGAGAGGACGGTCGCGGCGATGACGGTGCGCGCGACGATGATGCCCGTCATCTGGGTCTCGCTGCTCGCCGCCGGTCTGGGGCTCGTGCTCGTGCTGCCGCTGGCGGGCATGGCGATGGTGATGTCCCCGCTGACCTTCCTCACGCTCCTGGCCTCCGTGGCCGTGGGCATCCTCGTGGTGCGGGCCGGTCTTCAGCTCAGCCGTCCGGCGATCCGGAGGGTGACGCTGGCCGAGGTCGCCTCCGTGTGAGAGGACGTGCCTGGGCGGCGGGTGCCTGAGCGGCGGGGGAGGTGCGCGCCGAGGTGGAGCGTGAGTGGACGGCGCGCACGGGACTCGAGCAGACGGGAACAGGAGGACTCCTCGTTCCCGTCTGCCCGGTGCGCCAGCCGGGCGCACGTGCCTCCGCAGAACCTCTGCGGATAGCCGGAAGAACCGCATACATCTCCGCCGCATGCGCTGGCCTCAGTGCTCAGTGCGGCTGGCGGTCCGGTGAGCCAGCGCCTCACCCCATGACCGCCGCGTAGGCCTTGGGCAGTGCCGTGACGCCGTCGGAGGCGAGGAAGTGGCCGGCTCCCGGCACGACCTCGACCGAGGCCCCGAGGAGATCCGCGAGACGGTCGGTGTGGGAGGGCGGCACCAGGGGATCGTCGTCCGAGCGGATGATGCGGATCCGGTCGACGTGTTCGCGCAGCCCCGTCACGTCGCATCCGTCGCCGATGAAGGCGTCCAGCTCCGGCAGCGCAGGCAGCGTGTCGACGAAGCCGGAGACCAGCACGAGCGTGCCGAGCCGCCAGTTCCCCCGCAGGGTCCGCAGACAGCGCAGCACGGCCAGGCAGCCCAGGCTGTGGGCGACGGCGATCGAGCTCCGCTCAGGTGTGCCGAGGGCCGCGAGCACGGCGTCCGTCCACGGCGTGGGCAGCGGGGCGAGCGGGTCCGGCAGGGCGGGGATCGTGGTCCGGACGCCGTCCGCGCTCAGCCGCTGTGCCAGCCAGCCGAACCAGTGGTCCTCCGGGCTCGCTCCGTAGCCGTGGAAGATCGAGGCACGCGTCTGTGTTGGGTGAGGGGTCTGGGGAGTCTCAGGCGTCATGGAGTGGGACGGTACGGCTTCACGTCAGCGTGAAGGTCAAGCCGAGGAGGAGATGATGGTGCTGATCAGCGAACTCGCCGAGCTGACCGGGGCAAGCGCGAGGGCTCTGCGCCACTACGAGGACCAGGGCCTCCTGGTGCCTGATCGCACCAGCGCCGGATACCGTGACTTCTCCGCGGCCGATGTCGTTCGTGTGGCCCAGATCAGGACGATGATCTCCGCAGGCTTGGGCACGGCGACGATCCGCCGGTACCTCGACTGCGTCCGCACCGGCGAGCACGGGGTCTCGCTGGAGATGTGCCCGGATCTGCGCGCCGAGTTGGACGCGCTCGCAGCGAGCCTCGAGGCGAAGCAGAGGGAGCTTCGCGAGAAGCAGCAGCGGCTGAGCGGCCTCGCGGCGAGCAGCTGAGCGCGAGACCGAGGTGCCTATCGCGCAGCGGCCCCCGGCTGCCTGGGTGCCGTGGATGTGGTGGAGTCGCACTGCGCTCCAGGCGTAGAGCAGCCCGAGGGGGAGCAGCAGCGTGCCGACGAGGCTCAGAGCCAGACCGAGGCCGCCGTCCGGTGGCCCGAGCACAGGGGTGAGTCGCAGGAGCCCGTTCATGATCCCGTTGACGGTGAGCACCACAGAGATGACCCACCGGGCAGTCACCCCGGTCACCTCGGGGCGGCTCAGCAGCCAGTTCCATCTGCGAGGCCAGGGTTCTCCGCTCCGGAGCTGCAGGCGCGCGATCCTCGTCTGGTTCACCATGTCTCGCCTCCGTCACGGCCCGGGTTCCGCGTCCTTGCCATCTCCACCGTAGCTGGGGGTTCGGCCGCGTGGGTGGACGTTCGCTCAGGCAGACGGGAACGGTGAGGCGCGGCGCTCCCGTCTGCGGATCGGCCACGTGCCACGCCGCACGGTGGCCGATCCGCAGATGCGAAGGGTCCGAGATTCTGCGCGCGTCAGGCCTCAGGTGGAACCGGCTCTCCATGATCTCGTCCGAGGGAGTCGAGGAACTCGGCCGCACCGAGCACGATCTTCAGCTCGGATTCGACGCCCACCGCGAGCATGTCCTCGTCGATGTCGAACCGCTCGGTGTGGTGGCCCCATGAGGTGTCCATGCCGATCTGCACGTACGTTGCGAGCCCGCCGCACTCCTTGACGCGCTTCATCATCGCAGTCGCATCCTCCGAACCCGCAGGACCTCCGGAATCGCGGATCTCCGCCACTCCAGGGGTGCCCTCGAAACAGGCACGGATATAGGGAAGAAGTTGCGAACTCGGCGCCTCCTGATCGGCTCTCCCCACCACAGTCACCTCGTGCTCGATCCCGTGCATCCTCGCGGCACCGGCAACGACGTCCTTCGCACGCTCGAACATGTACTCGTTGATCTCGCTCGACTGACCGCGCGTCTCCACCCTGAGCACGGCTCTGCGCGGCACCACATTGCGCCCTTCACCCGCACTGAGCACGCCGACGTTGATGCGGCTCGCACCGCCGGAGTGACGGGGGATGGCATGGAGGTTCAGCGTCGCGGTTGCCGCAGCCAGGAGGGCGTTCCTCCCCTTCTCCGGGTCCCCGCCTGCGTGTGCTCCGATACCGGTGTAGACGACGTCGAACTTGGTGCTCGCCAGATAGCCGTCGGAACCGGTGACGATGTTCCCCTTGCCGTCGTTGGACTTCAGGTGGGTCGCGACGAACATGTCGACATCGTCGAACCAGCCGGCGGCGACGATCGAATGCGCCCCCCGGACGCCCTCCTCGGCGGGCTGGAAGATGATCTTCACAGTTCCGGACAGTTCGTCCTTCCTCTCGGCCAGCACCGTGGCGAGGCCCAGTCCGATGGCGGCGTGACCGTCGTGCCCGCATCCGTGCATGGCGGCGTCGTTGACGGAGGCGAAGCCCTCCGCATAGGGCCGGTGGCTGTCGTCCCTCAGCTCGACCAGGTCGTTGGAGTCGATGTCGAAGCGGAAGCACACCACAGGTCCTTGCCGTCCGGTCTCGAGCACTCCGAGGACACCGGTGAATCCCTCACCCATCGCCTCGACCAGCTCGGGGTCAGCGCCCTGGGCGACCGCACGTTCACGTTCACGGGCGAGCACCTCAGCTGCGGGCACACCCAGGCGGGCGGAGTCCTCATGGAGTTCGGGGCCGTACACCGTCTCCCACCCCAGTTCTCGCAGGACCTCGATGATGGCTGAGGTGGTGCGGAACTCCGTCCAGCCGGGTTCGGCGTGCGCGTGGAAGTCTCTGCGCCAGGTGGTGAGCTGCTGAGTCAATTCAGCTGGGAGCGTCATGCCGGATCCCCTTTTCCATTGTCGTCGGACGCGCCGGTGCCGGCGGCCGTTTCCCTGTTGGCTGATTGCTCACTGTTCCATCCGCCCACCGCTGTGGTGGTTTCCGACTCGCCAGCTGGGCTCAGTGACTGTTTTCCGTGGACCCGCTTCGACGTGAACAGGGCCGTGATCGTACCGGTGCCGGAACGCAGGAACACGTGACGCTGGCCGCCGGGAGTGATGAAGGAGTCGGTGTCGATCTCAACGATCGGCGTCCGTACTCCACTGTTCTTGCGCACGAACAGCTTTCCCGCCTCGCTGGCGACTTCGATCTCATTGAGCTCGCCGGAGGTGTAGAGGCCGATGTGCTCGCCGCCGTCGGGATCGGAGACGCATTCGCGTTGAGGGTGGGCCGGGACCTCGGTGCCGAGCACGTCCCGGACGATCGTCTCGACCACGCGGGACACCGGCGCGTCGGAGGCGTTGATGAGACACACCACGGACAGTCCGTCGTCAGGATAGGCGCGGAAGAGCGTGGAGGCACCCTTGATGCTGCCACCATGGCCGAACCAGCGATGCTTCTCCGACGGAGGGGAGAGCTCGAGGCCGAGGCCGTACCTGCCGCCATCGGGGAGATCGGCTTCCACGTCCGTGAGCATCCTGTAGCCTCGACGGCTGAAACCGGGAAGCTGTGAGTCCGCGAGGGCGGAGGCCCTCAGGCGGTCGACGATGGCGAGCAGGGCCTCGCTGGAGATCTTGAGCGAGCCGTTGGCGTAGATGTCCCCCACATCCCACCACGCGGGCGACGGCGAATATCTCTCTGCGGCTCCGGTCTTGGGCGCGAAGAGGGGCACGATGTTGTCGAGCACGCCGATGTCCTCAGTGGTGAATCCGAAGCGATCGATTCCTGCAGGCGCGAACACCTCAGCGGTCAGCAGCTCGCTGTACGTCATCCCGCTGACTGCTTCGATGATCCCCTGCAGGAGGCCGAATCCCTCGTTCGAATAGTTGAACACCGTGCCAGGAGCGCCGAGCAGTGAGTATCCGCCTTCGGACAGGGCGGAGATCAGATCCTCGACGTTCCGGATCCACTTCCAGTCCTCTGCAATCGGCGCACGATCGGCCAAGGTCCCTCGGTCCGGGTCGCGCAGGATGCTGGGAGTGCGGGCACCGTGGATGAGGGGGAGCCCGGGCAGTCCTGAGGTATGGCTGAGCAGGTGCCGGATCGTGGCTTCCTCCTCCGCTCCGCCGGGCAGTGCCAGACCGGGGAGCCAGTGGGCGAGCGGATCGTCGAGGCCGAGCGCGCCGGATTCCGCGAGAATCACGACGGCCAGGGCGGTGAATGACTTCGTCACCGAGGCGACGGCGAAGATCGAGTCGTTGTCGATCGGCTCTCCGGGGGCATCGGCGCGGCAACCGTGATTGAACCGGAAGCGCTCACCTCCGGGCAGGGTGCAGGCGACGCTGATCCCCGGCAGCTCCAGGTCGTCGACCAGGACATCGAGCGTTCGTCCCAGGCGTGCCTGGGTCAGGGAGGGATCCAGAGGAGTCATGCGGCGTGTCCTCGTCTCTCGCTCCCGGTCGGGATGGCTGCGATGAGCTTCTTCGTGTACTCGTGCTGCGGATTGTCGATCACGTCTTCGACCGCCCCGGTTTCGACGACTGATCCCTTGTGCATGACGATCACATCGTCTGCGATGAAGCGGACCACGCCGATGTCATGGGTGATGAACAGGTACGCCAGCTGCTCCTCCCGCTGCAGTCGTTTGAGGAGATTGAGGATCTGGGCCTGCACCGAGACATCCAGAGCAGAGACCGCTTCATCGCAGACCATCATCTCCGGCCCGCTGATGAGGGCTCGGGCGATTCCGGCCCTCTGTCGCTGGCCGCCGGAGAGCTCATGCGGGAAGCGGTAGGCGAAATCCGCGGACAGGCCCATGCGCTCGAGCATCGCGAACATGAGGTCGCGGCGACTGCCCGGTGCACCGAGGCCGTGGACGGTCAGAGGTTCCATGACCGCATCGCCGATGCGCTGGCGCGGGTTCAGCGAGGAGTACGGATCCTGGTACACCATCTGGGCTCGTCTGCGGAACTGCTTGAGAGCGCTGGAGCTCATAGACACGGTGTCGTCGCCATCGAACTCCACGGAGCCGGTGCTGACCTCCTCCAGCCGGAGAACGCACCGTGCGAGAGTGGACTTGCCGCTGCCGGATTCGCCGACGATGCCCAGAGAGCGGCCCCGCTCGAGCTCCAGGGACACGCCCTCGACGGCCTTGACGGTGCCGCGACGGGAGAGGATCCCCTCGCGCCTGGTGACCTTGAACGTCTTGGACAGGTCTCGCACCCGCAGCAGGGGTCTCGCTGTTGCGTGATCGTTCATCGTCCCTCCTTGGCCGGTCCGAGGTCGCCGAATTCGTCGAGATTCGCCGGAACCGTCGCCAGCTCCTCCGGCACGGCTCGGTGAAGCGGCGGTATGCACGAGATCAGCCCCTTGGTGTATGCCCGTTGCGGGTGATCGAAGATCGACTCGACGGTGCCCTGCTCGACGATGCGTCCGTGGTACATCACCGCGACCCGGTTGCTGATGTCGGCAACGAGATTGAGGTCGTGGGAGATGAAGAGCACCGCCATGCCGAACCTCTGCGACAGGTCGAGGATCAGATCGACGATCTGCTTCTGCGTGGTCACGTCCAGCGCGGTAGTCGGTTCGTCGGCGATGAGGAGCTTGGGCCGGCAGGCCACGGCGATCGCGATGACCACACGCTGGCGCATGCCGCCCGAGAGCTGGTGCGGGTACTTCGACAGTGCCTGCTCAGGCGACGGATAGCCCACTGCGTCGAGAGTCTCGATCGTCAGCTTCCGGGCCTGGGCCTTTCCCACTCTGCGGTGTGTGAGGATCGATTCCATGATCTGATCGCCGATCGTGTAGACCGGGTTGAGGGCACTCATCGGGTCCTGGAAGACCATGGCGATCTCATTGCCGCGCATGGCCCTCATCCGGCTTTCGGAGATCCTGAGAACGTCGGTGCCCTCGACCAGGATGGAGCCCTCATAGGCGGTCGAACCGTCCTCCGGCAGCAGACGGATGATCGAACGCGATGTCACGCTCTTGCCCGATCCGGACTCGCCGACGAGGCCGAAGATCTCGCCTTCGGCGATCGAGAAGCTCACATCGTCGATGACCTTGACGTCGCCGTTCTCGGTCGCGAACCACGACGAGAGCCCCTTGACCTCAAGAACGTTATTCGCCATGGCCGGCCCTGCCCTTCACATCGGTATGGATCTCCGCCTCGGCATTCGCTTGGGCCGCCGGGGTCTCTGCCTGCGACCCGGCATCGGGCGGTGTGCTCCCGCTCCGTCCTCCGACCCCGACGACGCGGAGGATCTGACCCTTCGCCAGGCCAGCCACCGTACGGCGTTTGCCGCTGCGCGGGTCGAAATGGTCCCGGAGGCCGTCGCCCAGGAAGTTGAGCCCGAACACACACAGGATCGTGATCAGTCCGGCGAAGACGACGATCCACCACGAGGCGAAGATCAGCGCCTTGCCGTCCTGGAGGATGCTCCCCAGGCTGGCACCCGGTGGCGGCACCCCTGCCCCGAGGAAGCTGAGCGAGGCCTCGGTGATGATGGCGTCGGCGAAGATGAAAGTCGCCTGGACGACGATGGGGGAGACGATGTTGGGGAGCACGTGTCGCAGGATGATCCGCAGGGAGGAGGCTCCCTGCGACTGCACCGCGTCGATGAACATCTCCTCATTCACGCTGACCGCCGCAGACCTGACGACACGGGCCATGTGCGGGATGAAGACGATCGTGAGCGCGATGATGACATTCTCGATCTTTGCGCCGAAGGCCGCCATCAGGCAGATGGCCAGGAGGATGCTGGGGAAGGACATGAGGCCGTCCATCACTCGCATGAGGACTCCGTCGACCCGCCTGAAGTACGCGGAGACGAGGCCGATCGCCGTCCCAGCCAGAGCTGAGAGCACCGTGACGGCGAGACCGATGGCGAGGGAGGTGCGCAACCCGTGGAAGAGCCGGGTGGCCAGATCCCGTCCGAAGTCGTCGGTGCCGAGCCAATGGCGTGCGCTGGGGCCGGTGAGCTTGTCCTCGATCTGCAGCTGGAACTGCGTGTACGGCGAGAGCCACGGTCCGACGACGGCGACGACGATGAGCACGACCATCACGACTGCGCCGATCATCAGCATCGGGTTGTCGAGAATCCTGCGCAGATTGCGCTCCCGTTGCCGGCGCGCGAGTGCGCGGCCTCGTTCCTCGAGCTGCTGCTCGTCGAGTGGTGAATGACGGGTGGTATCCATGCCCGGTCCTCCCTACTTCTTCGCCGTGACGCTGATTCGCGGGTCGAGTACCCCGTAGAGGATGTCGACGAGCAGATTGACCAGGACGAATACGACTGTGGTGAAGAGCACCACACCCTGTACCACTGGGAAGTCCCGGTGCATGATCGAGTTGACGACCAGGGTCCCCAAACCCGGAATGGTGAAGATCGTCTCCGTGACGACCGCTCCGGTGATGAGCGCCCCGAGACCCTGGCCGAGGACGGTGAGCACGGGGAGGAACCCGTTGCGCAGCGCGTGTTTGAACAGGACCTTCGATTCCTTCAAGCCCTTCGCCCGTGCCAGCGCGATGTACTCGACCTGGAGCACGTCGATCATCGAGGAGCGGCACATCCTGGTCACGAGTGCTGCCTGCATGGCGGCCAGCGCCACGGCGGGCAGGATGAGGTATGCCAGCCAGACTGTGAAACCGCTGGACAAGGGCTCGTAGCCCCCGACCGGCAGCCAGCGCAGCCACACCCCGAAGATCAGCAGGAGGAAGAGCGCGAGCAGGAAGCTGGGAACCGAGATCCCCAGCAGCGACCCGGCGAGTATCGTGCGGTCGGTGTGCGAGCCGCGCCTCCTGGCAGCAAGCACGCCCAGGGGGATGGCGATCACGATGGCGATGATCTCTGCGATCACCGCGAGCCCGAATGTCGGGCTGATGTGTTCGACGATGGCCTGTGTCACGGGCATGCCGAGGAAGTACGACGTCCCCAGATCCCCGGTGAGCGCACCGCCGGACCACGACAGAAACTGGGCCACGAGAGGACGGTCGAGGCCGAGCTCAGCGTTCAGCGCGGCGATGTCCTCCTGCGTCGCCTCCTCACCCAGCATCACGGAGGCGGGGGAGCCGGGTGCGAGATGAAGGATGAGGAAGACGACGACGAAGACGGTCAGAAGCACCGGGATCAGGCTCAGCACCCGGCGGAGAATGAAGGTCACCATTGCTTTCCACACCCTTCTTGTGAGGTGATGGCCGGTCTGATCCGGTGGATTCCCTCCGGGCTCATGACGTCGCCTCGGTGTTCCAGACGATGGGGCCGTACTGGGCTGTGAAGCCCTCGATGTCCTCCCTCGTCGCCGCGAGGCCCTTGAACTCCCCGGCCATGAGGACCGGAACGTATTCCTCGCGCAGATACTTCTGCGTCTCCTCCCAGATCTCGAGAGCCTCGGCCTGCGAGCTCGCGATCTTGATCTTCTGGAGGTCGTCCCGCACCCGGGGCGATTCGGCGAACGTCCAGTCCGTGCCCAGATACGAGATCTGCGTGGGATCCGTGACCGGCGTGACACCAGCGGCGACGATGTCGAACGAGCCCTCGTCCTTCGACAGCGCGCTGTAGGTGGCCCATTCGACGGCTCTGAGGGTGACGTCGAAGCCGAGGGCCTTCAGCTGCTCCTGCAGGACGACGGAGCCCTTGTACTGGTACAGGTCGTCACGCGAGGTGAGGATCCTGATCGGCTGACCGGCGTAGCTGGATTCCTCGATGTACTTCTTCGCCAGATCGACGTCGCGCTTGTCATAGGTGTCTTTCCCGGCGTCGGTCTCCCAGGCCAGCTGTTCTGTGGCCATGTACCCGGCCTTGAGTTCGTAGAGGTCGCTGTCCCCCATGGCGACGTCCATGATGTCGGAGGAGCTGGTGCCGATCTGGACGGCCTTGCGGATGAGCTCGTCCTCCATCACCGGACTCGTGAAGTTGAACGCGAAGACGAGGTCGCCGGTGGTGTAGGTCGTCAGGGCGAACTCCGGTGCCGACTTCAGCCATTCGTAGGCATCCGGGCTGACATCGGGGGCGATGTCGTAGCGACCGGTCTGCAGTCCGGCGAGCTGCGTGGCGGGGTCGGTGACAATGTGGAAGTAGAGGTCCTTCATCAGCGGCTCCCGCGTACCCGCCATTCCCGACGGCTCGCCCGGTGGGCTCTCGTAGTCGTCGAATCGCGTCATGTGGATGTACTGGTCCTTCTTCCATTCGACGAACTCGTACGGACCGGTCCCTATGAATTCCGTGACGCCTGTCGGGTCCGCATCCCTGACGATCTCGGCCGGCATGATGGAGGGGAACTGCTTGTGGGTGGCGAGCAGCCCCAGGACGCCGATCGAGGGTTCCTCGAGCAGGAGCTTGACGGTGTACTTGCCGTCCTCGACGAAGTGCGCATCCTCTCCCATGGTCGCCTGGGCGACCTGGTAGAGGCCGATCCACCGATTCATCGATTCCACGACGTCCTCGGAGGTCATCTCTTCGCCGGTGTGGAACTTCACGCCCTCGCGCAGCTTGAATGTGTAGGTCCTCCCGTCATCGCTGATCGTCCAGCTCTCCGCCAGCACGGGGACGACCTCGTTCTGGGCATCAGTGGTGACGAGGGTTTCGAAGACGTTCCGCATCGTGACCTTGGTCGGAGAGCCGGTCAGGGTCTGTTCATCGAGGTTCGTCGGCTGCGATCCGAGGGCGATATCCAGCCGGTCGCCGTGATCGCCGTGTGACAGTGCCGCGGTGCAGCCGGTGCCCAGGATGAGGACGAGAAGCCCAGCGAGTCCTGCGAGGAGTGTCTGTCGCCTCATCGCTCTTTCCTTTCGGTGCATACGTGATGCCGGGCGGCGCAGGGGGTCATCGGGTGTCGCATCGGTTCACACGGATGTGTCCCACGCCTGATTCGATCGTGATCGTCGTGCCGTAGACCGCCGAGAGCTCTTTGAGCTTCTCGAGCACCCCGGTGTCCGTGGTGAGGGAGGGAAGTCCGCGCCGGTAGTGCGCCTGTCCCCATCCCAGGTCGATGGGGTGGAGCCTGATGTCGAGAGTGTCGCCCGAGTCCTCCCACACGGCGATGACCGAGGTCCAGATGGCCGGATCGACTGCATAGCCCTTCGTCCAGTCCGCGCTCCGGGCAGCCAGCGCCTGGCTGACGTCATGCTCGTCGCTGAGACCCTGGGTCTGATAGAAGTCGGCCGGCAGCTGGGACACCGTCTCGTTCTCGAAGATGAAGTTGCCCAGGCTGTAGAAGATGGGGCGGCCCTTGTAGATCTCGATGCCGCGGACTATGTGCGGGCCGTGCCCGACGACGGCATCGGCACCGGCCTCGATCGCTGCGCGGCAGCTCTCCTCGACGAACTCGGCAGGGCGCTCGATGTCGCTCCCGCACATCTCGTGGGCATGAACGCTGACGATGACGTAGTCGGATTCCCGGCGGGCCCTGCGAACGGAAGCCTCGAGCCGCGCTCTGTCGGCGGCATCCGCAGTGGTCTGCGGGCCTGTGTCCGAGGTGAACACGAGCCCGCCGAAGTACAGGCCCTTGCTGTCATCCCACGGTCGGCTGTAGCCGTTGGCCACCGAATGGTCGAATGCGGCGTTGACCGCGGACTCCTGTGCGACTTCCCGCAGATTCTCCAGCTGCCCGGATGTGACCGTGTGGACGCGATCATGGCCGACGACGTTGACGCCTGGGCGGCCTCGCATATCGCGACGCTGGTGCCCGGCGACCCACGACTTGTCGAAAGTCGTCGACAGTGCCACCAGCCCGATCCGCGAGCGGGGGCCTTCCAGATAGGCGGGCGCGGAGGCGGCGGACAAGTCCTTCCCGGTGCCGGCGTAGACCACGCCGGCGCGGTCGAGGTTCTCCGCCGTGGCCAGGAGCCCGTCCGCTGAATAGTCCATGGCATGGTTGTTCGCCGTCGCCATCATGTTGAATCCGAGACCGGTGAGACCGGTGATGACGCGGGGGTCTGCGATCGCCCAGGTGCCTCCGCTGACTGCTGCGGGATACCCGTGATCGCAGTGCGCGGTCGTCTCGAAGTTCGTGAAGCGCGCATCGCAGTCGCCGATGAGGCCGGAGATCTTCTGCAGCCCGGGGTTCCCGGTGTTGATGAGGCGTGTGACGAAGCTGTCGCCGGTGGCGGCGACGCGGATGGGCGCTGGTGCGCTGGTGTGATCGCGGTCATGGTCTGCCATGGGGTCAGGCTATTGACGTCGCCGGAACTGACCCTTGAAACGCACATATGCGTCTGTGATGATGCATTCATGCCGGAACGCGACACCGCGGGTGCGATGCTCCTGTCGGAGGAAGATATGGCGCTGGTCGATGCCATGCAGATCAACCCGCGGATCAGCTGGGGCGAGCTGAGTGCCGTTCTCGACGCCGATGCCAGCACCATCGCACGGCGCTGGAACCGCCTGAAGGCATCCGGCGCGGCATGGACCACCGTCATGCCGGGCTCGACCCAGACCTCGCAGATCACCGTCGCCTATATCCAGATCGACTGCGAGGTGGACCGGTGGCGGGGAATCGTCGACTGGCTCTTCGCTCAGCCCCATGTCGTCACCGTGCAGCATCTCAGCGGGGAACTGACACTGTGGTGCGCCGTCTTCGCCCCGAGCGAGATGGCGCTGTCCGAATACGTCGTCTCCATCCTGCCGAGCGTCCCGGGGATACGGAAGATTCGCACGAACATCGCCACCCGCGTCTTCGACAGCTCGCGGCAATGGCGGCTGAAGGTCCTGAGCCGCCGGGAGGCGGAGAAGGTCCAGCCTGAATCGAAGAGATCCACCGCCACCCACGACTTCGACCGGACGGACCGCCGTCTGTTCTCGCTGCTGGCCGTCGATGCGAGAACGCCCACGTCGGTGCTGGCCGAGAGGCTGGGGATCAGCCAGCGCAGCGTGCAGCGGAGGATCAACTACCTGGTCAATTCCGGAGACGTGGAGTTCCGCTGCGATCTGGCCCGCAGCCTGGCGGGCTGGCAGTCAGGGGCGATCCTGTGGATCGATGTGCCCGAGGCCGCCATCGAACAGGTCGGTCGCGATCTGGTGAACTGGGAGGAGACGCGGTCGTGTGCGGCGATCGCCGGAATGACGAACCTCATGCTCACCACGGCCCTGCACACGGCCAAAGACCTCTACTCGTTCACCCGAAGGCTGACGGCCGCGTTTCCCGAGGTCACCATCGCCGACCGTCAGATCGTCCTGCGCCAGTACAAGCTCTACGGCCACATCCTCTCCCCGACAGGACAGAAGACCGCTACGGCCGAGGTGGACCCCTGGTATCTGTCCGGAGCGTGAGGGACGACCGCTCTTGCGGTTCCCCCCGGAAGCCATCGCTGCTGCTTCCCGCTGGCGCCCATTCCACTCCCTGCGCTGCAACCGCCCGTTCCACCTCACGGCACCTCCCCGCCCCTCCCACCCGGCCCACCTCGCGGCGGCGCCAGCCGAGCAGGCCCAGCAGCATACCCAGCGCCGCGATCGCCAGCAGCCAGAGCACCGGCACCCACTCGACCTCCTCGACGGGGTACTCCGCGAGATGGCCGAACAGGTTGAGGTCCTGGGCGGCCTCGGGCAGGTCCAGGAGTGAGCCGAAGGTCGACATCACGCCGCCGAACCCCACCAGCACCCAGCCCACCGCACCGGCTAGGCGCGGCAGCCAGCCCAGCAGCGCGGCGACGATCCCCACAGCAGCCAGCACCGCCGGTGCCTGCAGGAGGCCGGCGAGGAAGAGGTCCCGGAAGTGCGACCAGCCCTCGACCTCGAGGGACAGCCCGGCGCCCACGCCCATCGCCGCTCCCACCAGGGCGAGGATGAGGAGGAGCCCGCCTGCGATGACCGTCAGGTGCGCACCCAGCCACGTCGTACGGCTCACCGGTGCGGACAGGCCGTACTCAGCCCGCCCGCGGACCTCCTCGCCGCGCATCTGCTGGAGGGCGCCCACCCCGGCCGCGGCCACGAACACGCCCATGAACAGCGCGATGTAGGCCAGGTAGCCGCGCATGAGGTCCTCGCCGGCGAAGATCTGCGCCATCTCCTCAGGCAGCGAGTCCGCCGCGTCCACCATCGACTGGGCGTAGGCGCCGAACATCAGTGCGGCCAGCACCAGGGCGATGCCCCAGCCCCGCAGACCGCCGGCCAGCGTGCGAGCCGCCAAACCCAGCGGAGTGCCGAGGACGGGCCGGGCCTCGGCCCTGCCCAGGCGGGCCGGCAGCAGGCTCGCACCCACATCGCGCCGGGTGGAGAGCAGGAAGCCCAGCAGCGCCAGGAGCACCGCACCACCGCCCAGCAGCGCCAGCGGCCACCACAGGTCGTCCACATAGGGCGCGGTCTGCTGCGACCAGCCCAGCGGGGAGGCCCAGGAGAGTGCGCTGCCGCCCACCTCGGCGGAATCCCCGCCCATGCGGATGAGGTAGGCCAGCCCCAGCAGCCCGCCCGCCATCGCCGAGGCCCGGCGCGAGGACTCGCTCAGCTGCGCAGTCACCGCCGCCGCCCCGGCGAAGAGGAGACCCACCGCGGCCGAGGTCGCGGCGACGAGGAGCGAGCCCTCGGTCTCGTAGCCGGCGGTGAGGGCACCGGCGGCGATGAGTGCGGCCGCGCCGAGGTTCGCGGCCGTCACCAGGAGGAGTGCGGCGGCGAGTGTGGCGTGCCGGCCCACGGGACCGGCGCGGAGGAGCTCGGCGCGGCCGGTCTGCTCCTCCGCCCGCGTGTGGCGCACCACCGTGAAGATGCTCATGAGGGCCACGAGGATGTAGAGGAAGAGCGCGTAGCCGGCGGCGTAGAAGCGCGCGTGCGTGGGTGCGTCCATGCCGAAGCCAGGCCCCACCATCATCCGTCCGATGGGATCCGCGTACAGGCCGGCGAGGCTGCGCAGCTGCTCCTCGTCCTCGGCGATGGTCTGGATGGCGTGGGCGAAGTAGAAGCCCAGGAGCCCGGCGCCCAGCACCCACACCGTGAGGCGGATGCGGTCACGGCGCAGCATGAGGCGCAGGAGGGTGCCGAGGCCGGCGAGGGGACGGCGCCCGCGGGCGGGGGT
>NZ_JALAHB010000025.1 GCF_022712115.1 Brevibacterium sp. | reverse complement strand
GCGCAGGTGCACGAGGAGGTCGAGCGCCGCGGCGGCCTGTGCGTGCACGGCCGCCGCCCTCATCCCGGCGCGCGCTCCCAGCGCCTCCAGCCGTGCGGGCACGGCGGCGCACGTGTTGGCGTGGACCGTCCCGCATCCGCCCTCGTGGCCCGTGTTCAGCGCCGTGAGCATGTCCCGCACCTCCGCACCGCGCACCTCTCCCACCACCAGCCGGTCCGGTCGCATCCGCAGGGCGTTGCGCACCAGCATGCTCATGGGCACCTCGCCGCTGCCCTCCACATTGGCCTGGCGGGAGGCGAGCTGCACCACATGGGGATGGGCGATCACGAGTTCGCGGGAGTCCTCCACCGCGATGATCCGCTGGCCGGGATCCGCACCGGAGAGCATTGCGCCGAGGAGCGCGGTCTTTCCGGATCCGGTGCCACCTGAGATGAGGAAGTTCGAGCGCCGCGCCAGGGTCTCCTCCAGCAGCGAGACCAGCGCCGGCGGCACGAACCCGTCCGCCTGCAGCTCCTCGAGTGTGAAGCCCCGCGCGCGGGGCACGCGGAAGCTCATGACGGTGGTCTCCCCGGACAGCGGCGGGATGACGGCGTTGAGCCGGATGCCGTCCGGCAGGCGCACGTCGACGAGGGGTGAGGAATCGTCGAGCCTGCGCCCTCCCAGCGCCGAGAGCCTCACCGCCAGCGCCCGCACGTCCGATTCCGCGCCCAGGCTCATCGCCACCGGCTCCATCCCGCCGCCGGCGTCCGCCCACACCTCCTGCGGGCCGTTGACGAAGACATCGGTGACGCCCGGCCTGTCGAGGAGCGACTGCAGCGGTCCCGCTCCGGAGAGCTGCGCGGTGAGCCTGCCCACCAGCTCCAGCATCGCCGCGGACCCCAGCACGCGCCCCGTGCGCCGCACGGCCTGGGCCACGGCGGCCTCCGTGCGCGGACCCGGGTGGTCGAGGAGGTCGTCACGCACCTGCGCCACCAGGCTCGGGTCCAGCCATCCGCTCCCCGCCGCCGAGGCGGCATGCCCTCCCGCGCTCATCCTCGCCTCCCGGCCGCGGCTCTCGGGCGTGGGCCCGGAAGATCCGGGCCGGGCGGGCGCCTGCCGCGCAGACGCGGGCCGCGACGATGCGCGAACGCCTCCTCCCCCGTCCCGGATCCACCAGGACCGTCTCCCGCGCCACCGACTCCCCCGGGAACAGCCGGGTGCTTCTCTCCGCCGCCGGTTCCCCCACCGGCCCGCCCCCCGGGTGCCCCGTCCGTGAACCACTCCCCCAGGAGTGCTCCCGCCGCGGCGCTCAGCGACGACCGCCGCGAGCCCAGCAGACCCTCTCCGCGATCGGCACGCCCGGCGAGACCCCGGTCGTCCCGGAGCTGGGCCAGCAGCCGCACGCCGATCGCCCCGGCGATGTCCTCCGCGCTGATCCCGCCACGCTCCGGGCTGCGCACCACCAGACCCACTCCCGGATGCACGCCGCGCAGCCGGGCGGCCACGCGGGCCGCCGCCACTGCCGCGCGCACCCGCGCGGGAGCGAGGAGGAGCAGATGGTGGCAGATCCGCACACTGCTGAGAGGCGCGTGCCGCGGCAGGTCGACCACCACGAGGTCGAAGGCCGTCTGCACGGCGGCGAGCACGGTGTCGAAGACCTCCGGCGGCTGCTCCTCGGCCACCGTGCGGTCCCAGGAGAGGAGTGCGAGACCCTCGACCTGGGGGAGCGCGTGCACGAGGGCGGACGGCCGCAGACGCCCCTTCGACTCCGTGAGTTCCGGCCAGCGCAGACCGTCGGCCGTCTCAGCACCGAGCAGGAGATCGATGCCGCCACCGAGCGGGTCGGCGTCCACAAGCACCGTGCGCAGACCGTCCTGCTGTGCGCGCATGGCCAGCGCCGCCGCCAGCACGGAGGCCCCCGCCCCTCCCGCACCGGGCACCACTCCCACGGTGGTGGCCGGAGCCGCGGGCGGTTCCACCGCGGAGATCATGCGCTGGGTCAGCCACTCGGCCGCATCCGGCAGGAGTGCGACGTGCTCGGCGCCCATCCGGGCCGCGCTCCTCCACACCTCCGCCGCCGAATGTCCGATCAGGACGATGGGCGCGGCGATGCCGGCGGGCGCCTCGACCACGTCCTCCCCCACCAGGACGAGGACCGCGTCCTGCCAGCCCCCGCCGGAGGGCGCGGTCACGTCGAGCGGGACGCCGGCACCGTCCGCGAGGGCGGAGCACTGCTCCATGAGACTGGGCAGCTGCGAGATGAGTGCGATGCGAGACATGTCCTCACCCTGCGGCCCCCGCTGACGGAGGTGAATGGCCTCCCATGCACCTGTGGACGGCCGCAGGCAAGGCCGGTACCGGTGTGACGCAGAGTGCCCGCCTCCACCGCGGTGAATTGTGACCCGGAGTCAGGACGGCCTGGGACGCCCTGCACCCCGCGGACACGGCTCCGCCCCGGAGCTCCGAGGAGCATCCGGGGCGGAGCGGCGCACGACCGGGGTCTCAGCCGCGCGTGATGTTCTCCACGTTGTTGAGGTAGCCCTCCGCACCGCGGGAGTCACGGACCTTGAAGAAGGTGCCGTGGTCCTCGAGCGCCAGGAACCACTCGCCCGGTGTGACGGTGAAGAGCTCCTGCCCCGTGACCGCGTCCACGGCCGGACGCGGCTCCGGGACCGCGAACCAGAACATCTGGTTCACAGGCGCCTGGGCAACCGGCTCCTGCTGCGCCGGGGCAGCCTCTGCCTGTGCAGCGCCGTTCTCCGCCTGCGCGTGCAGCGGGCTGAACGCCTGGGTGGGCTCACCGGACTCGTATGCGGGTGCCGCCTGTGCCTCACCGGCACCGGTCTCCTCCGGCGTCACCGCTGCCTGCTCGGCTGCGTGAGCACCCGCGCCGCTGTCCGCCGCCCTGAACCACTGTGTGGGTTCGTCCGGGGAGTCCCCGGCCGGCTCCGCACCGCGCAGCCGGGTTCCCGCCGAGCTGGTCGCGTCCTCGCCTGCCGAGGGATCGGCGGCTGCGGAGGGGCCCGCTGCCGCGGCGGCGTCTGCCCCACGGAATGCGGCATCCGCGTGCGGATCCGCGGTTCCCTGGTGCTCCTCAGCGCCCTGCGAGCCCCTCTCCGGGGTCTCCGTCGAGGACTCGAACGGTGCGGCCGCGAACGCGGCGAACGGGTTCGGCGCGGAGCCCGAGTGCTGCCCGGAGTCCGCCGGAGCGGCGCCGTCCGCAGCCTCGGCCTGGGGCTGCCCGGTGCCGGCGGAGGGGTCGACCGCACCGGAGGCCGCTGCCGAGGTGTCCGCGGCGGGATCTGCCGTGCCAGCTTCCGGAGACGTGCTCTCCTGCTCCACGAGCGGAACCTCACCGGTGGCGGTGGCCGGGTTCGCGACCTCCGGGTCCTCGGCCCGGGCGGCGAACGCATCCTGTCCGGACGCCTCGGCACCCGTGTCCGATGCACCCGCACCGTACTGGCCGGAGCCCTCCGGCTGACCGGAGCTGTCCGGCCACGACTGCTGCGGAGCGGACCCCGGAGCGGGCGCGGGCTCGCCGAACGCACCGGCGGCGAAGGCCTGCGTGGGCTCCGCCTGGGAATAGGAGGGAGCCTCGGCGGACCCGTCGCCCAGGTAGGCCTGACCGTCCGCCGTGCTGGACTGCGTCTCTCCCTGCGCCTGCTCCGGCGCGACCGCCTGCTCCGGCGCGACGCCGTAGGCCTGCGGCTGCGAACCGTACTGCGGTGCCTCCTGGCCGAACTGCTCTCCGTGGGTCTGCCCCTGGGAGCCGAACGCCTGAGGGGCCGAGCCGTACTGGCCCTGCTCACCGAACGAGGCCTGAGGCTGCGAGCCGTAGGCCTGGGGCTGGGAACCGTACTGCTGGAACTGGGCGTCCGCACCGGAATGCTGCTCGCCGTCCGTCTGGGGAACTGCGCCGTAGGCCTGGGGCTGGGAACCGTACTGTTGCGGCTGCGAGCCGTAGGCCTGTCCCTGCGAGCCGTGGGCCTGCGCGCCCGCAGCGGCTGCACCCGCGCCGATGGCTGCACCGGCAGCCGTCGCACCCGCAGCCGCGCCCACGCCCGTCGAGGCACCGGCGGCCGGGCGGGCCTTGGCGTGGGCCACGGCCTCGGGCCTGGCGTCGAACTCCGCGGAGAGGAAGGGGAGGAACGTGAGGACGCCGAAGAAGAAGGCGATGAGCGAACCGAAGAACACGAAGAACGCGCCGATGTGGAACGAGGTCGCCATCGTCACGAGATGCACGAGGTTCATGGCGAAGGAGACGGAGGCGAGGACGGAGATGACCTGGTCGACGCTGAGCGAGCCGATCCGCGCCGGGAATCCGGTCACCACCTTCTGCAGGAGCGCGAGGACCGCCGCGGCGAGCAGCGGCAGCACGCCGAGGACCAGGAGGCCCACCGAGAGGAAGCCCCAGTGCCAGATCCACATGGGAGTCACGCCGAAGTACTCGTCGCCGAACCTGTGGAACGGCGTGGACACCGCGATGATGGCGAACAGCGCCGCGGCGAACAGCGCCAGATCGCGCAGGCTCAGCGGACCTGCGATCGTTCCGGGGGCCTTGGCCCTGGCAGGCGCGGCGTAGGCCTGCTGGCCGTATCCCGGCTGCTGCGCGGCGTACGCCTGCGGGTCATAGCCCTGCTGGCCGTAGGCCTCCTGGCCGTACGGCTGCTGCGCGGCCTGCGCGGCCTGCGCCTGAGCGTCCTGGCCGTAGCCCTGCGGATCGTAGGACGCGCCACCCTGCTGGCCGTAGGCCTGCGGAGCACCGTAGCCCTGCTGGCCGTAGCCCTGGGGATCCGCGCCGAAGCCCTGCGGCTGCGAGCCGTACTCCTGTGCCGGCGACTGCACGCCGTAGGCCGGCTGCGAACCGTAGGCCTGAGGGGCCTGCCCGTACGCCTGGCCTCCGAACTCCTGCGCGGAGTGGGGCTGCTGCGCGTAGGGGTCCGGCTGCGCGCCGTAACCCTCCGGCTGCGCGCCGTATCCCTGGGACTGCGAACCATAGCCCTGCTGCTGTGCGCCGTCCTGACCGAGGTCCGGCCTCCCGGTGCCCTCCTGCCCCCACTGCTGAGAGCCCGAGCCGTACTGGGGCTGGTTGGGCATGCTCATCGGTACTCCTTATTCCCCTGCGACTTTCGCAGGTGATCGGCACGGTATTTGCCCTTGTGTTCATCCCATCATTGCATCCGCACCGCGGCCGGATGCATCGCCGGGCGAACAGTTCTTACGCAAGTCTCAGGAGCTGTGGGGCGCATCACCTCGTCAGGTAATGTTTCTCGCGCAGACGGAACAGTTCCCGCGCACCCGCTGCGCGGCCACTCCATCGAAGAAGCCGGAGGAATTCATGACTGATACGGCTGGACGCAACGCAGTCGAGCACGACCACGAGCAGAGCACCTTCCCGCCGCCCGCGGACTTCGCCGCCGCCGCGAATGTGCAGGCGGAGGAGTACGAGCGCGCGCGTGAGGACCGGCTGGGGTTCTGGGCGGAGAAGGCGCGCACGCTCCTGGACTGGGACACCCCCTTCACCCAGACGCTCGACTGGACGAACCCGCCCTTCGCCCGGTGGTTCGCGGACGGACGGCTCAACGTCGCGCACAACTGCCTGGACCGTCACGTGGCGGCGGGCAACGGCGAGCGCGTGGCGCTCCACTTCGAGGGCGAGCCCGGCGACACCCGCACATTCACCTACGCCCAGCTCACGGACGAGGTGAAGAAGGCCGCGAACATGCTCGCGAGCCTCGGCGTGCGCAAGGGCGACCGCGTCGCCATCTACCTCCCCATGATCCCGGAGGCGGCCATCTCCATGCTCGCCTGCGCCCGGCTGGGAGCAGCGCACTCCGTGGTCTTCGGCGGGTTCTCCTCGGATGCGCTGAAGTCCAGGATCATGGACGCCGAGGCCCGGGTCGTCATCACCGCGGACGGAGGGTTCCGGCGCGGCAAGCCCTCGAGCCTCAAGCCCGCCGTTGACGAGGCCGTGGCCGGCGGCGACACTCCGGTGGAGCACGTCGTCGTCGTCGAGCGCACGGGACAGGAGGTGGACTGGACGGAGGGCCGCGACAAGAAGTGGAGCGAGCTCCTCGCAGCGGCGCCCGCCGAGCACGAGGCCGAGGCCTTCGAGGCAGAGAACCCCCTCTTCATCCTCTACACCTCGGGCACCACGGGGAAGCCCAAGGGCATCCTCCACACCTCGGGCGGCTACCTCACCCAGGCCACCTACTCGATGTTCGCAAGCTTCGACCTCAAGCCGGAGACGGACGTCTTCTGGTGCACGGCGGACGTGGGCTGGGTGACGGGTCACTCCTATGTGGTCTACGGCCCGCTCTCCGCGGGTGCCACCCAGGTGATGTACGAGGGCACCCCGGACACGCCGGACAAGGGCCGCTGGTGGAGCGTCATCGAGAAGTACGGGGTCACCACTCTCTACTGCGCTCCCACCGCCATCCGCACCTGCATGAAGTGGGGCGAGGACATCCCCGCGCAGTACGACCTGTCCTCGCTGCGTCTGCTGGGCAGCGTGGGAGAGCCCATCAACCCCGAGGCATGGCTCTGGTACCACCGGGTGATCGGCGGAGGCCGCTGCCCCATCGTGGACACCTGGTGGCAGACGGAGACCGGTGCGCACATGATCGCACCCATGCCCGGAGTGGTCGCCACCAAGCCGGGCTCCTCACAGCGGGCCATCCCGGGCGTCGAGGTCAAGGTGGTGGACGACGAGGGCGCGGACATCGCGGGCACGGATCCCGGTCTGCTCGTCATCACGGAGCCCTGGCCCGCCATGCTGCGCGGCGTGTACGGCGATCCGCAGCGCTTCAAGGACACCTACTGGTCGCGCTTCGAGAACACGTACTTCGCCGGTGACGGCGCGCGGTACGACGAGGACGGAGACATCTGGTTCCTCGGCAGGGTCGACGACGTCATGAACGTCTCCGGTCACCGCCTCTCCACCGCGGAGATCGAGTCCTCGCTGGTGGCGCACGATGCTGTGGCCGAGGCCGCGGTGGTGGGCGCCGCGGACGAGACCTCCGGCCAGGCCGTCATCGCCTTCGTCATCCTCCGCCAGGGGGTCGAGGCGCGGGAGGGCATCTCGGAGGAGCTGCGGGCGCACGTGGGCGCGGACATCGGTCCCATCGCCAAGCCCAAGCGCGTGCACGTCGTGGACGAGCTGCCCAAGACCCGCTCCGGCAAGATCATGCGGCGCCTCCTCAAGGACGTGGCGGAGAACCGGACGGTGGGCGACGCCTCCACCCTGGCCGACTCCTCCGTCATGGACGTCATCTCGCAGCAGGTGGAGTCCACCTCCTCCGACGACTGAGGCACGGTTCCCCGGCAAACGAGGCGCCGGGAGGGGCAGATCGAACGGCCCGGACGCGGGGCGGCCCGGGTACCCCGCACCCGGGGCACCCGGCCCGCACCCCCCGGCGGGCACACCCGAAGTGCGGGGAGG